>JASJCP010000022.1 GCA_030065935.1 Xenococcaceae cyanobacterium MO_167.B27
CAATAATCTGTTGTGAGTCATGATCTAAAGCTCCCCTCTCTGGTAGGAGAGGGGTTGGGGGTGAGGTTGGGGCTGGTTCAACCAAATCTATTTCACTAATCTCTCCATTCCTAACTTGACTGGGACTAGGAGCTTTACCGCCCTTTCCTGTGACGATAAATTCACTTCCTTTTCCTTGTTGACAGAGATTTTGAGCCACTAATCTGGTGACATCCACAACATCTGAGGGTAACTCTTCTAATGCTTCTGTGGGATTAACATCAGGTTGATTGATGAGAACTTCTCCATCTAGACCGATATCAGAACTAGCATCAAGATCATTAGTATTGTTTGGTGGTTGAGAGTTCCGCTCCTCGATGCCAAAAATTCCGTTAGTAGTAATATTAATCTCTCCCCCTATTCCTTCTGCTGCACGAGCAATAATATCGTTGTTTTGGTTGGGGAAAGCAATGACAAAATCAGCATCAATAGTGATGTTACCACCATCAGCATCTTCTAATGCTTCTGCTGAAATAGTACTGTTATCTCTAATGGTTAAATTATCAGCAATTTGCAGAGTAATATTGCCACCAATACCCACAGGGGTTGATGCTGACAAGGCTGCTCCTGTTGACAAGGCTAAAGAGTTGGCTTGAATATAAAGATTATCTGCATTTCCTTGTCCTAAACTCTCTACTGATATTTCTGCGTCATTAGTGAGATATAGGTTATTAGTATAGATCTTAATATCATTGGCATTTCCTTTTCCAAATTCTTCTACTGTACTGAAAATACCACTGTTAAATCCATCTTGGTCTGCCCCATCTGCTGAGATGGTATCAGAAGCTTTGATGGTAATAGTTCCAGCATTTCCATCTCCAAAAGTACTGGCAGTTACTTGACCTCCCTGTCTCAGGAGTAACTTAGCAGTAGTAATATCTATCCCCCCTCCAGTGCCTATTGCTTTTTTCTCTACTGTACTGAAAATGCCACTGTTAAATCCATCTTGGTCTTCCCCATCTGCTGAGATGGTATCAAAAGCTTGGATGCTAATAGTTCCGGCATTTCCATCTCCAAAAGTACTGGCAGTTACTTGACCTCCCTGTCTCAGGAATAACTTAGTAGTAGTAATATTAATCCCACCAGAGTTGCCCATTCCTGTGTTTCTTACCTGACTAAAAATGCCACTGTTAGCTCCTCCATCTTGGTCTTCCCCATCTGCTGAGATGGTATCGAAAGCTTTGATGGTAATAGCTCCAGAATTTCCATCTCCAAAAGTACTGGCACTTACTCTACCTCCCTGTCTCAGGAATAACTTAGTAGTAGTAATATTAATCCCACCAGAGTTGCCCATTCCTCTTTCTCCTACCTGACTAAAAATGCCACTGTTAGCTCCTCCATCTTGGTCTTCCCCATCTGCTGAGATGGTATCGAAAGCTTTGATGGTAATAGCTCCAGCATTTTCATCTCCAAAAGTACTGGCACTTACTCTACCTCCCTGTGTTAAAGACAACTTAGTAGTAGTAATATTAATCCCACCAGAGTTGCCCATTCCTCTTTCTCCTACCTGACTAAAAATGCCACTGTTAGATCCATGTTGGTCTGCCCCATCTGCTGAGATGGTATCGGAAGCTTTGATGGTGATAGCTCCGGCATTTCCATCTCCAAAAGTACTGGCAGTTACTTGACCTCCCTGTCTCAGGAATAACTTAGTAGTAGTAATATTAATCCCACCAGAGTTGCCTACTCCTCTTTCTCCTACCTGACTAAAAATGCCACTGCCCAATCCATCTTGATCTACCTTATCTGCTGAAATAGTACCTGAAGCATTAATGTTAATTGTCCCCCCATTTCCTTCTCCAAAAATACTGGCATTTACTACACTTCCCTCTGTCAAAAACAGGTTAGTAGTAGTAATATTAATCCCACCAGAGTTGCCTACTCCTGATTCTTCTACCCGATTGAAAATGCGACTTCCTTGACTCACAGTAATATCATTGGTGGCATTGAGGGTAATATCTCCTGCAACAGCTTCTGTCGAGCGTGATTCTGAGGCTATTCCTGCTATTAAACTACTTCCCCCTAATTCTCCCCCAGAAATTTTAATATTACGACCATTGACACTGATACTACCGCCCCCTGCTGCTCTTACATTCACCTCAACACCATTAGTCAAAGTAACATCTGCTCTAGCTACTCCTTCTGGAAAGCTTATTGAATCAATACCAAAATCTTCCCCTGACTGTTGTAGATTAAAACTAACTTGTCCAAATTCTGCTACTCCACCTAATTCAATTCTTGCTCCTGGTGCTGTTATTTCTGCTCCAGCAATACTGACATTACCACCTAAGAGTACAAAAGCTTCTCCATTATTTACTTGGAGATTACTGGCATTAACAGCAATTTCACCGGGATTATTGCCAAAAGTTAAGCCAATCGGCATATTAATTGTAAGTATTGGGGGATGATCTCCATCTGTTGCCAAAAATTCCCCTTCAGGAAAGACAATACTATTAGCTGTACTACCTAAAAAAGAACCACCGATATTAAGAGAGGCATTTTCCCCAAAAATAATTCCCGCAGGATTAATCAAGTATAAATTAGCTTTACCGTTGGCTCGAATCAAACCATCAATACGAGAAACATCTCCTCCTGTAACCCGAGAAAAGATATTAACGATGTCGCTGCCATTATTAAAGAACGCTTCTGTGCCATTGATTACAGAAAACTCTCGAAAACTATGAAAAAGATTATATCCAACGCGATGCCCAAGGCAACAGCTTCGCTGGTCGCCTCCATCAATTCTGATACCATTATCCGTAGGTGTTAAACTTGTATTGGTAGTGCCATCGGGAGTTATTTGTGCCTTGACTGGGACTGCGATCACAGTTCCCAGAAATAATCCTACAAGTAGCTCACACCAAGGTTTCATGAAGATGCTTCTCAAGTAATTTTTTCCAATTATATAGATCTATAAGGTTCTGTATCACTTAAGTTAAGCCAACTCTTACCTCTTACCACTAATCCCTCTTATTGCAACACTCCCCAAGTTTTAGGGGAGTGGGTGCAAGAGGTCTAATACCATTTCTCAAAAGTAACAAGAGACTTAGTTCAAAGTCAAAAGTCGCGCATTCAAAAGTCGCGCATTCAAAAGTTAAGAATAACAAGGGTTTTGGTAATCGGATTTCGTATAATTACTAACCCTTTCGAGGTGGATTCGGCTTTTCTGGCGTATCTGGAGCAGAATTACCTGAACCTTGGTTAGCTTTTAGAGCAATTTGGTTAATTTTACTTAGTTCTGGTTGCAGATCCTCATCTTGAGGTTGTACATTCATTAAACTCCAAAACCCAGATGCTTCTGAAGTGAGTTCGGGTACAGTTTCACTCAGGTAGTCTTTATCTTCTAGGCTTTTCATCTCATAGTTTATATGTTCTAATAATACCTGTCCTTCTAGTGTGCTGAGAATCTGATCAATGGTATGGTTGCCATCTAGGAGAGGAACAATTTGGCAGTACATTTCGCCACTGAGGGCATGGATTCTGTTTTCCGCTAATAGATTGACCTGTTCGGGTTCAATTATTTCGAGGCGAAAATGGGGTTTTATTTGTGGTGTTTTCATTGGTCGCTTCACTCCAAGCTAAAAGTCATAAGCCGATCAACATTGACTTTGATGTTTCAAGCTATATATAAGGATTAAGCATCGGAATTATGCAAATAAGTAGATGTTTGATATCTCCTACGTTTGAAAACGCAGGATTCTAAACGGATGTCGCTACGGGTACTAAAAGTACCTCTTCGCTCCGTTTGCGATAAGATTTGCTCATGCAAGTTAAATCGTATCGCTTGGGAAGTATCAAGGCTTCCCTACCGACCTCGGCTAGAGATATCCCTAGCTGTGTCGCTACTTTACGCATAATATTTGCTGCTGCTTGAGCATCGCAGGAAATAATTTTCCCAGTGGCGGTTTTATAAGTACCCCTAGTAATTCTGCTTCCTGAAAGTCTCCACTGTGCGGGTTTTTCACCGTATTTAGGTAGAAGATCTCCATCGAGAAAACTACTCTTTGAAGTGTACGCCTCTTCGGTTTCTGTAAATACAATACCTACTGATTCCGCTAATTCTTTAATTCTATTTTTGAGTCTAGCGGTTGGGATTTGTACAAAATTTTGATTATTGACTCTGCCAAGTTTAGACTCATTTTTAACACCTTGTCCCCAACCAAAAACAATATTGCCAATGCCATGTATAGCGCAATAATTGATTATAAATCGAGCAGCCTTGTTAACCAGGTCTTTAATTTGACAATTCCGCTTATGAGTTATTTTGTCTAAATATCTATCCCAATAAAATTCAGATTTTCCTTTTTTGTACTGAGCTACTTTTTTGTTGTACCTTTGATTAATTGACTTAATCTTTTTGCCACAAACAATAAAACTTTTACCTTTGTTACTGGTTACAGATAACCAGTTTGTAACCCCTGGATCTATCCCAACAGCTTGAGAATAATCTAATCTAAGAGCCGTTTTGCTCTCAGTCTTATAAACATATTCTGCCCATAATTGACCACAAGCAGGAACAATTCTAACTTCGGCTAATTGTTCAGAGGTAAAGCCATAACCACCAGGAATAGTTAATTCTTTATTAACTAATTCTGGCTTGCACTCCTTACTAATAGCTAGTTTGCAAGTTCCTTCGTATTCGTCATAAGTGACAGCTTGAGAGGGAAAAGCTACCTGATAAAGTCCTCTAGATTTCCTATATTTGGGAATACAGGGCTTATCTTTAATCTCCCCCTGCCAATATTTTTTCAGCAGTTTGTTATAACTGGTTACTCCCTCAACTACAGACTTTAAACATTGTTGGCCTTGCTGTCCTCCCAATCCTATATAGTGCTTATTACTCTTAAAGTCTTTACATAGTTGAGCATAACTAGCTTTGACATATCGGTCTTTAAAAGCAATCCGATACATATCATTTTGGTCAAAAAAAGTCCGAGTTTCGCAAAGATCAAAATGAGCTTGGCGAACTGCAAACAATGCTGAGTTATAGAGGCTGTTTGATTGATGGGCTAACCAAAGTAAACAAGATTCGGTCTCATCATCAATCTTGCCAGAAAGGAGTATTTTTTGGGTTCTGTATTGATAGCTCATGTATATTATTATAGTCGTAAAGACTATTTAAAAATATAAATTTTGATGGCTAAATTATTAAAAAAGGATTACGAGTACAGGCATGAGAAAGGCTCGGTTTCGTCGCTGAATTATCACTTTGTTTTTTGCCCGAAAAGAAGAAAAGCAGTTTTAGTTGATGGGGTGGCTAAAAGGCTGCAAGAAATAATATTTGAAGTGGTCAAAGAGCATGGATGGAAGCTAATAGCATTAGAAATTATGCCTGACCACGTCCATATGTTTATTAATGCTCCAACTCATGAAAGCCCTTCTCAAATAATAAAATGGGTTAAAGGTCGTGCATCGAGATACTTAAGACAGGAATTTCCCGACCTGAAAAAACTACCTTGTTTGTGGAGTCCTAGTTATTTTGTGGGGTCAACAGGTCAAGTTAGTACAGATGTTGTCAAACGCTATATTGAAACTCAACGCTCAGCATAAATAATTCCATACGTGGGATTAAAATCCCTTCCTTGTTTTCATCCTATGGTTAAAAACCATAGGCTCTCAACTACGTTTAATGTAGAATAAATTACATAGTGAAAATCGGGAATAGGGCTGGAAGTAGCGACCTGCATACAGGTTGCTACACAACAAAATCGATCTATTAAATAAACCCTTCCCAAAATACCTGAAAAAATACCTGAACTTTTCCCCTTTTACTTTATCAAGGGTAATTGCACAATAATTAATAAACCCAAATTATACGTGGAAGAAACTTTAATGGAGTGCAAAGTTACCAAAGCATGGATTTTTTAACTTTTTAATGCTCAAAAACGCGGTGCGCGGTAGCGCAACAGCAAAAGCTGGTCGCACAAGGGATATTTTAGTTGAATTAAAGTTCCTTTTCCCTTTAACCATTAACCTTTTCCCATCCATACCAATTAATAAATAGGCTTATCCAAAGAGTATTAAGGTTGACTGATTTATGCTAATCCACTATTTGAAGTTGGAGGACAAAAAATGAAGCTCTTGGAAAAAGATACATATCTTAAAATATTAAACAACAATTTAGCTTTGATTAGTTTTGTAACTGGATTGAGTTTTTTATTAACATCAGTAGCAACTGCTAAAATCAATACTATTGTTCTATTTCAACCACCGCCAGAAGAAGAAAGACCAGAAAATACAGAGGGTGCAGCTTCGCGCCAAAATAAACAGTGTTTTCAAGATTGGTTTGTGACTGAACAACAGAAGCATACAAGCGATCGCCTGAAGTTGACTGCTGTTGTACCTGATAGCAACTATGGGTTAACAGTAAGCGATCGCCCTACTTTTTGGGTTTATTTACCTCAAACTTCAGCAAAGCAAGCAATTTTGAGTATTCAAGAAGAAGGGATTAATCCTCATTGGCAACAGTCTATTAATTTATCAGGAAAAGCTGGAATTATGGGGATTAAATTATCAGATGATGCTCCTGCTTTAGAAATTGGCAAAAACTATCGATGGGCAGTAATATTAGTTTGCGGTACAAGACCAAATCCTAACGATCCTGTTGTTGCTGCTTGGATTAAGCCTGTTGATGAATCTCAATTTATTGATTCTCAATTACCAGAAAAAACTATGTTAGAAAGGGCTGCTTGGTATGCACAAAAGGGAATTTGGTATGATGCTCTAGATATTTTGATAGCAGCAAAAAAATCAGATAATTGGAATAATATTTGGGTTAAATATTTACAATCTGGTGGTTTAGATGAAATTGCCAATAAACCAATTATTAGTGAACTCAAAAGTAACAAGGATTAAGGATTAAGGATTGGTGATTGGTGATTGGTGATTGGTGATTGGTGACTGGGGAGATGAGGTGGTTGATTGTTATTATTACTTATTACTTATTACTTACTACTTATTACTTATTACTTATTACCTCTGACCTTCTACCTATATTCTCTGACTTATTAGTTCTTAGTTTAATCCTCAATCCTCATCCCCTGCTTCCTCATCCCTCATAATTTATCCCTCATAATTTCTGCCCAGTACCCATTCAAAGATATACTGTACAGAATATGAAGCCCTGGAAAATATTTAAGATGAAATCTATAACTATCTCTTTAGTTAGAGCAAGTTTTTTATTAGTTTATTATTTGTTTGTTTCAATACCTACATTGGCTCAGGTTACGCCTGACGGGACTACTTCAACTACAGTAACAAGTCCTGATGGGGGCAATTTTACGATTAATGATGGAGATAGAGCAGGAAATAATCTTTTTCATAGTTTCCAAGATTTTTCTGTACCAACAAATGGTTCTGCTTTCTTTAATAATGCTGCAACCATAGACAATATTATCAATCGGGTAACTGGTGGCAATATTTCAAATATAGATGGTTTGATTCGGGCGAATGGTAATGCGAATGTATTTCTAATTAATCCTGCTGGTATTATTTTTGGGAGTAATGCCAAGTTAGATATTGGTGGTTCGTTTTTAGGGAGTACTGCTGATAGTCTATTGTTTCCAGATGGGGAGTTTAGTGCGACAAATTTAAACAATCCTCCTCTACTAACTATTAATGCACCCATTGGTTTAGGTATTCGAGATAATCCAGGGAATATTGTTAATCAATCTGTTGCTGATGGTGTTGGTTTACAAGTACCTCTAGGAGAAAGCATTACTTTAGTAGGAGGTGATATTAATTTAGCAGGAGGAAAGATTTTTGCGGGAGGAGGAAGAGTAGAATTAGGAGGATTATCCACAGCAGGAAATATTGGCATTAATGCTGATGGTAGTCTCAATTTTCCTGATGGTATAGCCAGAGCAAATATTAGTTTAACTAATCAAGCAACAGTGGATGTTCGTGCTGGTGGAGGTGGATTTATTAATTTTAATGCTCGCAATGTAACTCTTTCAGAACGAAGCAAAATATTTGCAGGTATAGGGGAAAATACAAATTCTCTCGATGCTCAAGCAGGTGATATTACTATTGATGCTACTGAATCATTAAAATTGATTGGAAGTGGACTTGATATTAATGAACTTGTAGGATTGACCACAGTAGTTATTTCGGGAAGAGTAACAACCTCAAATTTAGAAATTCTAACAGGAATAATTTATGAAGCTGAGGATGCTGGACAAGCGGGAGATATTATTGTTAATACTCCTAATTTATTAATTCAAGGCGGAGGATTTTTAGGTAGTACGGTATTAGCCAACAGTAACAATAATACCGAAAATACTACTAGGAAAAGTTCAGCAGATGTTATCATCTCTAATGCTCAACAAGTAGAATTAGATAGCTCATTTATAACTACTTTAGCTAATCGAAATACGGAGAGAAACCCAGGAAATATAACCATAAATACTGAACGCTTGCTAGTCAAAGCAGGAGCAGCGATCGCAACTGTAACTTTGGGTAATGGAGATGGAGGATATCTCACGATTAATGCTTCAGAATCAATCGAAGTAACAACAACTTTACCAGGCTCAATAATTCCAACAATTATCACGAGCAATACAATTTTTGGTGAAGGACAAGCAGGAAATATAACCATAGATACAGAAAATTTAACTATAAGAGAAGGAGGAGCAATAAGTTCATCTAGTGGTGGAAATATATTTGTTGGTGAAAATCCCACTATTGGCAATATTTTACAACCTTCAGATTTCCAAATAGGCTCTAACGAAAATATATTGCTTGTCCAAGGTGGTATTGCTGGAAATTTAGATATCAAAGCTGATTCCATCGAAATAACTGGTAGCTCTCTTGGGAATCAATTTCCTAGTGCGTTAACTTCTGAATCAACTACCTCTGCTAAAGCAGGAAATATTAATATTGATACTAATCAATTGACCATCAGTGATGGTGCAGAAGTTAGAGTTAGTAGTGTTTTGACGGGAGATGGAGGTAACATTAATATTCAGACTGACTCTTTAATTCTGGAAAATCAAGCTTTAATCTCTGCTCAAGCAATTGAAAGTGGTGATGGTGGGAATATTAATATTGATGCAGAGTCTATAATTGCTTTTCCTAATCAAAATAACGATATTGTTGCCAATGCGGAAAGAGGATCGGGGGGGAATATTACTATAACAACAGAAGCAATTTTGGGTTTAGAAGAAAGGAACTCTGTCCCACCAAATAACACCAATGATATTGATGCTAGTTCGGAATTTGGTCTAAGTGGTAATGTAACTTTTAATGTTCCTGATACTAATAATTTTCAGGATACTCCTCAATTGTCTGATAACAGCATGTCTCCTGATACAATTGCTTCTAATGTTTGTTCTGCCGATAGTGGAGTTAGTAGCTTTATAGTCAAGGGTAAAGGTGGCGTACCTCCTACAATAATTTCTCCTTTAAATGCTGAAATATTACTTGGTGATGGGAAGGCTATTACACCTAATATTTCTCACTTAAATCATCAAGAAACACCTCATAATATTCTCCCTCAAATTCAACCAATTAAAACTTCTCTTGGGGATATTTATCCAGCTAGAGGCATAATTAAAACTGAAGATGGCAGAGTAATTTTAACAGCTTATCCTACTAGGGATGATGCTACTCGAATTCCTATTAATTCAGTAAATTGTGGTTAGTGGTTAGTGGTTAGTGGTTGATGGATGAAAAGCTAATTGCTAACTAATTGCTAATTGCTAATTGTTGAATACTGAATACTGAATACTAAATACTGATTACTGATTGCGGGATTGGGGAGGTCGCGAAAGCGCACCTTTGGTGGGGGGATTGGTGGTTGATTATTACTTATTACTTATTTCTTCCTCATCCTTCATCCTTATTTTTTGTTCAATGAGGTATGAATTTTCTTGGTTTTCTGATTGTTTGAGGTATTCTAAAGCAATTCTACCAACAATAGGACGATCACGATATTCTTGTAGTAGCAATGCTAAAGTATGATGGAATCTTAGCCGATCGCGTTGTTTATTTCTGATGAAAATTGAAGTAATGACTGTGGTAGTTAGTGTTAGTAATGAAGGAATCAGAGGAAGCCACCAACCTAACAAAAATGCTAGGTAACAAATTAGAATTAATAGGCTACTAGTTACGCCAAGACCAAAAGCGATCGCCAGATTAAATTTTAAACGCCAAAAGATAATTAGACCAATGATTCCCCACAATAGTATCCAGAGAGATTCTAAAACTTTATTATGGGTGCGGAGTAGGGGGCGATTATCCTTTACTGCACTAATTATTTGACTGGTAATATTAGCTTGAATGAAAACCCCTGGCATTTTTGAGGGAGGACGAAACCAACCTTTACTGTAGGGTGTATAAAAACCATCTTTGATACTTTCAGCACTCGAGCCGATTAAAATTAGGCGATCTTTAATAGTTTCGGGATCAATTTCCCCTCTCAGCACTTCTGTTAAAGAATATTGCTTAAAATTGGCTTCTGTTCCCCAAAAATTGAGTAATATCTGATATCCTCCCGCATCAGCACCCACGTAACCCCCACTATTACGGGTAAATCGCTCAAAGATGGCTTTACCAAAACGATAGCGATTATCTTTGATTATTTCGAGTTTAATTCCTTGATTCTGTATGTAATGTAGGGCTAATCTAGTACCCAAACTATAGCGTGTTCGTCTATCCTTTCCTACTAAAGACAATAACCCACGACGCACTTTACCATCACTATCTAATACTTGATCTGCAAAGCCGATTTGTTGTTGACTAACTGTTGGTGGAGGAGGAATAGACTCATAAATTACTTTTTCTACCCCATACAGATTAGGAGTAGAGTTAAAGAGTTCAAGTAAATCTTGATTTCCTGGTGGTACAGGTAAATCACGGTAAATATCTAAGGCGATCGCACTGGCTTGTTGAGCTTTTAAATTTCTAATTGCTGTTGCTAAAGTACCATCAGGAATCGGCCATTGTCCAACTGTGTTAATATCTTTTTCATCAATGGTAACTACAACAATTCGGGATTCTTGAGAATCTGAAAGTCGCCAACGAAAAAAGCGATCTAGTAAATTCCATTCCCAAGTTTGTAAAATTCCCGTATAACGTAGCAGTAAAAAAAATCCCGTCACTCCAAGGGCGATCATCCCTAACCATTTCTTTTGTAAGCGTTGTTTATTTACTTTTTGCTGTGCTTTTTTTCTAGCAGTTGCTAATAGTGTACAAGCTGCTTCTACTGCTGCTAAAGCATTTTCTGCTTCCTGTTTGGCGAATTCTTGACTAGCAACCAAAAACTGATAATCTATATCTGCAAGACTTTTTCCCAAAGCCCAAGTTAAAGCGGATTGTAACTCTTTTCCTTTAAGTAAATAAGTTGTATCGGAATAATTTGTAGTCAGCCAATTGGCAAGTGCTTTATCATAGGGGCGTAATTGTGCTAATTGATTTTCTACCCAAGCTAAATTAAATATCTTGGCATAAATAGGATTATTAACTTCTAAATTACCTTGTCTTTCTACCACCAAACCTGATAAACGTAACTCTATTTGTTCTGGGCTATTATTAAAAGGAATTACTCCTTTTTTTAGAATATCTCGATACAAACCTAGCAGACGAATAGTTTTCGATGAATCTCTGTAACACAGGCGATCTCTGATAGTGCGTAAATGTTCTGGTTCATCTTTTTTTTCCCAATCAGTAATAATATATTTTGTAACTAGATTAGCTATTTCCCGTTCGCTATCTGCTTTTTCCCACACCAATTGACATAATTTTTGGGTTAAAAAAGGTTGTCCTCCTGTCCAATATAAAATTTCTGCTAGTATCTGTTGAGGGTTAGTAACTTTATCTGCTAAACCCAACATCAAAGCTCCAGCTTCTTCCAGTTTAAATCCCTGTAAGGTTATGGCTTTACCAATATCAAAAGGAGATTGGGTTTTATCCCTTATTAAATCTCTGGGTGCTGCTACTCCTAAGAGGGTAAAAGTAAGACGGTCATAATCTGGATTTACTTGACGCTTTTGATAACAACTATGAATTAGACCAAAAAAATCATCTAGAGAAAATTTTTGACTAAGGACTCGGTCTATTTCATCAATAAAGATAACAATCTTTTCCTTAATCTCTACTAATAAAACTTCCTCAATAAACAAACTTAATCGCTGTACAGGAGAAAATAAATCTCTTTTTTCTCGCCACCAATTACGCCAATTAAATTTAATTTTACAAGCACTAACTATAGAACGGACAATTCCTGCATACCACTTTTCAGGGGTTAAATCTTGAGTTCCCATACCAGTCAAGTCAATAAAAATACAAACAGTACCTTCTGCTTGTAATCTTTCCATTGCTCGCACTCGCAAACTAGATTTTCCCATTTGTCGGGAGTTTAAAACATAACAAAATTCCCCATTTTTTAAGGCTTCGTCTAATTCGAGATCGGCTTTTCGTTCCACATAGCTAAGGGACTTACTAGCTAAACTTCCTCCTATCTGATAGGAGAATGTTGTGTTAACTTCATTCATTAAAATATTTAGCAATTATCAATAAACAGGAGACAGGATAAGAATTAAGTTCTAGTTAGTTGATGAGTATTATAAGTTTAGGCTGTGGTCATTACTAGGGGAAAAATTCAGGTATTTTTTCAGGTATTTTTAAAATCAATAATGCGATCGCATCCCAACTAATACCATTTCTATTTAGACTTGCTACAAATGGGAAGCAGGGGCGGGAAGGGGGGAAATATACCGACAAATAAACTGTGCAATTCAGTATATAATTTGAAATCCCCCCTTTCCGGCAGGGGAAGCAGGGGGAGCAGGGGGAGTAATATGTAGCTTAACTTTTCAGAATTGGTACAATAACGGATTATTGGTTAGTGGTTAGTGGTTAGTAATCAGTAATCAGTAATCCCAATTCCCTAAGTCCCCATTCCCTATAATCATCTTGACCCTAGTGATCATGGGTTCAAGCCCCGCCCTTTAGGGCGACCAGTTCACTATTTTGATATTTTGTGATACAATAACGCTATTTTACACAGCGTCAAAATGTATGTTTTAGAGTTTAAAATTCGTAATCCCAAATCACAACAATGTTTAGCCATGGATGAGGCAATTAAAACGGCTCAGTTTGTCCGTAATAAATGCCTTCGTTTTTGGCTGGATAATCGTGGTGTGGGAAAATACGATATCTACAAATACAATACTCAACTGCGAGCCGAGTATCAGTTTGTTAAAGATTTAAATTCTCATGCTACACAATGCGCTGTAGAAAGAACATGGTCTAGTATTAGTCGTTTTTACGATAACTGCAAGAAAAATATTCCAGGTAAGAAAGGGTATCCTAAGTTTAAAAAACATTCTCGCTCTGTTGAGTATAAAGTTTCTGGTTGGAAACTATCTGAAGACAAAAAAAGGGTAACTTTTACCGATAAAAAAGGAATAGGAACGCTTAGATTAATTGTTAGTCGTGACTTGAACTATTTTCAATTAGAGCAATTTAAAAGATGCAGGATTATTAAACGTGCTGATGGATACTATGTTCAATTTGTTTTAAAACTAGACCCTAGAGATACTACAAAACCTTTTCAAGTTACTCAAAAATGTTTAGGTATTGATGTTGGGTTAAAAGAATTTTATGCCGATTCAAATGGTTATTTAGAACCAATACCTCAGTTTTATCGAAAAGCTGAAAAACAACTAAATAGAGCCAACAGAAAAAAGTCTAGAAAGTATCGAAAGGGTAAACCTCAATCCAAAAATTATCACAAAGCTAGAATCCGATATGCACGAAAACATTTGGGAGTAAGTAGGCAACGTCAAGAGTATTGCAAGGGAGTAGCATACTGCGTAATCCAATCTAACGATTTGGTTGCCTATGAAGACTTAAATGTGAAAGGCATGGTTAAAAATGGGAAACTAGCTAAGTCGATAAATGATGCAGGATGGTCTACTTTTAGACAGTGGTTAGAGTATTTTGGACACAAGTATGGCAAAGCAACGGTGGCAGTTCCACCGCACCATACCAGCCAAATTTGTTCTAACTGTGGTGCAGTAGTTAAAAAATCTCTTTCTAGTCGAACTCATATTTGTGAGTGCGGTTATACAGAAGATAGAGATGTAAATGCAGCCATCAACATCTTGCGAAAAGGATTAAATACTGTAGGGCATACAGGAATCTAAGCTGGGGGAGAGACTCCCTCTTGGGCGATTGGAGCAATCCTGTCGTCTAACGGAGACTCGTTGAACCAAGAATCCTCACGCCATAAGGGCTGAGGAGTGTCAAAAAACCCGATTAAAATAATCCCGATATAATTTACATCGAGGGAACACTGAATTATGTTGATGTTGAACTAAACCGATACTGTGTAACTGATAAATTTGCAGAGAATTCAATGTTACAGATTCAGCAGATTTTACTACTTTGGCGAATGCAGAACTTAAGTCAGGGGACTGTTTTAGGATATTGAATAAACGAAGTAAAGGATTACTGTAAATTCCTGTTTCAGAAATAGCCTCTTGTAAAAATTGTTCTAGGGTAAGATTTTGAGCCTTAATCTGATACATTGCCAATCTTACTAGATAAGGATGACCCCCAACTAAATCCATTAACTTCGTAATCTGAGACTTACCCCAATCCAGTTTATAGAGATAGGCTAAAGTTTCTACTTGTGAAGAGTTAAATTCTTCCAGTAAAATGGGCAATCCTGCATTAAAGGGAGATTGATTAATATCTAAAGATACATATACTTCTGTAGAATGTGCCAGTATTAGTCTTAGTTGCGCCCAACAATCATAAATCTTGCCTTTTTCGTGCCAACTCCGCAACATACCAAAGAAATCTTCGATTATCTCTTCGTAAGAGAATAATCTGTCTATATTATCCAAGGCAATGGAGATCGCGCCATCAGTTTCAGCTAAGAGGTATTCTTCAAAATAAACAGTGCAGTTATCATTACTACCAAGAATATCTGTATCCCAATAATCCTTTACCTGATTTTTTAATCCCAACTGACGGGAAACCATAACGCATAACCAGCGCAATAGTTTATCTAAATCTTTGAGAATAGACCGCTCAATACTATCAAAATCTAAATATACTGTTTTGTGACCTTGGGAACGTCCTTGTTCAAGAATTCTATTAATTAAAGAAGTTTTCCCCATCCATTTTGCTGCTTTAATCCGAATCAAAGAGCCTGGTTTAACAATTGTTTCATAACAGACAGATTCGACTCCTGTTCGTTCAATATAAAAACTAGAGTCTAAAGGAACTGAACCTTCAGGAAAAGTGAGATTTTCTTTGGTGAGAGATTCTGAGATTTGAGTTTGATCCTTAGTAAAACTATCTTGAATTTGTTTGCGCCATGTTCTTTCCAAAGCTGCTTTAAAGTTTTTCTTTGATACCTTCTCTTGTAAAGCTGCTGAAATATTACCCCAGAGCTTACTGCCTACGTCCTTACTAAGATAGTTGCTAGTATAGCCTTCAGCTTCCGCAATTTCTTCATAGGTTTTATTATCCCAAGCACCTCGAAGTATCGCAATTTCGATATCGCTCAGATGTTTCCCTGTTTGCTGAAAGACTAAGCTCTCCACTGTTTGTTGTGCTTTTTCCCAGGTAAATTCTCTATTTAGATTCATCTCGTAATTTAAAAAAACAGTTTGATTATGTCTATGATGAATTGATCAATTTTAAGCCTTAGTTGGAATAATATTGTTCATGGCTATAGATTCAACAACATAAGCAACACTTAACTTATGTTAAAGCAGCCAAAAAGATATTATCAAAACAAATACCCCATGATGGTGGGTATCATTTTACCCTTGCTAATTATAAGGGTGGACAGTGCATCCCCCTACTACTTAGGGAGATAATCTAGCTTTTTTGGCTCTATTTTCTAGATACCAATGAGCGACATTAGGCATCCATTCTTCAAAGCGTTCATATAGTAATTCACAGAATTTTTGGGCTTCTAGTTGAGCATCTTTTTTCCATCGTAAATCTAATAAGTGCATCAAAGAACGAGCATTACAACTCATCACGAAATGTTGTCTAGCATCAAAAGGAATTAGACTTCTGGCTTGTTCTTCTGCTAATCCTTCACTAATTCTTTGTTGATAAATTTTGCAAGCTTCAAGACACCATTGTAGGTCTTGTTGTCTTTGTTCTTCAGAGTAGAAATAATGTTTTCCTTGACGATTGGTATAGTTACCAACAGGACGTAAATAAAACACATCTTCAATATCTTTATTGTGTTCAATTACGTCTATGATTCTAGAACCTGTATAGCGGAAAGATTGAACATCGAATGAATTGTGAGTGACTAGATCATTGGCAATAAAATTGTGTGATTCATGTTCAATTTCTAGGTCATAAGTTGGTTCAAATCCTGCATATTCTATAGATAAAATATTAACAAATTCCCCCCTCTTACTGGACATTACATTGTTAACAAGATCATCTTGTATATTTGGCTTAAATGTTCCCCATTCTAAATTAGCAATAGGATTGTTATAGCTATTATCATTAATATGTCTCGCTTCCATCCCTGAATAATCATCTAAAAGTCTGAAATTTTCTAAAAATAATCTATCAGGGTAATCTGAAAAAGTAGCAAATAAATAATTTTTAGCCTTACTTAATTTTTTCCCTATTGCTTGAACAGTTGTTGCTTTGGGTTGATGTTTACCGCCTCTTGGTATATAAGAACGAACTCTACCTAAACTAGAAACTTGATAATAAGGATAATTGTTAATAGTTTTCCCTTCTTCATCAGTCCAATTAATCTCAGATGGTTCTGTTGTTTGACCAGAATAGACAATGCTACAGAGTTGGGTTTCTCTTGTGAATTCAGATACTTTCTTCCAACCCAAATTAGTCCAGAATAGATGGTTTTTTGTGGCTTTAATACTTTCACCAGTGACGGTTTTTATTTCATAGACTTCTTTAACACCATTAATATATATATCAGTGATATGACTAGATATTACTCTGTTAGTATTTGTATCTAAGATTTGGATCTTTCTTGCAGAAATTTGACGCTTCATATAGTTAGCATCTGCTATAGTTTGTTGATGCTTACGACCATAATGCCAAAGTTCCGCTAATTCTTTTATTGTCGATTTATAATAGATTTCTCCTTGGGATAAAGACGAATGGGTAAACTGAACTTCAACATCTCCTGTTAAACACATTCCCACTCTATGAGTACGTACTTGTTGCATCATAGAATGGGGAAAATAACCTACATTAAAAGTAATTTGTGGGTGTTCAAGACAATTCCCACAAACTATAACTTTCCCATTCCTTCTAACAAGTAAAGCACCTGTGCTTACAGAAGCACAATAAACATATCCTGAATAGTCGGATAAGGATTCAAAAATTCCAGGATTTCTTTCTTCTTGAGATAATTGAGTTTCCCTTTCTGAAATATTAAGTCGCCAACAAGGTTTATGATTGAGATGTTTTTGTCCGACATTGGGATTATTTAAGGTTAAATTTGCGGAAAACCCATTAATATGGGCTGTAGCTTGAATTAAATCTATAGCTGATTTTTCACAGGAATTAAACCCCCATGATTTTTTTGTTACTCTTGTTCCATCGCTATTTTTTAAACCATCCCAAAAAGCTAAGATGGCATTTTCTGGTAAGGTAAGCATCCATTGTGGAATACATTTACCATTGTCTGTAGAAAAGTTTTCATGTACCCAAGCTGCTAAAGATTTATTTTTGATTACATATCTGTCACCTTTCATCTCAAGAGTAGGCAAATCTAAAGATAAAAGATAAGCTATTTTTCTGGGGTTTCTAAGTCTAAATCTAATTGATGCAGGGTTTTTATTATGGGTTCTTAATCCATCGCCAAAGAAAAAACCAGCAACTTTAAATATTGTGTAAATATCTATATCTTGGGGGATATCTTCAGGAATTTTTCTGGCTTCTGGTGAGAGAAAAGAACTTAATAAATAGCGAACTGGTTTATTATAGATTTCACTGGCATTTTTAAAATACCATTCAGAAAAATCTCCCGATTTCTGGCGATCGCTCACAACCATTCTGTGATCTAATGTTACTAGTAAATCGAGATATTGGCTTTTGACAGAATAAAGTTTATCTTCTTCTCGAAATTTTATTTTTTGAATTGATGATGGTTTTTCAAAGTGAGCAGTTTTTGTTTCAATATCAACTGCTAGTAATTGATGATTTTCTGTGACTTTTTCCCAAGCTATCCAACCTTGTTTTGTTAAGACTTCTGTGTCCGCAGAATAACATCCGTAATGACCTCTATTTCCTGCTAAAAGATGTTTGACAATTAATTCTCCTGCTTTAGATTCTTCAGGAAAGCGATCGCGTTTATCCCAGACAAATTCTTCGCTATAATCTTGGTGCATTGCTGCCCATACTACCTGTTGAGGATTAGGGGTTGCAACAATAGTTTCTACTCTAAATTTATCCATATAAAATTAATTTTTTAAAATTGATTAGTGCAAAAGTTTTATAAAATGGATTTTGATCGCGCTCATCTAGAACAGGGTAATGACGGAGGAAAATTTAGACTGGGTAAGGTTACAGAAGGCTCTGGCTATAGAAGCTGAACGGGGCTATTCTGATTTAGTAGGTAAACAGTATCGCTTTAGTGAGTTTCTGTGTCTGAGTTTAGGGAAACCACCTAAAACTGTTTCTAACAGCGATCGCGCTCAATGGCAAGATTTAGCACAAAGTTATGCTAGCTATCCCCAGTTAACAGTAAACCAAAGACATTCTCTTGTTACGAGTACTCGCAATTTTCTCCAACAACAGCGCAACCTGATAGCAACGCAACAGGAAACGCCAAAACTGAAACAACCCCGTACTAACTCTTTAACTAAAGATTCTTCTGTAAACAGTTACTACTCTCGTCAGCCCGTTAGTCTTGACCAAGTACTCTATAAAGTAGTAGAAGTTGGACGCAGGAGTAGTTATCTAGAGCGTCTTGGCATCTATACTGTCAGAGATTTACTATTCTACTATCCCCGGGAACATTTAGATTATGCTCGTCAAGTACAGATTTGTTATCTTGAGCCTGGGGAAACCGTTACAGTAATAGGGACGGTCAAAAGTTGTAAGTGTTTTAGTAGTCCGAAAAATAAGAAACTTACTATCTTTCAATTAGTCTTGCGCGACTCTACAGGAAGGATTACTATCAGTAACTTTTTTAGTGGTACTCGCTATAGTAACCGAGGTTGGCAAGAAAGCTATAAACGCAAGTTTCCTGTAGGCTCTATTGTGGCAGCGTCAGGATTAGTTAAGCAAAATAAATATGGTATCACTCTCGAAAAACCAGAAATAGAAGTTTTAGACAGTGCAGGTTCTAGTATAGAATCAGTTAAAATCGGGCGAATATTGCCAGTTTATCCCTTAACTGAGGGTGTACCAGCAGATACAGTCAGAAAAGCGGTTATAGCCGTTTTACCTGTCGCAGAACAGCTTAAAGACCCCTTACCAGTTAATGTTCGTCAACGATATGACCTGGTAAAATTAAAAGAGGCGATCGCGAATATTCATTATCCTGAAGATCAAGATACCCTAGCCCACGCCCGACGCAGATTAGTTTTTGATGAATTCTTCTATCTGCAACTAGGATTTTTACAACGTCGCCAAACCCTCAAGGAAAAGCAAGGTAGTGCCAGTTTTTCTGCTACAGGAGAACTTATAAGTAGGTTTGAGGAAATCATACCCTTTAAACTCACCAACGCCCAACAGCGTGTAGTAAATGAAATCTTCAGCGACTTACAATCTTCTAAAGCAATGAATCGCTTAGTACAAGGAGATGTAGGGGCTGGTAAAACTATTGTGGCAGTGTTTGCAATTTTAGCAGCAATTCAGTCTGGTTATCAGGCTGCTTTAATGGCACCTACAGAAGTTCTATCAGAACAACATTACCGTAAATTAGTTAGTTGGTTCAATCTCTTACATCTTCCTGTAGAGTTACTGACAGGTTCAACTAAAACCGCCAAAAGAAAAGAGATTCACGCTCAACTAGAAACAGGAGAATTACCCCTACTGGTGGGGACTCATGCTTTAATTCAAGACCCTGTAAAATTTAATCGCTTGGGTTTAGTGGTAATAGACGAACAACATCGCTTCGGAGTCCATCAAAGAGCCAAGCTACTCGCTAAAGGTCAATCTCCCCATGTCCTGAGTATGACAGCAACCCCTATACCTCGTACTCTCGCTCTCACTCTCCACGGAGATTTAGATGTGAGTCAAATAGATGAACTACCCCCAGGAAGACAACCCATCAAAACCTATGCTAAAACAGGACGCGATCGCAAATTAGTGTATGATCTAATTCGTCGGGAAATTGCCCAAGGAAGACAAGCATATATTATCTTTCCTTTAGTAGAAGAATCCGAAAAACTCGATCTTCGTGCTGCGGTAGAAGAACATAAGAGACTCTCAGAAACTATTTTCCCCGAATTTAACATCGGATTATTACACGGGCGCATGAGTTCTGCTGAAAAAGATTCCGCACTTACTGCATTTCGGGATAATGAAACTCAGATAATTGTTTCTACTACCGTCATTGAAGTAGGTGTGGATGTCCCCAATGCTACAGTAATGGTAATCGAACATGGGGAACGTTTTGGTTTATCCCAATTACATCAGTTAAGGGGAAGAGTAGGACGAGGTAAACACAAGTCCTATTGTTTTTTAATTAGTAGTAGTAGAGGTCAAGAGGCGAAACAGAGATTAGGAGTTTTAGAACAGTCTCAAGATGGTTTTTTTATCTCAGAAATGGATATGAGATTTAGAGGACCTGGTGAAGTTTTAGGTACTCGTCAATCAGGTTTGCCAGACTTTGCTTTAGCCAGTTTAGTAGAAGACCAAGAGGTATTAAATTTGGCTAGAGATGCAGCCGAAAAACTTATTTTAGAAGACCCTAATTTAAGCAATTATCCTAAACTGAAACAAGAGCTAATTATTCGTTATCGCAGACTAATGGGGGCAGATATTTTGAATTAGTGGTTAGTGGTTAATGGTTAGTAGTATTAGTGATTGGTGATTGGGTATTAGGAACAGTTAAATTTAATGGGCTTCGCCCTTAAGTTATTGCACCTAAAACCTATGAGAAAAACTATATTTAGTATTTCTGGGGAATAAAATGTTTCCCTTCTGGTGAAAGTTCGTCATCATACTTGTTTGTCATATCCCGCTCGCCTAGTTCAACTTTTTCTGGAGTAACATCTTCATAGGGAATTAAACTGAGGAAATGGGAAATACAATTAAGACGAGCGCGTTTCTTGTCATCTGCTGGGACAATATACCAGGGTGAGTCCTCACTATCTGTGGCAATTAACATATCGTCCCTGGCGCGAGAATAATCATACCAACGTCGATAGGATTCTACATCCATCGGGCTTAACTTCCAGATTTTACGCGGATCGTTAATGCGCTGCTTAAAACGCTTTTCTTGTTCCTTCATACTGGTATCTAACCAATATTTAATCAGGAGAATGCCTGATTCTTTTATAAAGTGTTCAAATTGGGGTACATATTGCAGAAACTGGACATATTCTTTTTTAGTACAAAAGCCCATAACTCGCTCCACTCCTGCACGATTGTACCAACTGCGATCAAAGATTATGACTTCCCCAGCAGCAGGAAAATGTTGCATGTAGCGTTGAACATACATCTGGGTTTTTTCTCGCTCTGAAGGAGTCGGTAGGGCAACTACACGGAATACTCTAGGACTGACCCGTTCGGTAATTCGCTTAATGACTCCTCCTTTCCCTGCTGCATCTCGCCCTTCAAAGACAACAATGACTTTCAATCCTTTTTCTTGAACCCAGTATTGTAATTTAACTAGTTCAGCGTGCAGTTTAGTTATTGCAGCTTCGTATTCTTTATTTGATAGTTTTGGAGACTTGTCTGAAAGCTTTTTTTTATCTTTTCCCATTTGTTTCTCTCTCAAATAATTTAGATAACAGTAGAATCAATAACATCTTGTTTAAGGATTTAACAGAGAATATTGCTTATTGGAGAAGTATTGGCAGTAGAATTATCACCCCTGATACGAATTCACAAAATCAATGCCATATTTATGAGGTCATTTCAGCTTTTTATTTAAGTAGATTTATCTTTGTAAAACTAAAGTGAATTGGTATTAGATATCTGAAATGTTGCTACTGGCGAACTAATTAGATAGCTTACCAGAAAAGTGATTCAAAGTGATAGTGTGGATGTAAAATTAGAATTTTGAGACAGGAATTTCCACAGTAATAGCTTCCTTCAATGTGGACTAGAAGCTATTACTGTGGAACGTGCCGTAGAAATGTCTTCCGATACGATTAAAAAATACATTGCCAACCATAGATTGTGACGGCGACTCAAGTCGACACGCCTACATCCAATGGGTAAACTGCATTGGTTTTGGCTTTAATTTCTACAAGCAACCATAAACTTGACTATAATTGCCTATAAGCGATCGCACAGATGGTGATTTCTTGACTAATGCGATCGCTATTAAGTCCCTCTTGGCAGATTACAAACTGACTACTAAAAGGATTAATCATCAATTTCTTGCTTTTTTCCCTTTTCGCTAATAGCGCAGATCGATTACATATTAGGTGTAAGATTTCAGTTTAAGTTCAATAAAATTAATTTAGATCAAATTTAGATAGGAGGTTAAAATGCTTTTTATAGTGATTTCCATACTTTTGTTACTAGGTAATCAGATATTAACTTCAATTTTAGTATTTTTTCCCATTCATCTTGTTGAATATCTTAGTTCTTTAAGTTGGCTTGTTCTTGGGTATATAGGATTAGCTTTTTTAGGTTGGTGCTTGGGTAGTGATACTATTTCTCGTAAATAACATTCATGCTTTTCATCAGGGATGAATTATGAGGGATGAGGAGTGAGGAAAGTACTTTTTATCCCTAGTTAAAGTCTATTTAACTCAGAGCTTGCATCTCGATACCAAACCGCCTAAAACTGAAGTTTCGCAGATTAAACAATAAGTCTATTAAAATAGACTATAACTGTTATCTTATAAAAACTACATAACAGTCCTCTTGAGAGGACTTGAGATATTAGCCAAGAAATTTATTTCTTGGTCCAAGGTACTGGTGCAAGATATAAGTTTAATATTTCCTCATCCTTCATCCTTTATCCTTTTTTTTGTTACAATATATTGAGATAATATTAATTGTTTTTACTCTTATTTTATGACAACTTCACTAACTGAATCTACAACAAACTTAGAAACAAAACCAACCTGGAAAATTAAACTATTATACGATGGTGAATGTCCTTTATGTCTGAGAGAAGTTAACTTTTTGCTCAAGAAAGATGCAGGAAGAGAAATTATTAAATTTGTAGATATTGCTGACCCAAATTATAGTGCAGTGGAAAACAGTGGTATTGATTATGAAACAGCTATGGGAAGGATTCACGCTATCACTGACAATGGGGAAATTATTACCAATGTACAAGTGTTTAGAAGGGTTTATGAAGAGTTAGGAATGGGCTGGATTTATGCTGTAACAAAATTACCTATTCTGGGTGCGATCGCAGATTGGTTATATGAGATTTGGGCGAAGTGGCGATTACAACTTACAGGAAGACCAAAATTATCAGAAGTTATAGCTAGTAGAAACCAATGTTTGGATGATAACTCGGGAAGATGCCGATTAGAGAAATAGTTTTTCTACTCTCACTCATCAACAATAGTGGGTGCTAGTTATGCTCTCGGGCGCAAGCCTTGCGCTCCAATCAACAATTAACCATTAACAACTAACAACTAACAACTAACTACTAACTACTAACCACTAACCACTAACTACTAACCACTATTTGTTGGCGCTCGAATATAAATTCACTGTAGTCGGCTAAGTTATCTAATCCTACTAGATTGAGGTACATCTCTGTCATTAACCAGAAACTTCCTCGGATGAATAGAGCTTTCCATCTAATTTTCATCTTGTTTAAGCTATCACTATATTGTGAGGTTTAACTTTTGTGCTATCTCTACGGAGCAGAAAGGCAGAGCGATCGCATACAGGTAGTTGTACTTAAACAAAGTTAACAATTTATGTAACAAATTGCAATATATCAACCAAGATGAATAGCTGTAAACTAGATGCCTAGGTTATTACACACTTTTAGGAATTTTGTGCATTTCTGAAACAAAAAGTAAAAATTTTAGATTTTCCTAAGATTTGGGTCAGATAAGGGACTGGCTGAAAGTTTATCCTCAATATTAGGTCTGTTATATGTTGGCTTGTACAATAGCCCCATATTATTTATCCCATCCTTAAAATTTATGTCTAATCGCGAGCAATCACGGGGGAATTATACTGACTCAAAGCATAACTTCTTTGTTGTGGGGATTGGTGCATCTGCTGGAGGATTACGAGCCTTAGAAGAATTTTTTGAAAATATGCCTACGGATAGTGGGGCGACTTTTTTGGTAATTCAGCACTTATCACCAGATTTTAAGAGTCTGATGAAGGAATTGCTGGAAAGACGCACTAGAATGGCAATTTATCGGGTAACAGAGGGGATGATCCTCGAACCAAATTCTATATCAGCATCTTCGTAATGCCCGCAATTTTCGCAAACAAATTTCTCTCCCATTCGATTTTTGGGACTCCTATACCCACATAGATGGCATTCTTGAGATGAACCACGGGGATTAACTTCAATTACCCAATTCCCTAATTTAGCTGCTTGATGTTTGGTTTTTTGCCGTAGGGAGTACCAAGCAGCGTCAGAGATAGCTTTGTTTAATTGTGATTTAGCTTTCTGGTTATTCCTTAAATAAGTAGCAGTTTCAGGACAGAGAGATGGTTTACATCGTCGCTTCATCCCCTGAATATTTAATGCCTCAAACGAGATAACATCAGCCATTGCTGCTATCTTTTTTCCTAGCTTCCATTGAAAATCTTGGCGATGACGACGAATATCTCTATGAACTTTGGCTACAACTTTTCCCGCTTTTTTCCAATTGTTACTACCTTTTTTCTTACGAGATAACCGTCTTTAGCCATAGTAATGCAAAAGTTAAGTGGAGGAACAGTATATGACTTATCTATACATTTAGTACTGGTAACAAAATACCGAAGAAAAGTCATTAATTCCCCTATGTTGAAACGATTAGAAGAGATATTTGCGCTTTGTTTGTCACAAGTGGGAATGTGAGCTAAAAGAGTTCAACGGCTCAGACAACCACTGCCATTTATTAATAGCTATTAATCCTAAAGCTCAAATTAGTGCTTTGGCTAACAATCTTAAAACTGTTAGCTCAAGACTAATCAGAAAAGAATTCCCCGATAGATGCGCTCAGTTTTACCACAAGCCTGTTTTTTGGAAAATTGGTTATTTTGTCTCATCTACTGGTGGTGCTAATTTAGAGACTGTAAAGCGTTATATTCAACATCAAAATTCGCCCAGTAATTAGAGGCGTAAAATTCCCAAGTGCCTGTCGCCTGGGGTTTCCCCAGGCGTTTATACGGCACGCCTACGCCCTATCCTTCGGATAAGGACGCAGTACCCTTTTACGAAATGCCGAAAGAAACTGAAATTGAGCTTTGTGTAATTAATACTGGAATTGAAATTTCTCCAGAAGAACAGGAATTAGTTTTTACCCCTTTTTACCCCATTCCCAACAATGATCCTTGGCAATATGGAGGTACTGGTTTAGGACTAACATTAGTACAGAAACTCACCAAAGTTCTTGGTGCATCCGTCACTCTAGAATGTAGGCAAGGTAAAACTATTTTTTGTGTAAAATTTCCCCAAAATCTCTTTGATATTAATCAGGAAAAATCATCTTAACTATCAACCACTAATTACTAATTACTAATTACTAATTCCCCACGCCCCAATCAACTATTAACCATCGCGAAGCGACTACCGAAGGTCTCAACCACTAACCACTAACCACTAAACTATCAACAATTAACAATTAACAATCAACCATCAACCATCGCGAAGCGACTACCGAAGGTCTCAACCACTAACTACTAACTACTAACTACTGTAGGGACGTAGCATGCTACTAACCACTAACCACTAACAAATGATTTAAGATTTTTCTAACTCTGGTAGTTTTAGTAATACTCCTGCAAACAGCCAGTAATAAATTGATACTGGATCTACCAAAAGAGGATAATAATATGTGTTATAACTAATTAACAAAATAAAAATCCATAAACAAATTCCTAAACGTTTAAAAGATTTACTTTGGAGACAACGATATTTTGTGAAAGTGACAAATGTTGTGGCAGATAGAAGTAGAAAAAACATCAAAGTACCTAACCAGCCTATCTGATAAAGTAGTTTGGGGTAGAAAGTTTCTATAAGTTTAATATCCCCCAATTTACGAGCAGCACTAGTAGCTTTACCCAAGCCAGAACCTAATATATTAATTCCTTCATTATTAATCCATTGAAATTGCCTAACGATAAAATCTTGTGGGGGTGAATATTGCCAGCGAGCAATTATACTATCTAGGGCAGAACCAAAAATACCAACATTATTAGCAATAAATAATAATAATAAAATTACCGAAAAAAGTTTTAGAGAAAGTCGATTGCGATTGGGTTCAGTTATCAGTACTAAGACTAACAAAATAATTGGAACAAGTAAAGTTGCTGTAGTTTGACCAGAAATAATTGCAGCAACCAGAACTAATCCTACAGTAATAAATCCCATAGTACGCCAGAATCGGGATGATTCACTGAAATAAGTTCCCATCACTAAAAAACTACTAGAAATTAAAAACCATGCCCATTGCCAAGGTGCAACAAAAGTTCCTGGTAAACTAATAAGTTTACGCTCAGGATTATACAGTAAAGAACCGCCAACAAAACATCTAGCTTGTAGTGTAGCTCTCATGTTAGCTGGATGTACTAAATCCACATTTCCTGGGCAAATTCCCGTGCTTAATAACCCATACTGAACTATACATAAAGTACAGCAAATAAGAATTATTATCAGATGCACTCGCATCAACCAAGATAAATCAATGCGATCGCGTACCAAATAATAACCACAGATTAAACAAGGAATATATCCTATAAGGACTTTTAAGCCGATTAATCCCATTAAAAATGGTTTATCATTACCAGACTCAGCTAATTGTTGAGGAAGGTTAACTAAAAATAAAGTTAATAGACATACACATAATAAAGCTACTCCTATTAACAGGATAGTCTTAGCATTAAATCTCAGTTGTTTGAGCCAGGAGCTTGCCAGAATAATCCCAATTAATGCTGGAAAATAAAAAATATCTTTGGCTAGATGAACCAATACATAAGTATTAGAAAAAACTACGTATGCTCCCGATGCTCTATATACAGAATCAAGGGAGTAAGCAACAGTACCAGCAAAAGGCATATAGATTAGAAATAACCATAATGCTTTACGGGGATATCTATAGCAAAAAGCCATAATAATTGCTGCTACCCCTCCCATTACTCCCCACTGAAGCCCTTGTAATATAACTAATAAAGTCGTTACAAAAAAAGCAAGAGCAATAGTTAAAATAATAAAGATTTCTTGCTTAGTTAGATTCATAATTAAGCATTCATTAAATTGTTTATTTATATCTTAAAGTTAATTGATTAAATTAAGCTTAATATGATTGGCTAAAACTTTAACTTAAAGTCAAAATTTTACAATTATTCATCTAAATATATCCCGTTTCTTAAAAAGTCTGAATTACATCTGTAAGGGATGAAGGATAAAGGACTCAGAAGAAAGTAATAAGTAATAAGTAATAAGTAATATTTCTCCCCAGTCTCCTCATCCCTCATAATTTATCCCTGATACTGTGTTTAATTTTTTTTTTTTCAGCAATTAATTTAGGTCGAACGTAAAGATTTTCTAATAGTACAGAACTTCCTGCAACCCAAGGTGGCACAATCAAAGCACCGATAATCCCTAGAACTTGCGCCCCTCCTAATACTGCTAATAATTGATATAGAGGGGCAACTTTAACGGAAGTACCTACTAAGAGAGGATCCAGGAGATAGGTTTCTATATTCTGAATTACTACAAATAAGAGTAGTACCCACAGCAATGTCCACCCGCCTTGTGCGCTCGCCACAATCAAAGCGGGAATTGCGCCTAATACTGGACCAAAAAAGGGAATTAGATTGGTAAAACCAGCGATTACCCCTAAACCCAAAGCCAATTCTGATAGCCCCAAAAAGGTCAAGCTGATACTAATGAGTATTCCTAAGATAGTAGAAACTACAATTCGCCCTTGAATATAACCCCCCATTCTTTTACTAACAGGCTGAACTTGAGCCAACAGTCTTCTATTCCAAGGATGGGGAAAAAGATTGATAATATCTCCGAGCAATTTTTCTGAACCTGACAACATATAGCCAGATAGTAACAAAGCCAGTATCAGACCCAAAACGCTACCAATAATTCCTCTGGTTACACTATAAGAACGGACTACCAATTCTTGACTAGAACGAATCGCCCAACCAGTTAAGCCTTGAATATCTAAAAATTGACTGATCAGACTAGGATTATCAGGTTCACTCATACCCAATCGTAAAGCCAAATCCTCTAAAAGCGATCGCAAAGTTTCTAGATAACTGGGTAATTTGCGGATTAATCGCTCAATTTGTTCTGCAACAGTAGGACCAATAAGTAGCCCAACTCCAGTTAAACCAGCAATCAGAGTTAAATAAACTAAAATCACCGATAACCAACGAGGAATACCCAATTTATTAGCAGCTTGAATAATGGGAGCTAAAGTAGCTGCTATGACTATTGCGATCATCAATACCACAATTAAACTTTTCAGTTGCCACAATAAAACTAGTAACAAACCAACAGCAACAATTAAAAAGATATTTCCCAGGGAGATAGTCAGTTTTTCTGGCATATAGGTATGTGTAGGTATCTCTTGCTAGAGAATATTAGGTTAAGGATAATTCTATATTTTCTCCCGATTTAGGATCGATAGCCAAGGTGGAAAGATTTTTTGATTTTAATAAGTTATTAAATTCTTCTACATTACCTTCAGCTTTGATCAGAGAAATTAGTAAGCCTTCAAAACTAACATCTCCTCCTGCTGCTGTGGAAACAATAACTTGTGGTTTAATAGATTCACATAATTCTAATGCAGTTTTCTGCCCTTTAATTACTGAACCCAACAGAGGTAACTTAAGATTAATGAGGGGTGTAATTACTACATCAATAGATTCCTGAGTTTTTATCTTGTCGGAGTGATAACCATGAGGCTCATAGTAAAGGGTTTTTCCCGATGCCAAATCTTGCAAGATGTAGCCATTTTCTACTAAGTTAGGACCAATGGGAGAGCCAGGAACAGCAGTAATTTTTACTTTCTCGTCTAATTTGAATTCTGCTCCATGATCTAAGCTGGTTACGGAAGTGTAGCCCAATTCTTTGACAACTTTCGCCCCATTGGGAGAAGCCACAACAGGAATATTATGATCTAAGGCTTTTAGGGTAGGAGGATGAGCATGATCCTCTAAGCCCTGAGAAATCAAAATTAAGTCTATATTTTGGGGAATGGGATGAGATTGATTTTTTGTACCTTTAAACAGCCAAGTTGCACCACCAAAGGTTAAATCTCCTACTAACCAAGGATCGAGAAGAATTCTTTTGTGGTTAATTTCTATGAGCCAAGAGTTACTATCGAAATAAGTCAGGTGCATATAATACCTATGTTTATCAAACTGCTATTCTTATTGTAAATATTTATTACAGAAATTATTATATTGATCGATAGTAAGGACAATCTTGACATGAGCCACAAGGATTAACAGCACAACGAATGTAAGGAGAACGAGCATTATAGATACAGCTTAAATCTCCAATATAAGAAACTGCTAATTCTTCTCCCAAGAGATGAGAATCTGTAACGTTTGTCCCATAACTAAGATAACTAAATTGAGCCATCCAACGTACTCTTTCTAGTCTAGCTTCCCATTGCTGCTTCAGCTTGCGATAAACCAACAGATAACCAACAGAAGGTAATAAACTCAATAATAGTAAAAAGACTAGTTTAATGTTAACCATACTTCTTTCTTAAACATAACTATTAGTTACAATAAGGATTTGTATCGCTTTTACCAACAGAAAGCAACACTTTCATAACATCTATTCTGTCAACAACCCACTGACGGAGTCGGGGGCTTGAAAAAGAGCCTCGTAAGTTGACCAGTCTAAGTTCCTTGAGAACTACGTTAACGGCGAGTGTTAAAGTTCCTACCTTGGGGTGCGTGAGGTGCTCCATGCTCTAGAACCAAGTAGTTAAACAGCTTTAAACGGGTTAGGGCAGTGCTGCTTGGATAGTACCGACCGTTAACAATGATTCGGCAAACATCACCCCAGCAATGGGAGTCGGTTTTTAAGCTAGGTTTCCAACCAAAAAACCTGCACTTTTTTTGTAAACCCTGACTCTCAATTCCTCCCCAAATCGGGAGGTGAGGGTCTCCTTGAGAGAAGAAGATGACTCTTATAACTCTACAAAATATCAAAAAAGACTTCGGTATCAAAGAAATATTGCGGGATGGTAGTTTTAGTATTGAAGAAAATGATAAAGTCGGATTAATTGGGGTTAATGGCTCTGGTAAATCTACTCTGTTAAAAGCGATCGCTGGGCTTGAAACCTTTGATAGTGGTACAGTAACAGTAAAATCTGGCGCACGTATCGTCTATTTACCACAACAACCTAACTTAGACGAAGAAAAAACAGTTCTGGATGAAGTATTTAATGACAGTAGTGAAAAATTAAGATTAGTCAGAAAATATGAATCATTATCCCAGAAAATAGAGGCTCAATCTTCCTTAACCCTCCCCTACGAGGAGAGAGAAGAGATAACAGCTAAACTCACTCGCGTCATGGAAAAGATGGATGCAATGGATGCTTGGGAGTTGGAGACTAAAGCTAAAATAATTCTCAGTAAATTGGGAATTCAAGACTTTGATGTAAAAGTAGGGAGTTTATCAGGGGGATATAAAAAGCGAATTTCTTTAGCCACAGCACTATTAGAAGAACCCGATCTATTATTAATGGACGAGCCTACTAACCATTTAGATGCAGAATCAGTAGAATGGTTGCAAAACTATCTGGCTGGTTTTGGTGGTGCTATATTATTAATTACTCACGATCGCTATTTTCTCGACCAAGTAACAAACCGTATCTTAGAAATAGATCGGGCAGATTTATATACTTATAGCGGTAACTATTCTTATTTTCTAGAAAAGAAAGCAGAACAAGAAGCAGCAGATGCCAAGATACAACATAAGCATCGGGGAATACTGCGAAGAGAATTAGAATGGTTAAAACGAGGTCCCAAAGCGCGGAGTACCAAACAGCGTGCTAGAATTGACCGCATCCGCGATATGCAGAATCTAGAATTTAAAGAGGTGCAAGGTAAAGTTGCAATAGATACCCCAGGAAGACGCATCGGTAAAAAAGTTATTGAATTAAAAAATATCTCCAAAGCTTACGGAAACCGTACCCTCATTCAAGATTTTAGTTACGAATTTACTCCAGGCGATCGCATTGGGATAATTGGGGGTAATGGTGCTGGTAAATCAACCCTAATGAATATTATTACAGGAAAAGTCGCACCAGACTCAGGTACAGTAGAAATTGGTAAGACGATACATATTGGTTATTTCGATCAACACTCAGAAGATTTACTAGATGCGATCGATACTAATCAAAGAGTTATTGATTATATAAAAGATATTGCAGCTTTCGTCACTACTTCTGATGGAAGTCAAATTAGTGCTTCTGTGATGTTAGAAAGGTTTTTGTTTAATCCCAATCAACAGTATGCACCCATCCATAAGTTATCAGGGGGAGAAAAACGCCGTTTATTTCTCTTACAAGTGTTGATGGCTGCGCCCAATGTTTTAATTTTAGACGAACCTACTAACGATCTTGATGTGCAAACTCTTTCTGTTTTAGAAGACTATCTGGAAAGTTTTAACGGTTGTGTAATTACTGTATCCCATGACCGCTATTTTCTAGATCGTACCGTAGAATTTATCATCGCGATCGCTCCTGGCGGAAATTTACGTCTATATCCTGGTAACTACTCGGTTTATTTAGATTATAAAAAAGCAGAAGAGAAGCAAGTCAAGGAAAAAGAAACCCCCATCAAGAAGCCAGGAGCTACTACTAAAACCAAGAAAGATACTACTAATAATAAGTCTCGTCGTCTATCTAACTATGAAAGAAGAGAATATGAACAGTTAGAAACGAAAATTGCCCAGATGGAAATAGAAAAAGAAGAATTAGAAAAGACTGTTTATCATAATCCGCCTAGTGATTTTAATAAACTGCAAGAGTTATCAGAAAAGTTATCGGTTTTGAATGAAGAAATTGAGCAGGCGACAGAGAGATGGATGGAGTTAGCAGAAAGGGATAATTAATTTTTTATATCCCACAAAAAGTAGGGTGATGCAGTGCCTAATAACACCATAGGTAGGTTGCTCAATGCCCACCCTACTATATTTAGATATCGTTTAATGATACAATTTCTGCCAAATCAAATTTTGACGAATTATAGTAATTCCAAAACTCTAGATTGTAATCAAATAAATAATGACTACGGTATTTCTGGCTCTAGCTCTAATTACTCTGATTGGTAGTTTACTTCGTTATCTTTTTCCGCAATTAGATATAGATCAATTACGTAAGTCGCTCAATCTTTTAGTGTTATATATCTTTCTTCCAGCACTAATTTTTCGAGTAGTCTATACTTCCTCTGTAGGTGAAGAGTTTTATAAAATTCCAATAGCGATCGCATCAGGAATTATCTCTTGTCTAATTCTGGGTATAATTATCAGCTATTGTTTGCAAAATAGTGGTTTAAAGCAATTCAAAAATCCTGCTTCTGAGTCTGGAGCATTGTTATTAGCAGGAGCTTTTGGAAATGTCACTTATGTGGGTTTACCTGTATTGATTGGACTTTTTCCCGATGTACCTGATATTGCTAAGATTGCTATTTTAGCAGAAATTACTACAGCATCCTTAAATTTGGTTGTGGGAAGTTCTCTAGCATATCGTTTTAGTTCCTTAAAATCCTCACAAACTGATTCTAGATCGGGAAAACTATATTCTCTGCTAGAAATTATTAAACCAGTTTTAAAACTTCCTGCACTTTGGGCTGTGATTATAGCCCTATTGATTAAATCTGTAGGATTAGTAGTGCCAGAGTTTATCTTACAAGCATCTCATCTTCTGGGAAATACTGTATCTGGATTAATGATGCTTTCATTGGGTATGAGTCTGCGCTATCAACGTTTTAAGCATCTTCCTACTTTGTTAATTACTGCAATCATTAAACTTTTAGTTTCGCCTTTAGTAGTATTTGGCGTAGTAGTATTATTGCAATTTAACTCACCTTATTTTGAAGCAGTGGTTTTAGAAGCTGCTATGCCTACTCAATTATTAACTATTGCGATCGCAGATCGGTTTCAACTCGATACACGCATCCTTGCTCAAAGTATTTGTTTCAATACTTTAATGGCGTTTTTTACTCTACCTCTTGTCCAGTATTTTTTAAGGTGAAATATAATCTGGGTATTTTAGCGATCGTTTTACAAAATTCAGTTTTATCTAATATCTTGCACCAAGCGCGATAAATCACCAAGAAATAAATTTCTTGGCTAATAGTATCAAGTCCTCTCAAGACGACTCTTATCTAGTTTTCGTTTGAAAACTACTGTATCTATATTATTCTATTGCTTGAGCTAAAACTGTATTAATATCATGTTCTTCATCATCAAAGTATTTTATTCATAAGGGTTTCAGGACTTGAATTTTTCTTAGCGACCAAAATTTCTCCATTGCCATACAAAGGCGAGAAACGAATCGCAGATTTTGGGTCGTTACAGGTAAGGGTTGAACTTTGGACAAAGAAAAATTGTCAAGTTAAGCAATGTAACAAGATTGCATAGGTTTCAAACTTCTGGCGTAAATAGGAAAAACAAATTTCATAGCTTATACCAATTCTCGAAAATAGTTAGATATATGGCAAATTTATTTCTTATCGGGACTTAGACATTTTTTGGTCAAAAACAGTCTCAAAGCTATATACAGTAATGCTTTTACTTCGATTTGGTTGTTTTCTTGATCTACTTGAGTAGAGCGCGATTTTTTAGTGTTTGGTGTAAATCCTTTTCTTCATAAGGGTTTGAGGCTTTTTTCTTGTTGTTTTTTGTCTAAGTCCTGATAATTGAAACTCCAAAGAAAGTGAAGGAGGGAATCAAGTCTCTACAGTCAATAAGGAAGATATTATGACACAAACTTTAGGTATGATGAGCAATATTGAAAAAGAGGAGCTTGTTTCAATTTGGAGCAAGGTTCTTTCGATTCAAACCAGATTTTTTGGACCTGAAGAGGTAAAAGTCTTACGCGCTTGGGGCTTTGGGGATACAGAAAAAGGTGTTTTGGATGCAGGTTGTGGGAATGGAGACTATGGTTTATTTTTAGCAGAACAATTTCCCCATACCCAATTTTACGGAATTGAAAGAAACGACAAATTCATTGAAGAGTTTAACAGTAAAAACGAAGAGCTTGTTGCTAGCAACTATTCAATTGCTAAATGCGATATGGATAGTGATATTTTTCCTCAAGAAATTGCCAATAAATTCGAGCAAATTATACTACGATTAGTGTTGCAACACGTTTCAAAACCTATCTCAATTCTCCAGTATCTTTATGAACAATTACCAAAAAATGGTCGAATTTATGTAGTTGAAGAAGATGATGGTTTCTTTAAAATTCATCCTGACTGTAAAGCATTTTATCAAGTCGTCAATATTTTGAAAATGGTTGGTAATCATGCTGGTACAGCTCGTTATATTGGCAGAGAAATTCCTGAACTGCTGTCGAAATCAGGGTTTAATGTCAAAAGAGTAAAGGCTGTATTACATAATAATTATGAACTAGGGTCAAAATTAATGGAATATCTCGTCGCGACGGTCAAATTATGTCAACTAACAAGCCCTAGTTTGGTTTCACCAAACGAACCTGAACGAATAGAAAAAGAATTTGAGAGATACCTTGATAAATATGGAGACAGTTGGTTTGCCGTATATCCAGAAGTAATTACGATGGGGGAAAAAAGATAATGTTCGATATTGATTTAGTCTTATACCAATTGTCAAAAGTAGCTAGAGACATAAGGCATCTAAAATATAATCCCAACCAGTTAAAGAATGAATGATATCTTTAGTAAAGTTAAGAAAAGATGTTCAACAACTAATATTAGAAGTTAGAGATGGTTTTCTCGATCTTAAAACTGCTTTAAGAGATCGAGGAAGAGAAGTAATTGAACATATTGAGCGAGTAGTTCAAGATATTAAATTTGAACAACATCGTCTCGAATTAATTAAAGCTTACGGGCGATTTATTGAAGCTACAAAACTAATCAAAACTTCTATACAGTTTCAAGATATTGCTAGTAGAAAAATCGAATTAGCTAACGCCAGACAAACATTAGGAGAAGCTTTAGCTAACTATAATAATCCTAATTTACTATCAGAAACTTGTGCAGCAGGACAACTAAGAAGATTAGAATGTGCTTGGGCGATAGAACAAACTATTATACTGACTTATCAACTACAAAATGAACCTAATGCAGTTAGCGATCGCCTGATTTATCTTCAAGATAAAATTCGTCAAGATTGTCTCCAAGTTATTGATAATTGTGAATCAGAACAAGAGTTAGATTTTCTCTTTCCTGAAATTACTCGCATTCACGATCATGATTTATTTGTTTTACAAACCTGGCAAAATAAAGTTGATTGGTTACGCTCTCTTCCTCCTTCAGAATTAGAATTGCTAGCAATTCCAACAACTACTGAAGCTCAAATAATAAACAATAATCAATCAGAATTAACTGTAGAAAAACCAACAGAAATAATACTTTATGAAGAATTACAAAATAGCTCTCACGTAGCTTCTTTAGTAGATCAACTTAGATTAATGATGTCATCAAACTTACGAGATGAATATGAAATTTATATCAGCGATCGCGCTTCGGTATCTGGGCATAAAGTATTAAACAAAAATAATCTTCAACAAGCCTCTAATCTTACAGTTGCCAATCTATATTGGTATTTTAAAGCAAGAGATTAATCCAAATAACGTGAGTTCGATGAAGACCTAAATCTTGGAGGGGTCAGGGGTCAGAGGTCAGAGGTCAGAGGTCAGGGGTTAGGGGACTGGGGAATGGAGGACTAGGGGAGGGAGAAATACTGGTTGATGATAACTGATAACTGATAACTGATTCATCCTTCATCGCTAATATAATAAGTCTATTAAAATAGACTATAACTGTGATTAAAACTAAATTGAAGTCCTCTTGAGAGGACTTTTCTGTATTAGCCAAGAAATTTATTTCTTGGTGATTTATCGCGCATCAACTAGGTCGAAGATTAGGAAAGATTTGTGCGATCGCCATTGGGTTCATTTAACTTCTTCCGCAAGAAGTCTCACGCCATAATCAAAGATTTGGCGTTGTGATGAATTGTGGTCAAGGTTTGTCGGTTTAGATTTTTGAGACATTTTGGTAAATAAATCTTTATATAACCGCAAGTTCAGGGGTTGTACAATACTTTTGTACGTAAAATCTAGCTAGAAATTGCTGTAACCTCGTACAAAGCCGTACCTTGACAACTTGGAATATGGGGTTCAACACGGAAAATGCACGTCGTGTCGGTAAAATTCTAAACGTACAAAGGGGTTTGAGTATTTCCAAAATACGTTAGTACCCAGGGACACTGGGGGAAAGAAATTGCCTGTAAAGTCAAGGGGCTGCGGGCGGAATTTACTTCCGCCCTTTAAAAGCCCCGTCGTACTATCGGGGATACATGGTAGCTGCTGTGTATCTAGATAAGTAAGCCAGCGCGGTCTTGGGGGTTTCCCCCATGAGCGACTGGCGTGGCGCAGTGCAGGAATGCCTTATCGTGAGGTAAGGAAGCCCACGCTATACCCTTCGGGTTAGCGTCGGGAGGATGTCACGTAGAAATTAACCCCAGATATTCATCTCGAAAATAGCGAAGAGTGCTAAAAACGGGGTTTGGTGCAGATTGTCCCAGACCACACAAGCTAGTATATTTGACCATATGGCATAATTCTTCTAGTTTTTCCAAATCCGTCAAATCCGCTTTTCCTTCTCGAATTTTGGTTAGTAGCTGATATAGTTGAACCGTTCCAGCACGGCAGGGAACACATTTACCACAAGATTCATCCATACAGAATTCCATGAAGAAACGAGCCACATCTACCATATTGGTTGACTCATCCATAACAATTGCACCACCCGATCCCATAATTGAACCTAGTTTGGTCAAAGATTCATAATCTACAGGAGTATCAAAAGCAGCAGCAGGAATACATCCACCAGAAGGACCCCCTGTTTGTACCGCTTTGGCTTTACCACCGTCGGGAACACCACCACCCATTTCTTCAACTATTTGCTGTAGAGTAGTACCCATTGGCACTTCAATTAAGCCTGTATTGCAAACTTTCCCCGCTAGTGAAAAAACTTTAGTTCCCTTACTTGTTTCTGTTCCTATATTAGAAAACCAGTCTGCACCTTTACGAATAATTGTAGGAACATTAGCAAAGGTTTCAACATTATTAATCAGAGTCGGACAACCCCACAACCCAGACTCAGCAGGATAGGGAGGGCGAGGACGAGGAATACCCCGCTTACCCTCAATAGATGCCATCAAAGCAGTTTCTTCACCACAGACAAATGCACCTGCGCCAATACGCAGATCGATTTTGAAATCGAAAGGAGACTCAAAGATTTGACTACCTAATAAACCTAACCTTTTTGCTTGACGAATCGCTGTTTGTAAATGATTGATAGCGAGGGGATATTCTCCACGGACATAGATATAACCTTGGTTTGCTCCCACAGCATAAGCTGCGATCGCCATACCTTCGATAACTCGATGGGGGTCACTTTCTAGAACACTGCGATCCATAAATGCACCAGGATCGCCCTCGTCAGCATTACAGATGACAAATTTTTGTGGGACACTACGGGGGGTTTCCCCTACTTTGGCTACAGTTGCCCATTTTAATCCTGTAGGATATCCCGCACCACCTCTACCTCTTAAACCACTACGGGTAATTGTTTCTACTACCGATTCTGGGGTCATTTCCCGTAAAACTTTGTAGAGTCCTTGATAACCATCCGCACCAATGTATTCTTCGATGTTTTCTGGGTCGATTTTGCCACTATTTTCCAAAACAATTTTTAACTGTCGGGTAAAGAAAGGGTGATTATGTGGTTGATATTGAGAGGCGGGATAGGTTTTTAAAGACAATTCATCCATTGCAGATACATTGTTGCTTAAAGATGCCACAATTTCTGAAGCGTTATCGGTGGTTACGCGATCATATAAAGTCCCTTCAGGATCGACTCTGACTAATGGTCCTTGACTACATAATCCCATACAGCCAACGCCAGCAACAGAGACTTTTCCCCCTAAACCTGCTGCGGTAACAGCTTCTTCTAGATGCTCTTTTACTGCTAGCCCATTAGCAGATAGACATCCCCCCACAGTACAGCAACGAATACAAGTTTTTTGTTGTTTTTGATTTTCTCTTTGAGCGATCGCATTGAGTTCTTCAATATCCATGATCCAGACATTCCTTAACTCGACTAATAACAGATTCGGAGGTTTGATGACCTTCTACATTCCCATCAACCACCACCGCAGGAGCAATTCCACAAGCACCCAAGCAACGAGCAGTTACAAGAGATAGTTGACCGTCAGGACTGGTTTCCCCTGCTTTAATGTGATGCTGCTGTTCTAAAGTTGTCAGTAAATTAGCTGCTCCTTTGACATAGCAAGCTGTACCCATACAGACAACGCAAGTATGCGCTCCTTTTTGTTTCAAAGAAAAGAAGTGGTAAAAAGTAGCTACACCATAAACTCTGCTAGGAGGTAGTTTGAGGCTATGGGCAATATAAAGCAGTAAATCTTCTTCTAAGTATCCAAATAATTCTTGTGCTTGGTGAAGCACCTCAATCAGTGCATCGGAAGCATACTGATAGCGTTTCATTGTCGCTTCCAGCATCCGAAACCGCTTATCGCCACTGGGATGTACTTTAGGATTTTTTTTAGTGATTGGCATTTTTGTTAATGGTTAATGGTTAGTAGTTAGTGGTTAGTTGCTAAAAAGCTACTCGCTACTCCTGACCCCTGACCCCTGAGTTGCTACTTTGGTCAACGTCTCCAACTACGCCAGAGGGGAAAACCAGTTTCATCTCTAAGTATGAGAGTTTCATTTCCTTTTTTGATTTGACGGGCGATTACTGCTTCTTCTCCATCAATGTTAATTCTCGAACCTGTAATAACAATTTTGTCTTCTGGTGCAATTGCAAAATCTTGATCTTCTAAATACCAGGACGGTGCTAAGTGTACTTCTAATGTTTCTTTACCTGTATTTACTAGAAGATGTACGCCCTGAGAAACTCCTCTTCGAGATGTATAGGTGTCTATACTAACCACTTCTCCATTAAGGGTTTCCAGCTTGTTGAGATCGTATCTTGTGCTATATCGTCCTCTACCCCAGCCAGGGTGAGAGCGACAACAATAATTATATTCACTACTGTCGAGTGGTTGTTCGGCTGCAAGGGGAGTAGCTGCAATTATTACTAAAATAAAACTGGTTATAGTTGTAGCTACAATTTTCCAGGCTAGTTTGGTATTCATCTGTTTATTCCTCCCTCGTTTCCCAAAATCTGAGTTATACAGATTTACAAAATTGCAAAGGAACTTCTTATAATCTCAGACTAGAAAAATAACTTGAAGAACTTGTGAGGAACAAAAAATAAAAAGTAACTATTGATACAGAATTTATGATATATTTATGGTAAGGAAAGAAACAAGGAGGCAAGGTAAATGTCTATTCAAAATCAAGCTCGCTCTTTATTAATGCGCCATCACAAATTAGTCTTAAACCGTGAAAGATCAATGTTAAGCCGTACGGCTGCTGAAATTGGCGTAGATGTTGATCCCAAATTTCACAGCCATATTCAAGGCAAAACTCTCAATGATTTTAATAGTATTTATGACCGCTCTGGTGCAGCTATGAGCTAAGAAACTGGTGATTTTAACTTCTCTATAGACAATTAAATAACTTTAAAACAAATGCAATCGATTCTAAGCAATTGGCTTTAGTCTCAAAGGAGGTGTAATTCTAGTTTAGAAGCACCTCATTTTTAATGTTTATCAGTGGAAACATTATAGTAACTTGTAGAAAAGCGAGAACTATACATTGTGAAATTTTTTTGAATTAATTACCTGAAAAAGTTGCCATGAACATAGTAAGTTGCCAATACCATCGCCACGGAAGAACTATTCTCAGTATATTTAATGATGCGATCGCCAATTCAACAGCACTTTATGATTATGAGCCAAGAACTTTAGAGACGATCCAAAAATGGTTTAAAGCCAAAGAAGCAAAAAAGTATCCTATTATCGGTATCGAAGATGGTAATGGCTCTCTGATGGGATTTGCTACCTACGGCGCATTTCGCCAATGGGCTGCATACAAATATTCTATCGAACACTCAGTTTATGTAGATTCTGCATATAGAGGCAAAGGGGTAGGCAAAAAATTACTGGGAGAGCTAATTCAATTTGCCAAGCAACAAGATTACCATATGATGATTGGTGGAATTGATGCACAAAATAACGTCAGTATCAAACTGCATCTATCTATGGGGTTTCAGCAATGCGGTAGTATAAAACAAGCAGGATTTAAGTTTGGAAGATGGCTAGATTTGGAGTTCTATCAGTTGATTTTGTCTGCTCCAGATAACCCAACAAAAGGATAGGGACGAAACAGACTGTAAAGCCCGCATCCAGTTTAATTTGTTAGGTAGTGCGAGGGAATCCCTCGCAATTAATTTGAGCTTACCCCACAACCCCCCGCAGTTAATTTGAAATTTAAAAACAACCCCTATAGGAAACTTAACTGTTTCTTTGCTCAACTCATATCTTTATCTTGCACCTAGATACCAAACCGCCTAAAACTGAAGTTTTAGGCTAATAGAATAAGTCTATTTTAATAGACTATAACTGTTATTAAAACTACATAATAGTCCTCTTGAGAGGACTTGAGATATTAGCCAAGAAATAAATTTCTTGGTGATTTTTAGGTACTTGTTAAGTTACCTGCTTAAGTTGCGATCTTTCCTCGACATTAGCTAGCAACTACAGCACACTGAAAGTGTCAAGTTCAATTGCCTAATTCTGGACGAAGTCTAAGCGGGCTTGGACTTCGTCAACTGGGAGATTCGCAACTTTTGAGGCAATTCTAACCAATCGATTAGCAATATTCTCCCTCACACTAATTTTAAGGAGGGAATCATGAAAATTCACTGGCAAAAACTATGGGTCAAAATCATCTTCTGGTTAGGAGCAGAAATTTTGCTCACTTCTATCAGACTCGATAATTTAGCCGACTATAGCGAATTTCTCAGTCAGCAGAAAGAAATGGCATCTATATTCCAAGCTGATCCAACATTAACGGTGAATTTTGTTGACTGAAAATAACTACTGAAGAGATATTTAGGAGACAAAACCATGACTAAAAAGACATTTAGCAATCAAGTTGACTTAGAAAAAGCAACAGAAAAATTGGGAACCGAGGCTATGGAGTTAGGACTGATTTCTAATTTTGTGGTTCGTTATTTCCCAGATTGTTGGGAGTTTTACATTGAATCCAACTTTTTTACCCCACCAGAAGCATACCTTTATCTCAAGAAATTACTCCAATTCCATCTTAATTTTAAGGAGGTGTCCCAATGATTCGCCTTTTAGTCAACTTTTTAGAGTTTGTGATCAACCACTTCTACCAAAATCGCTGGTATCCTCGGTTTTATGTTTTAGAAACAGTGGCTCGCGTTCCTTATTTTTCGTACATTTCAGTCCTACATCTTTATGAGAGTCTAGGCTGTTGGCGCAAAGCAGACTGGCTCAAAGTTCACTTTGCCGAATCGTGGAACGAACTACATCATCTGCTGATTATGGAGTCTTTAGGAGGTGATCGCTACTGGATTGACCGTTTTATAGCCCACCATGCTGCCTTAGTTTACTATTGGGTCATCGTCCTACTCTATTTAATTAGACCCAAATCTGCTTACTATTTTGCCGAATTAGTAGAACGCCACGCCTACAAGACATACGACACTTTTTTGAAAGAACATGGGGATGAACTCAAAGCTAAGATAGCTCCCCAAATAGCTGTTAACTATTACCGTGATGGCGACCTCTATATGTTTGATGAATTTCAAACCTCTCGCCTACCCACAGAACGTCGCCCGATAATTAAAACCCTAAGAGATGTGTTCGTTGCCATTCGGGACGACGAAGCAGAACATATCAAAACTATGACCGCTTGCCAAGAACCAAATGCCCAATTTGTGCTCACAAGTCCTCATAGCAAAGTAATTCAGTCTGCGATCGCGCTTCCCTCAAGAAAGCTGAACTAAGAGCCAATAAGTTAGTAGCAATACTTGAAACGACAGGAACAATTGATGAATGATTAAGTACAGATCTAGCTTCAAATATCCTTAGTTTTTCTCGATTTATATCTACAAAGAAAGTGGAAGTCTCCACGGAGGTGCTAGATGAATTCAATTTTGATCTTAACTATAACTAAAGAGATTGACTTTCAAACAGGTTTTGTCAAAATCTTCACAGATTGGGGTTTTACTGCTGGTATCGCTAAAGCTATTTGGCTGCCAATCCCGATGATTTTGGTAATTGTCTTAGCTACATTACTAGCATTGGTGACAACTTGGTTAGAGCGTAAAATTTCCGCAGCAGCCCAACAAAGAATTGGTCCAGAATATATCGGACCCCAGGGAATACTAGTTCCTGTTGCAGATGTAGTTAAATTAGTGTTTAAGGAAACGGTAACACCAAGACAAAGCGATGATTTGCTGTTTACCTTGGGTCCTTTGTTAGTTATCATTCCGATTTTTCTCTCTTTTCTAATTGTTCCTTTAGGACAAAATCTAATTATCAGCAATATTGGGATAGGAATTTTTCTGTGGATTGCTCTTTCGAGTATTGCTCCTATTGGTGCGCTGATGGCTGGCTATGCTTCCAACAACAAGTATTCCCTTCTCGGAGGATTACGCTCTGCTGCTCAGTCCATTAGTTATGAAGTTCCTCTGGCTCTATCTGTTTTAGCTATTGTGATGATGTCTGATAGTCTTAGTACGGTAGATATTGTGGCGCAACAGTCTAGTCACGGAATTTTAAGTTGGAATATCTGGCGACAACCTATTGGAGTAGTTATTTTCTGGATTGCTGCTTTAGCTGAAGCGGAGCGTCTTCCTTTTGATTTGCCAGAAGCAGAAGAAGAACTTGTAGCAGGATACCAAACTGAGTACGGTGGCATTAGATTTATGCTTTTTTATGGTAGTTCTTACCTCAATTTAGTTCTTTCATCTTTAATCTTTTCTATCCTTTACCTTGGTGGCTGGAGTTTTCCTATCCCTGTAGAGCTTTTAGCTAGTTGGTTGGGAGTAAGTGCAACTGCGCTCTGGTTACAACCCATGGTCTTAAGTTTGGGTCTTTTTATGACTCTTGTGAAAGCTTATCTAATGATTTTTATAGCAATTCTGCTGCGTTGGACAGTCCCTAGAGTTCGCATCGATCAGTTGTTAAATCTAGGATGGAAATTTCTTCTACCCATTTCTTTAATCAACTTACTTTTAACTGCTGCTTTCAAATTATTTTTGCCAATTCTTTTTTAGAGGATAAAAGCGGGATTGCTCAAGACAGAAGTTTTGCCCAACAAGTTTATTTAAAAACAGACAAAAGTCAGAAACTATCTGAAAACAAAGAAAAATAAGTAGGGGTTTGGCAATGCCCAATTCCTACTTGTTAAGTTACCTGCTTAAGTTGCGATCTTTACTGACCACACTGAAAGTGTAAAGTTCAAAGTCCAAGCTTATCCAACATTAACGATGAATTTTGTTAACCGAAAATAACTACTGAAGTAAAATACAAATACAAGCCTAATTACATACAGAAAAATTAGGAGACAAAACCATGACTAAAAACAAACTTAGCAATCAAATTGAATTAGAAAAAGCAACAGAAAAATTGGGAACCGAAGCTATGGAGTTAGGACTTATTTCTAATTTTGTGGTTCGTTATTTCCCAGATTGTTGGGAGTTTTACATTGAATCGAACTTTTTTACGCCACCAGAAGCATACCTTTATCTCAAGAAATTACTCCAATTAAATCTCAATTTTAAGGAGATGCCCCAATGATTCGCCTTTTAGTCAACTCTTTAGGATTCATGATCGACCAATTTTACCAAAATCGCTGGTATCCTCGGTTTTATGTTTTAGAAACAATCCCATCTACTGATTATCTGTTAGGGAGGCGATCACCACTGGCTTGACAGTTTTATAGCCCACCATGCTGCCTTAGTTTACTATTGGGTCATCGTCCTACTATATTTAATCAGACCCCAATCTGCTTAGTATTTCGCCAAATTAGTAAAACTGCAAGCCTACGATACATACGACACTTTTTGAAAGAACAAGGGGATGAACTCAAAGCTAAGATAGCTCCCCCAATAGCTGTTAACTATTACCGTGATGGCGACCTATATATGTTTGATGAAATTCAAATCTCTCGCCCACCCAGAGAACATCCCCCAATAATTAAAACCAATTCTGAAAAGTCAAGCTACAGATGGGGAAGTGGGGAAGTGGGGAAGTGGGGATTGCTATTAGATGGGTTATTTGTAGCAAGTCTAAATAGAAATGGTATAAAACCCTAAGAGAAATTTCTCATTAAATTATTGCATCTTCTTCAAAACACCTCACAACATCCTCAAACTTTTGACCTAATTTCAAAGTGAACTTAGAGCAGTGCAACTATACAAACTATACAACTGTTCTGACTACGAGAGAGAGGTTAGTTATGGTGCGCTCGCCTGTTAGAGAAACAACCAAAATCCAAAGTAAAACCTTTGCTACCCTTGATGGTAACGAAGCAGTTGCTCGTGTAGTTTATCCCCTTAATGAAGTAATTGCGATTTATCCTATTACTCCCTCTTCGCCGATGGCTGAATGGGCTGATAATTGGTCATCTCATGGTAAAAAAAATCTTTGGGGTACTGTGCCGACAGTGGTAGAAATGCAGAGTGAGGGAGGAGTTGCAGGTGCAGTTCACGGCGCATTACAGACGGGTTCGCTGACAACTACTTTTACTGCATCTCAGGGATTGTTGTTGATGATTCCCAATATGTATAAGATAGCTGGGGAACTTACACCAACAGTATTTCATGTTGCAGCCCGTTCTATCGCAGCACAAGCTCTTTCTATTTTTGGCGATCATAGTGATGTGATGGCGACTCGCGCTACAGGTTTTGCCCTGCTGTGTTCGGCATCAGTACAGGAAGCTCAAGATATGGCTTTAATTGCTACTGCTGCAACTTTAAGATCGCGCATTCCCTTTTTACATTTCTTTGATGGTTTTCGCACTTCCCACGAAATTCAAAAGATCGAATTGTTAAACGAAGAGGTAATGCGATCGCTCATTTCAGAAGATGATATCATTGCCCATCGTCAAAGAGCTTTAACTCCAGATCGCCCTGTAATTAGAGGTACAGCACAAAACCCCGATATTTATTTTCAAGCTAGGGAAACAGTTAATCCTTATTATCAAGCTTGTCCAGAAATTACTCAAACAGTAATGGATGAGTTTGCCCAACTTACAGGAAGACAATACAAATTATTTGAATATTATGGCGACACGGAAGCTGAAAGAATAATTGTCTTGATGGGTTCGGGATGTGAAGCGGTACAAGAAACAGTAGATTATCTCAATCAACAGGGTGAAAAAGTAGGTGTTGTCAAAGTCAGGTTATATCGTCCTTTCGATACCCAAAGATTTATAGCTGCATTACCTAAAACTGTTAAAAGTATAGCCGTTCTTGATCGCACCAAAGAACCAGGTAGTGCAGGAGAACCATTGTATCTAGATGTAGTTAATGCCCTTGTAGAGACGGGAAATAGGAAGTCTCTACCGAAGGTTGTTGGAGGAAGATACGGACTATCTTCTAAAGAATTTACTCCAGCCATGATTAAAGGAGTATTCGATAATCTCAATTCCCCCCTTAATAAGGGGGAAGCCTTACCGAAAAATCATTTCACTATCGGTATTAATGACGATCTAACTCAGACTAGCCTAGAATACAATCCAGCATTTTCTACTGAACCAGAAGATATTGTCCGCGCTATCTTCTATGGTTTAGGTTCGGATGGAACTGTTGGAGCGAATAAAAACACCATTAAAATTATTGGCGAGTCAACGGATAATTATGCTCAAGGCTACTTTGTCTATGACTCCAAGAAATCTGGTTCTGTTACAGTTTCTCACCTGCGCTTTGGTTCGCAAGCAATTCATTCTACCTATTTAGTTAATAAAGCCAGCTTTGTCGGCTGTCATCAGTGGCATTTTCTAGAAAAATTACCTATTCTCGATGCCATTGAACCAGGGGGAATTTTCTTGCTCAATAGTCCTTATAATCAAGATGAACTTTGGAATCAATTACCCCAGCAAATACAACAGCAAATTATCCATAAGCAATTAAATTTCTACGCTATCAATGCTTATAAAGTTGCTCGTGAAGCAGGAATGGGTGGCAGAATTAACACGGTAATGCAGGTATGTTTCTTTGCTTTATCTGGGGTGCTACCTAAAGAAGAAGCGATCGCAGCTATTAAACAATCAATTCGCAAAACCTACGGTAAAAAAGGCGAAGAAATTGTCAACATGAATCTGAAAGCTGTAGATGCAACTTTAGATAATTTGTATGAAGTTGAAGAACGATCCCCCCTAACCCCCCTGAATAAGGGAGAAGAATCCCCCCTAACCCCCCTTAAGAAGGGTGGAATAAATCCTGAATTTGTACAAGAAGTATTAGGAAAAGCGATCGCTCGTGAAGGAGATAGCATCCCTGTAAGTGCTTTACCCTGCGACGGTACTTATCCTACTGGCACTTCCAAGCTAGAAAAACGCAATATTGCCCAAGAAATACCTGTTTGGGATACTGATGTTTGCGTTCAATGTGGTAAATGTGTCATGGTGTGTCCTCATGCAGTAATTCGTAGTAAAGTTTACGAACCTGAGCAACTAGAAAATGCACCAGCTAGCTTTAAGAGTGCCAATGCTAGAGAACATGACTGGAAGGGATTAAAATTTACTATCCAAGTAGCAGCCGAAGATTGTACAGGATGCGGTATCTGCGTTGATGTATGTCCTGCTAAAAATAAATCTCAACCGCGCTTTAAAGCCATTAATATGCAGCCTCAGTTACCTTTACGGGAACAAGAGCAAGAAAACTGGGATTTCTTCTTAAATATTCCTAATCCAGACCGTACTAAGTTAAATTTGCATAAAATTAGTCAACAGCAGATGCAAGAACCACTGTTTGAATTCTCTGGTGCTTGTGCAGGATGTGGCGAAACTCCTTATCTAAAATTAATGAGTCAACTATTTGGCGATCGCGCGATCGTTGCTAATGCTACTGGTTGTTCTTCCATCTATGGTGGTAACTTACCTACTACTCCCTGGACGCATAATGCAGAAGGTAGGGGTGTGGCTTGGTCAAATTCCCTCTTTGAAGATAATGCCGAATTTGGCTTAGGATTCCGCATTTCCATCGATAAACAGGCTCAATTTGCTGCTGAGTTGCTTAAATCTCTAGCAAGTGAAGTAGGAGAAGAATTAGCAGCCAGTATCTTAAACGCAGAACAAAAAGATGAAGCGGATATCTGCGAACAGCGTGATCGTGTTGCTCAACTAAAACAAAAACTCCAAAACCTACTAACCACTAACAACTACCCACTAACAACCAAAATCAAACAACTTCTATCCCTAGCCGACTATATGGTTAAAAAAAGCGTTTGGATCGTCGGTGGTGATGGTTGGGGTTACGACATTGGTTATGGTGGACTAGATCATGTTCTTGCTAGTGGACGGAATGTAAATATTCTGGTCATGGATACAGAAGTATATTCCAATACGGGTGGTCAAATGTCGAAAGCTACCCCTAGAGGTGCAGTAGCTAAATTTGCTGCTGGTGGTAAACCTGCACCGAAAAAAGACCTTGGTTTAATGGCAATGACCTATGGTAATGTCTATGTCGCCAGTGTTGCTATGGGTGCAAGAGACGAACATACTCTTAAAGCTTTTCTCGAAGCAGAAGCTTATGAAGGAGTATCTTTAATTATTGCTTACTCCCACTGTATTGCTCACGGTATCAATATGACTACCGCTATGCAACAGCAAAAAGCTTTAGTTGATTCGGGACGCTGGTTACTTTACCGCTATGACCCCAGACGCACCAAAAAAGGTGAAAATCCCTTGCTACTTGACAGTAGATTGCCAAAAAAACTAGTAGAACAATCTATGTATGCGGAAAACCGCTTCCGAATGTTAATGCACTCCCAACCCGAAGCAGCTAAAAAACTTATGCAACAAGCACAAGAAGATGTGAATACCCGCTATGCTATGTATCAGTATTTAGCAGCAAGGCAAATGGATAATGGTTAGTTAGTAGTTAGTAGTTAGTGGTTAGTGGTTAGTAGCGATCGCTTTTTAACGAATTTTGTTTGTTAAATGCTCAAGTATAAAAAGTAGCCAAAATCCCTTGTAATTTTTGGAAAAGCTCAACTGAAGCATCAATCTCGTCTTTTTTGATAGAAACGCTTTCGACATTTATCCCCAAAGGAATTTTGGAAGGCTCTACAGACTCTAAAATTTGCCTCAAAGTCGAGCAACAAACTTCCATCGATTTCTCAAGTGGAGACTGAGCGGAGAAAATTTCTCGTTCGGTTTCTAAAGGGAAATTTACTCCCAACCACTTTAAAAAGTTTAAAGTCTTCGGATGTCCGCAAGGAGCAAATGTCAAAATAATTCGGACAGGAGATAAATTGAGTTTCTGACATTGCTGGGAGTAGTCTTGAAGTAGCTTGATAGTTGCTTTGGGCTGATACACTACTTGAGAGGTAAAAAATTGCATTCCCCAACGGGATTTTTCAATTAATTTAAGATGTTCATTGCCCTTGCTAAGATGACGTTCCGCAATAGTTACGCCACCAAAAACAAAATCGTACTGGTGTTTATTGGTTACTTGAGCAGCTTGGGATAAGGTAAGTCCTGGGTAAGTCATTTTGGATGTAGAACCACCTACAAAGGTAAGATAGTGCAAACCAAATTGCTGCCAAGATTGGTCAAGCCAGGTGGGAAAATCTGCTTTCGGCTGATGGACAACACACTTATAATTAATAATTTCCTTACCTGTCAACTTGTGAAGGATTTGGGCATATTTTCTAGAATCTATAATTGGCAAAAAAGGAAAAGGTCTTGATATTTGAGTTCTACCCTCTTCGTCCTGGATATCATAAACGTTAATAGCGTCTGGCTTTAAGCTGGATAATCTTGCTGTCAGTTTTTCCGCGATCGCATATAGCTTTGCTGTCGATGTACCCTGGCGTGGAGGAGTAGTACCGTATAGATATAATCCTCTTTGAGTATCCAGTAGTTTTGATTTTAATTCCATATAAGAATTATATGTAGCCTAAGTAAAATCAATTGTACAGCAGCAGCAATAGTTTATAAGTTATTTTTATTGAGAACAGAGGCTCGTTCTTCTCTTCACAAGTTCCTCAAACTTTTGCACTAACTTCAAATTAAACTCAGAGCATTAACACTGCATAAGTACCCGATGTACAATCGATTACTTAGTGGAGACAGGGAATAGCAGTGCGATCGCTACTTTTCTCTTTATTCCCAGTGGTTTTTATCAATTGGTTGCCTCGGTTAATTACGGTACTTGGTATGCCCGTAGTGCAGCAGTAATTCATAGTCCTTGGATGCACTGGACAGTATGGCTGCGAATACCTGGGGATATTCTGTTTTCTTTAGGTGCTGTAGCCCTATTTGTCTTCACACTTCGCGCTGTGATTAGTATCTTTCGCCATTCGGAATCAACTACTCAAACTCTTCGGACTTTAGTAAATCGTTAGGAGTAATTAATTTAATTGTAGAGAAGGAGAAGATAAAATGAGTTGGCACAAAATTAAACCACTAATCTTAGCTTTTTTCGCAGCTTTCGTACTGATTTTTGTTACTGGAGTTGCTGTGGCTAATAATGAAAGTGATATCCACATTTTCAAAGTGGGTACTGATATTATAGTTCCCGAAAAACAAATTATGACTGATGCTGTAGCTATTAGTGGTAATGTGACAATCCTGAATGAGGGACAAGTTACCAACGATGCTGTGGCTATTGGTGGTGATGTAATTCTCAAGCCTAATGCTTATGTTGGAGGGGACGCAGTAGCCATTGGCGGACAGGTTATTAAAGAAGAAGGTGCAATTGTTGATGGTAGTGAAGTAGCCATAGTACCATTCGAGGGCTTTGGGTTATTTGGCACTCTTTATTTAACCAACGCCTTCTTCTCCCTACTCTCTCTAGTAGTTGTCTTTGCTTTTGGGGTATTTTTACTATTACTACTTCCAGGTCACATTCAAAGCATTACTGCAACCATGTACCAACATCCATTTAAAAGTGGAATGTGGGGTTTAGGTGCTATTGTAGCGATTACCCTGTTTATTGCTCTGTTTGCTGGTAGTGTCTTTGGTTTCTTGCTAATTCCCATTGCTCATTTAGCCTTTGCTGTAGCTGGGTTGCTAGGTGCGATTGCCACAGGTTTATGGATTGGTAAGAAAGTTTTTCCTCACAGAGAAACGGCTTTTATTCCGTTTGTAGTAGGAATGCTGATTTTAGCTGTAATTACTCTCATTCCCATTGCTGGAGGATTAATTATCTTAATGCTCAATCTGTTTGGCTTCGGTGCAGTATTATTATCCCGAGTCGGCACAGTGGAGCCAGAAAAAATCAAAAAACGATTCGACCAGTTAGAAGGTACTATACAGCCATCGGGAACTTGACACTCATGGGATAACCGCTTGCGGAAAGAGCGCATGATTCTTGACTCATCGACTCTTAACTAGACATAACCCGAAAGTTATGCCCCCGTCAGACCGTCTCTGCAAGCTTTCTTACGACAATCGCTCATGGGGGAAAGCCAAGGGGCTGACACCTGAACCAAGTTCAGGTGCTTGAACGCCCCGTCCAAGACCGCGTTGTCGCGCTTTTCTTGAACGGTATGCCCTACCGCCCTTTGCCCTCTCTGCATGATGATTTTCGCGCTGTTAGTATCTCTCGATTCAGTATGATTACAAAATTGACAAATATGAAGACGTTGATTTAAGGTCTTTTTGCCTGTACGTTGACCACAATTACTACATTCTTGAGAAGTAAAATTTTTATCAACTTTTAGGTAAAACCTACCTCTTTTCCAGCACACAAAAGGGAGTATTTCATTGATAAACCCCCCAATTCCTGAATCGAGAGACGAAAGAGCAAATAATCCTCTCGACCAAGATTTAAAGTTAATATCTTCAACAAAAATATTATCAGCTTGCTCACAGAGATAATGGGCTAACTTAAATAACCAATCGCGTCTAGTATTGGCTACTTTTTCGTTAAATTTAGCTATCTTGTTTTGAAGTTTTAACCAATTATTCGAGCCTTTAGTTTTCTTCTTAAGTCGTCGTTGGAGCAATTTCAGCTTTCTCAACTTGCTTCTAAGAAATTTTGGACTCTTGATTAATTCTTCAAATGAAGTAGCTACAAAACTTTTGATTCCTGCATCTAGACCCAATGATATTTTTCCTGGTATAGGTTCTGGTACTACTTCAGAGGATTGAAATACAATCATTAAATGATAACCAGTGGCACGTCTAACAATTTGAAATTGCTTAGGGGTAAAGCCAGTGGGATAATCTCTTGATTGTCGTATTCCAATCCAGCCAATGCTAGGGAGTTTAACTCTCCCTATATCTAGGCAATTTTTCCCTAACTGCGGAAAAATAAAACTCCGAAATCTGTTTTTGGAACGGAATCTAGGAAATCCTCGTTCTGGTACTTTAAAAAAATCAGTCCAAGCTTTATCTAACCTCTTTAACACTTGCTGCAAACATTGAGCGTTTACCAGCTTTAAATGAGGAAATTTCTTTTTAGCTTCAGTTAACGCTTTGGCTTGATTCTTATAGCTAGGGAATGCAGCATCCGCAGCAATTATATATTCAGAAACTATCGAACAACGATCTATTTTTGATTTCCGCGATTCTAACCAAGCCTTTCTTTCACTATGACCATAGTTATAAACACTTCGGCAAATATCTAAGTACTGGTCAAACTGTTTGAAAAGCTGTTTAGTTGGCTTAATTTTATAACGGTAAGTAAATTTAATCATTGCTCCACTGAATGTTAGAATTATTGTATCACATTATGTGGATACAATGACTAGAGAACATTCTTTAAGAATAAGGCTTACTGAAGATGAAAAATCAAGACTTCAGTATGCAGCCGAACAACGTGGGGTTAGTATGTCAGAGATTATTCAAGACTACTGTAAACGCCTTAAGCGACCACCTAAAAAAAACAAGGATGCTTCGCCTTGATTTATTGGTAGGAATTCATCTCACCGCTAACATCCTATCGTCGGTTTAGCAGGAGTCCTCTTCCGACATTTAAGATAGAATTCTGGGGGGGCTACAAGTAGCCTAATAAGTCTTGTAGGGCAAGACTTGAGCGTGATTTGACAGTAGTGAAAATGAAATCAATTTTTACCGAGTCCGCGTACCTCATTAACGAGTGAATCAGCTTTTTCAGTCTCGCGATCTCGAAGAGAACGCTACGCGGTCGCCTTAATTGACCAAAAAAATCTTTCAGAACAGGTTATCTTTTTTCAGGTCATGTATCTACAATACTTACTACATAAGAGTTTAAGCCTTCTCTGTAGTCCCCCCAGGATAGAATTAGAAGTAGGGTGGACAGTGCATCGCCCTACTAAGATCTTATCTAATTGAGGAAAAAGTTGGGTTTGGCTGTGAGTTGATAAAGCTGAGGATATGTTCCTGCTTCATAAGCACCAGCACATAGTAATAAGAAAAACTCCCAATGGCGTTTCCATTCTTCTGTAGTTTTAAAAGGAGTTGAATTGATAATTGCTTCGATGTGTGGCTTAATTTGACTCCAGTTGATTTGGAAGTAATGATTCCATGCTTTCCAGGTGGCTGAGTACTCTTCAGAAATATTGTTTTCTCGACATACAATAAATTGACGATTTTTAATGAATTTAGTAATTAAGATTTATTTAGCACTGACAATAACTTTAGTTAGCAGTTGTTTATTGCTCTATTTTTTACCCTACTTAGGGAAAAGGGGGAAACGCTTATCAGATTTACTTTGCTATGCACCAGCACTCGATCTACTGTTAGGCTATTTCATGCTTGTACCATTAATTGTTGGTTGGCTCTGTGCTGGATGGAGTGGAATTGTAACAGCCTTATTCGCCCAACTTAGCACCCTTTGGATTTGGATTATCTTTCACGAACTTATTAACTACCAAACTCGAAAAGAACCTAAAATTTCTCGTACTTTGAGTCGTATTGTAGGTAGTTGGCGCAATCACTTAGCAGTCTGGATCACTCTATTAGCTTTACCTTGTTTTTGGACGGTTAGATTAGCTCAGATTATGGTTTATCCTCTTCTGACATGGCTTGTAGGATTCCCGAAATACCAAGCTCACGATTGGGTAAATGTTTCACGGCAGAAGTTTGACGGTTTAATTGGCTACGATCTGATTTGGTGTCTATACTGCGACTGGATGACAGGGGTATGGTCGCTCGGCACAGAAATGCTAAGAAATGTCGAGTCTTTTTGGTGTCCGATTCGGTTTTATGAGGATAAAAAATGCGAAAACTGCAAACTTGATTTTCCCGATGTGGATGGAGCTTGGGTTGCTAATGATGGCAATATGAAAGATGTTGTTGAACTACTAAATTGTAAACATTCTCAAGTGACAGAACATAGTTGGTTTGGTCATAAATCGCGACTTTCCACAACTCAACCAGTAAATAAGCCAAAAAATTGCGATCGCTAAGTAGCTTGATGAAAATAGTTAAAATTGTTAGTAGTTAGTATTATCAGCCCCAGGAAATCTGTGCCTGAGAGGGCAGTTAATTGATGAAAAGTTGAGAGCATCGTTTTTGATAAGTTTGTCAATAAGAGTGATTGCTCTCATTAGCTATTGCTATCCAGCAATGCTTCTTAGCATAGATTAATATTTACTTCAAAATTTTACACATAGAATGTTGGTATGTTTTCTCAAACAAATAATAATTATCAATAAAAGACTATTCATATTTCATTTATAAAAAACAATATATAACATAATTATGCAACAAAATAACTTGATATCTTTAGAACAGGCAGTCGATCACTCTCCACTGACTGTATCTCCTGAGATTCCTTTGGAACAAGTTATTGAGTTAATGAGTCAAAATTGGACTAATAGTTGTCTATTAGCTGGAGAAGATCAACTTAAAGAAGCTAGTTTGATAGCTCCAGTTGACTCTAGTTGCGTTTTAGCGATCGCTAATGACCAGTTACTTGGTATCTTTACCGAGGGAGATCTTGTCCGTCTAATTTCTACAGGGAGAAACTTAAACGGTATGACTCTTGCAGAGGTAATGACCAGAAACGTTATTACTTTAACGAAGTCGAAGCAAGCTCCGCTGTCTCAGAGGGGAGTACCTTCGACCACTACAAAGTCCCAGGATATTTTTGCTGCTCTGAATTTACTACGTCAACATCAGATACGCCATTTACCAATTATTGATGAAAATAATCAACTGCTAGGGTTAATTACTCAAAGTAGTTTGCGGAAAGCTCTACAATCTGGGGATTTACTAAAACTTCGCACAGTCAGAGAAGTAATGTCTAGGGCAATCCACGCACTACCCAATGTCTCAGTTTTAGAAGTTGCTCAATTGATGGCAGATTATAAGGTTAGCTGTATTCCCATCGTCGAAACTGGTGAATCTCTCAAACCAATAGGCATTATTACCGAAAGAGATATTGTTCAATTTCAACTACTAGAGTTGAACATAGAAGAGATTACCGCACAAACAGTGATGAGTACCCCTCTATTTTTAGCCAAACCAGAAGACTCTCTTTGGGCAGTACAGCAGGACATGGAGCAACATCTATTGCGACGATTGGTAGTAGCTGGTGAGCAAGGAAAACTATTAGGCGTTGTAACCCAAAGTAGTTTATTACAGGCAATTAATCCCATCGATCTACAGGGTTCTTTAGAGATATTGCAAAGCAGAGTGCGTCGGTTAGAGAGAGAAAGAATTGAATCTTTGCAAATACGCAATGCTTATTTGGCACATCAAGTAGAAAAACAGGCTTCTGAATTACAAGATCGAGGGCAAAGAGAACAATTAGTAGCGGAAATCTCCCTACGGATTCGTCAATCTTTAGAGCTAGAGTCAATTCTTAATACCACTGTTGCAGAAGTAAGACAGTTAATGGAAGCAGATCGGGTATTAATTTATCGTTTTGAACCAGATTGGACTGGCATTGCAACTAATGAATCAGTTAGTGATTCCCAATGGTCTATTCTCAATCGAGTAATTAAAGACTCCTGTTTTGAACAAGCTTGGATTCAACCTTACCAACAAGGTCATATTTTTTCCGTAGCAGATATTTATCAATCTCACTTGAGTCAATGCCACATCGAATTTTTAGCAAGTTTTCAGGTTAGAGCCAATATCGCTGTTCCTATATTATTAACCGATGAAAATGCTACAGCTGATCGCTTGTGGGGATTGTTAATAGTTCATCAATGTTCTGCTCCCAGAAATTGGCAGGAGTCGGAACTAGAATTAATGCAACTGTTAGCTACTCAAGTTGCGATCGCTATTCAACAAGGGGAACTATACCAGCAGGTACAAGCTGAACTCCAACGGCGGGAAAAAGTAGAAGCAGATATGCAAAAAAGTAACCAACTTCTACAAGCAATTAGTTGGATTCAAACCCAATTTTTAGTAGAAGCAGAACCAGAGATGTTATTTGATGGTATGCTGAATCACCTTTTAGAATTGACCGAGAGCGAATATGGGTTTATTGGTGAGATTATATTTACAGCAGATGGCAGCCCCATAATGGAAGAGAGCTATATGAAAGTAAGGAGCAGACCCTATCTCAAAACCCACGCCATTACTAATATTGCTTGGAATGAAGAAACCCGTGCCTTTTATGCGGAGAACGCTCCTAAAGGGATGGAATTTCACAACTTGCAAACTCTCTTTGGTGCAGTAATAGTTACTGGTGAACCTGTGATAGCTAATAGTCCCAGTACCGATCCTAGACGGGGTGGGTTGCCAGACGGGCATCCTCCGTTAAATGCTTTTTTAGGAGTACCTTTCTATAAAAATGACGAAATGACGGGCATGGTAGGCATTGCCAATCGAGAGGGTGGTTATGATGAAGCTATTGTTTCTTATCTCCAACCCTTTCTAGCTACTTGTAGTCGTATTATTGAAGCCTATCGGAACAACCGCCAAAAAAAGCAAGCAGAAGCTAAAATTCTTCAACAAGCTACCCTACTGAATATAGCAACGGACGCAATTATGGTTCGAGGATTAGATAACCACATCTTATTTTGGAATCAGGGAGCAGAAAAATTATACGGTTGGACGAAAGCAGAAGCTCTAAAGGGAGATGCTAACGAGCTTTTATATCCAGAATCTTCAACAGAATTAAATGAAATTCAGCAAGCAGTTGGAGAAAAAGGTGAATGGCAAGGAGAACTAAATCAAGTTACCAAAGCAGGTAAAGAGATTGTGGTGGAAAGTCGCTGGACTTTAGTCAGAGATGAAACGGGAAATCCGTCCTCATTTTTAGTAGTTAACACGGATATTAGTCAGAAAAAACAGCTAGAATCCCAATTTCTCCGCACCCAACGCCTCGAAAGCCTGGGAACTCTGGCTGGTGGTATTGCTCACGATCTTAACAATATTCTCACTCCGATCCTCGGGTTTGCCCAACTGCTACCACGGAAATTAACTAACCTAGATGAGCCTACTCTGAAGCTATTAAAAATTATTGAAACCAATGCCAAACGAGGAAAAGCCTTAGTCAAGCAAATTCTCACCTTCGCACGGGGCTTAGAGTGTGATCGCGGTACAATCCAAATTATCCATCTGATTCGAGAAATGAGACAAGTAATAAATGAAACCTTCCCCAAAACCATTGAACTAGAGATCGATACCCCCAGAAACTTGTGGACAATAGAGGGGGATGCAACTCAAATTCATCAGGTGTTAATGAACCTAGCGGTTAATGCCAGAGATGCCATGCCTAATGGTGGTAAATTAAGAATCGCTGCGGAGAACTTTCCCATTGATGCCAACTTTGCTCGACTGCATCTAGAAGCCCATGAGGGTGCTTATGTCTTAGTTACCGTTGCGGATACAGGTATGGGAATTCCTGCCGTTATTATAGACAGAATTTTTGAGCCGTTTTTTACCACTAAACAAGTTGGTCACGGTACGGGTTTAGGACTTTCTACCGCCATTGGCATTATTAAAAGTCACGGTGGTTTTATCGATGTTTATAGTGAAGTAGAACGAGGAACTCAATTTAAAATATTTCTACCAGCTAGTGAAACAGCAGAAGTATTACCAGTACCAGAAGAATTACCCCACGCTAACGGAGAGTTAATCCTCCTTGTGGATGATGAAACCCAGATTTGTGAAGTTGCCAAAGCTACTTTAGAAACATTCAATTACAAAGTTTTAACCGCTAATAACGGCATTGATGCACTGGCTATTTACGCTCAAAATCAAAATGCGATCAATCTTGTGTTGACAGATATTATGATGCCCTCAATGGATGGTAAAACACTCATCCGCACCATTAAGAAAATTAATCCCAATATCAAAATAGTCGTTTTTAGTGGATTGGTTTCCCACCGTGAAATAGTTGCGGAATTAGATGACAAAATTGCTGCTTTTATCAACAAACCCTACACCACAGAAACTTTATTGAAAACTCTTCATCAGGTGGTTAGTTAGTAGTTAGTAGTAGCGCGTCTAGACTAAAATGTTGGGTTAGGATAAATAATTCCCCCAAATAGTTAAATACATAGCCTGTCTAGTTGACTACGATTTACTCCATTTTACTACGATTTGAGGCTACTAAATTGCTAGACTGAAGTGTAAAACTCGATTCCCCTAAATCCCCCTTCTCAAGTAGGGCTGTTTAAAAATGCGAGCTTGTTAAAGATTTTGGATGATAGGGAGATAGAGGAGTGGGGAAATGGGGACATAAAAAATAATTTGCTTAAAAATAAGCCACGATAAGTTTTTAAAACTTACTCATTTTTTTGGTAAGGAAGGAGCAAAAAATTAAAATACCAGCCTTCATCAGTTAGCAGTAAGAGCCTAACAATTAAATGAATTAGTTAAAAGGCTGGTATTTTAATAAAGCGCAAGTCCCTAAGCTCAACTGAAATGACCGCGAGAGAGGCTTCC
>JASJCP010000156.1 GCA_030065935.1 Xenococcaceae cyanobacterium MO_167.B27
ATTATCATTCAAGTTATTTCAGAGAAGATGCTAAACAACTCTTGGTTTATATTAAACCTATTCACAATGCTGATGACTGGAAAGGAGGAATAGTAGTATTGGTAGAGCATCTCATTCCGATTCGGATTAGAGATAAAAACTCCAATACCAAGAAAACTAGAGAAACAATTAACCAACCAGAGACAACTAGAGACAACTAGAGAAACAATTAACCAACCAGAGACAACCAGAGACAACTAGAGAAAACTAGAGACACAATCAACCAACTAGAGACAACTAGAGACAACTAGAGACAACCAGAGACAACCAGAGACACAATCAACCAACTAGAGACAACTAGAGACAACTAGAGACACAATCAACCAACTAGAGACAACTAGAGACAGGGAGCAACCCGAAAAAGTTAGATCATAAAAGTTATACCCTAAAATCCCGAAGCGCGGTGAAAAATCTCAATAAGTAAGACTTATCATTATGCGATAAATTGAAGAGAGCCACCTAACCACATAAAAAAAAAAAAATGGGCATAAAAGCACGTTTAAAAAGACAACGGAAAGAAGAACCTAGCAGACATAAAGAACCTTTGAAAAATCAAAATTTGATAGGTAGGTAAGCCTATCAATGGTTTCAGGGAGATGTGGCACTATTTTACATATCTCGGCGCAACGCCACTTTTAGCTGATAGATAACGGGCGAATTAGTCTTTGACATGAGGTCGTTTTATATCTCCCCTACTTTTTTTGGCTCTCGCTTTTATAGCTAGAATAAGCTCAACTGAATAACCTCAACCTCCTCTTCATCTGCGTCAGTATCTAATTCCACTGCATCCTTAACACCAACTGCATACTCTTTAGCACTGGTAGCGAAAGGAAAAGGAAAGGGCAAAGATGTAGAATCGGGGAAATATGGCCAGCGAGATCGAAGGTTATGAATCAAACTAGCTAAATCAGTAGCATCAATACCTGGATGATGAACAATCGCTATTTCTAGGGGTTTGGTATTGGCTGCTTGTTTATTACTATCATCTAGTCGAGATTGAGATTTCCCTAATACACCTTGTTCAGTAGTTAATAGTTTCCTCATGCTGAGGTAGAGAGAGGGCTGGTAAGATACCTCGGGAGAATTTTTCTGTTTGCATATATCTTGCCATTGAAAAATACCACTGGTTCGACTACCAGATGAATCCTTGACGATCCCAAATGGAACTTCCCCGTTTTTAGCTATTCGCAACCGTGCCATCCACAAACGTTCTTTTTCCTCGCCTGTGATATGAAGTTCGCTTGGTAATTTGTTGGCAGGTATTTTGGGATTTTGTAGCCAAGTTAGCGTTCTTCTTGCGTTTTGAGCTTCTGCCATAAACAAGACGCGAGGAAGCTTATTCTCTTCTAGAGGTTGACTTAAACAGTCGAGCAAACAGTTGATCACAAATTGATTGAGAAATTGTTGTTCGTGTTTTTTGTAGTCAAAGGATTCTTCTTGATTTATATCGACAGTAGCAGATTCAAAATCAGAATTAGGGTCCCATTTTTCATTGAGGAGAGAACCCAAACCATCTGAATAGGATACCCAACCTGATTCAGAGAACCATGAGGGGGTAGTCATCTCAACCATCCCTGTGATGGGATTAACCCGTAACATTAATGCAACACAATTAGCTTTATTGCTGGCGGTTGTTTTACGAGTGCGACGTAAAACATAAAAACAGGTCAACCATAAATTTGGGTCAACTCCATCTTTTGCTTCGTTTATTAAAGGAATTGGTAGAATCCCAAACTGTCGCCATAAGTCAGATACAGCCCTTTTTATACGTTCCTGACCATTGGTTATAAAATATTTTGCTCCATCTTTTTTATGATCCGTGATGGGATTAATGTGCTGATTGATATATCCTGACCGCATTGCACCTATACGCCATGCTAGCTTGGGGTCTGATTCTGGGGGGAAGAATTTTGCTTTTGGTTTAATTTCTACTAAAGCACCGCTCAATCCTTCAGATTTAGGTAAAGCTGAAGTAATCTCCTTAATGCGTTTCTCTAGCAAGTTAACGCGACGTTGTTGTCGGTTGTTACCTGAAACTGAAGGATTATCAACATCTAGTTTTTGAGCAAGGTCTTCAACGTGCTGAGTTTTGATAGTAATAGAACCAAGTTCACCTTGATAACAAGTAGTTTCACCCTCTGCACCATTTGACGTTACATAGGTTTGGGTTTCTCCCTCTGGAGATAAACTAAGAAGCTGACAGATTTCAGTAATTAGGGCATCTCGACATTCATTAGTTGACCAAAGGATTAATATTGTCTTTACAGGATTTTTAGTTTGGCGAAATACCGGAGGGGCAGCGATTTGAGGACGCAGCATAGGGGTTTTTCGCTCGTTAGCCTTTTTGGGAGATTTATCGCTTTTCTTTTTGCTTTGAACTTTACTCCAAAAATCCACTACCACTTTGCCTACTCTGACCGCTTCTCCAATGCGATGTAATGGAAGACGTTTTAAAATTGCTTGATCTAAACTAGCTAAATCTAAAGGACTGACACCAGGAAAACAGGGAAATTCCCCAAGATATCTGGTGTCATAGGATATAGCTCCTTGAATGATTCTCTCTTCCGCCTTAAATTTTAACCAGTTATAAGTGGGTTGTGCAGCTAAACTCTTGGGGTTAGGTAGTGGAGTGTTGTCGATTTTTAGCAGATTAGCGATCGCTTGATGCCATGAGGGTTCTTGTCCTCTCCGTTTAATTGCCAAACGCATAAAGCAGAATGGTTGATGCTCCCCATCTAACCACCGCCGATTGTCACCAATATAGGCAGTAGCACCACGATAGGGAATACTTTTTGGTTCACTGAACCAGCGACGAATCGAAAGTTGTGGCACAATTACAGGAGAGAGTTGAGAAGACCAAGGAAAAGTTTGCAGCTTCAAACTGATAACGAAGGAAATATCTACTTTTTTAACTTCCTTTTTGTTTTTAATAATTGAAACGGGGTACGGTGGCCATGACATCAATTCTGCTCCTTGATAAGTATTCGCCACTCGATAAAAGGTGAGTTGATACTGCGATTTGGCTCCAAAAGAAACAGTGGGGTTTTTGAGAAATTCTTTCGCTAGAAAATCTGGCAGAGCTTGGAAACATACTTTTTTATCAAATGAAGAGTAAGTAGTAGGCTGTGGCGACCATTGCCAAGCTTCAGATTTAAGATTATTAAGAGTAGCTTCAACAGCTTCTTCTCCCAAACACTGGGTAAATTCTTCCCTAAATCCATCTTTGATTAACTCTGGTAATAAATCTAAGTCAGCTTGTTCGCTACTCAAAATCCAAGGAACGCCTGAATGTTGCCATCCTTTAGGGGCTGTTTGAATAATTTGCGGAAAACAAGCTGAAACAATCGAATTGAGGGAGTAAACGGGAACGGAAGGATATCCTTTTCCAGTAAGTTTGACGCGCTGTTTTGCGAGGGTAGAAGCTGCTTGCTGCCAAGCTATGGGTACGGTTAGAGTAAAAAGATTGAGTGAAGCATTAGTCTTTACGGAATAAGCACCAGGAAGAATGGTATTAAAGCTCATGATTTAAGTCCTTTGTTGATTTAAGTGCGTTAAAGAAAGCTCCATAGAGGGAGTAGCCTAAAGTTTTTTCATAGGGTTGCTTGTCATCACCATCAAGCCAAGCCGATAACTCTTGGATCATGCCGACTAAAAGAGAAGTGGTTTCATCATCTAGTTCGTTGTCAGCAGATTTAGGGGCAAACTTCACATCCAGAAAATGAACCAGACAAGGAACTCCACCTCTGACCAAACGTCCGATGATTTGCCAAATACTAACTAACTGCGTCCAACAGAGGACAGAGCGTTCCTCTTGATTTAGCTGTTTAAAGGACATTGCCCGACAGTTAAGGTCAAGCATCTTGGCAATAGCAGATTGGTAAAATTGATTTTCTATCTCAGTTAGTGTTAGAGAAGTGTGTAGCTGAGAATCTTCTGATTTGAGAATTGCCCAGTTGTTAAGTTGGCGAACTGTTATCTGCCAATCATCAGGGACGGGCATGGGACGACTGAAAAATACGACAGAGCCAAAAGCAGCAATATGGTTATCATTGAGAATATTGTGTCCCCGTTCAAGTGCCATCAATGGCGCAATGACAATCTTGGTTGGCAGGTTTTTTAAGTCTCTGATTTGACCGCGACGAATTCCTGTTAGATGAGCGGGAGCGTTATCGCGACGCAGACAAGCAATGCTATCAATTTGTTCAACTAAATAGCGAGGTGACAATAATTCTTCAATCCACTTGGCTTCATCGTAGCTGTTAGTAATCAGTAAAATACGCTGACGGTCTGACCATTGATCTGGATTTTTGGTTTCTAAATCTTTTAGGGTTTTAAATAAGCGGTCTAGAAAACTGAGAGCTTGTCCTGGTTGATAACAAATGGCTTTGACCATCTCTTCAGCAGCTTTACGTCGCGCTCCCGAAGACAGTCCCGATAAAGCGATAAAGTTGCCTTGTGCTGCTTGTTGAGGGCTAAAGCTAAATTCACTATCACTAATTCCAGCATCCCCTGCTTTTTGATTGCCCTTGGCAGGTTCTAGCAATACGGTTGGTTTTTCCTTTACGTGATAAGCAGGACTTCCAGGGGCATAACTCGTCCCTGATATTAAAACCGTATGAGGACCATCCCAATTGTCTATTGACCAAAGGGTGGGGAAGTTTAGCAGTAGTGAGCGACCCACACCAGCGTAGCGGAAGTATTCTAATTTTCCACCTCTACTACCACCTCGGTTGCGAGTATAGCGGAAACCCAGAATATTACCCACTGGTGCGGAAGGAACGACGGGGAGAAAGTCGCGAGGCGGACGATATACTAAGACTTGGCTCAAATCATGAAAGTCAATAATCTGGCTGCGAGCCAGTTCGTTGAGATGATCTACTAGGAAGCCAAGGCGATCGTTTAGGACTGTAATCAAAATGGCAAAGTGAAGGTTGCGTTTAATTTCCTCAAACTTGACTTGATCTTTAAGAGTAATCTTCAAATCCTTGAGCCATTTATCCAACCATTCACTGACTTCATCTAGGGCAGTACGTTCGGTTTCCGCACTTAAGATTGTATGAGCGAGGTCTGATAGTTCCCCACCGCGACGGCGATTGAGAGGAGCTTCTAAAAATCCTCGTATCGTTTCCATAGCTCGTTTGCGACGCTGCCGTTCTTCTTCATTGGGGAAACCTGCCAAGAGACGTTGGTTTTGCTCCTGACTACGCTGCTGGCGAGTTAACTTTTTCTTGGGCTTTGGATGATTTTTCTCAGTTGGGGAAGCAAAGAGTAAATCTCGAACGATATGACCAAACAAGGAGCGTCCTGTAAAGGGATTTTTACCCAACCACTCAACCAATTCTGGTTGGTTGTGCAGTCGGGGGAGAACTAAATCGGTGGCAATTTGAGCATAATCTTGAGCGCGTTTTCCCGCAGCAAACAGTTCTGCTGCCATGCTACGTCGATCTGAACTGTAAATAGTTCTAGCAAAACTCAGTCCCAGTTTATTGAGAAAAGAGTTACCAGAGGCATCTACTAACACTTGACTGGGAGCAAAAGCTTCATCTAACTGCACTTGTACCCGATCTGCTTCATCAACAAACAGAAAGTCACACTCGCGGTAAACTGTCTCTGCCCAGGTTAGTTTTTTCTCAAATGCTTGGGAAGGAACGCGGGTATAAATTAAACTCGCTGGAGTCAAGACCCAAACTCTCGCTATGGCAATATCTTTTTCTAGTTGATGGCGGGGACATTTGTAATATAGAGGACAGGTGTATCGATCTTTTTCGAGGAGGTCTTCTATATCATCATCCTCCTCATTCTCCTTACTATTATCTCCTGGTTGAGTATTAGCAGCTTTCTGATAAAGCGTGTGGCAGGGTTCTGAGCCAAATTCCCATTTTTCTTCCGATTGCACCAAAGCTAGTAGGGGACAAACAGGGCTAAACCAACGCCAAGCGGGATGGACTGCTCCTTGAGTAATTTCCTCTCCTGATGTTGCTAAAAGAGGTTCGTAGATTTTTTTTAGGTGTTCGTCGCGATTTCTACCCAAAATGGGAGCAGCCCAAATTGAGAGCCGATGAGTAAACAGAGATGCTAAACGTACCGCAGCAACAACATCATTGACGATTAAGCCACAGCGATATCCCTGCTTGGCAAAGTGGTAAATCAAAATTTCCAGTAGGGTTGATTTACCTACATTTAATAAACCGACTATGTGAATTAGTCCTTCTAGTTTCAATTCGGTGTTGGAATGAAAATCATTAGCTGACTCATCCAGTAATTTCAAGGCAATTCCAGAAAGACGCTGATGATAATTCTGCTCATTTCCAGAATCAGATAGTAAATCGTCCATTTCCAGGGCAGTTTGCCGTAATGCTTCTAAAGTTACAGTGTGGGGAGGATTTTTAGCTTTGCGCTTGCCTTTAAAGGTAACTAAAGGCGATTGAGCCAGATTTGCTACTGTTTGAGGAATGGAAATCGGAATTTCTATCGGCAAGTTACCTTGATGAGAGATTTTAGTGTACCATGTCCCTGTTGTTGCTAGTTGGACTTTCTGCTTTTTGTGGGGTGGGGCTACAGATAGGATTTGAAGATATAGTTTCCATCGTCGGGGATAGATGGTTGCAGGAATTAGTTTTGGAACATCTTTAGAGTCGCTTAACTCAAAAATTCTAATAGTTTCAGGCAGGTTGATATATTCTAAAAGAGATCTCTCCCATTGTCTTCCTTTGCGTCGAATTAAGTAGAAACGGGCTTTTTGTGCCTTCTGCCAGTTTTCCTCGTCCAGCAAACATTCGACCTGAAAACGATATCCCAACAGTAATGCTGATACAGAAGTCGCAGGGTCTTTTGGGGCAAGTTCTTTGAGTAATGTCAGTCCCAATTCTACTTCGGCGATAAGTGTAGCCAATTGTTGAATTAACTTGGATTGTTTTTTGGGAGCGACATCGGGAAACATAATCGCTACGTATTCTTTTAATTCATCAGACTTACGCAGAGCAGCACGTAGTTCTTTGCCCCATTGAGAGATTTTACGCATGATTTTTCTTCTTCAAAATGGCTTTGGTTTCGGCAATAATTTCACTAATCAATTTCAATCGCACCCCATTAAGTGAGGACTCTAGCTTTTTGCGGACTACTTTAATGCGTAGCTCTGGCTCTCGCGAGTCGGGAAAAACAATAAAAGTTTCTTTGGTATCGGGGCGATACTGTACTTTCTGCAAACGCTCTAGATCTAAATAAGACCAATCCTTGACATCAATTGCCCAGTGAAGTTTGCGACTAAACTCCACCAGTAAATCGAATTCATCAATCTGTGGCCACAGGGTAACGCGCACGCCTAATTTGGAAAGTTCTTCTGCTAAATGAATTTCCCAAAGTCCTGGAATAGTTCCATAACGATGTACTCCTGGCGTAACCACCTTCATGGTTTCAGCTTCATCTCTAGTAATCGATGGGTTAGGAGGAAGTTTTAGCTTGGCGGATAATCGGTTGCAGACAGTATTGCGACAGCCATAGCTGCCATCTGAGCGTTCACGCTTAACATACTTACAGCGAGGGCAGAAATGATAGGTGCGATCTGCGGATAAATCTACTAAATCGACATACACTTGCTGTAAATACTGACGTAGGGGGCGAAGTGTGTCTTTCGACAAAAGACGGCGGTATTTTTTATAGGAAATAACTGGTTGAGTTGTAATTATCTTGCGAAAAACGCGATATGATTCGTCGAGTTGATTACCTCGACAGTACTCTAAGACATCCTGTAAAACTTTTTCCTGTACCTGCTTTTCGACATCTTTGCCCGTTACTAACCACTGATGGGCAAAGTCGGAAACTAACCCATCTTCGATGAGGGTGACATCCAATGATAAATTTTGAATCTCTTGAGTAGGAGTCCAGTTAACTACAGGGGTTTCAGCCCATTGGAAAAATTCTGGCAAGTTCTCTGGTGCGGTTTCATCTTCTTTCAATAAAGAGGTTAAATACATTCGGGACATTCCCAAACGCAGTGCTTGAGGCAGATTAGCGCGTTGGTCTGGCTCTTGTTGTTCCCATTCGGCTAACCCCGTTGCCAGATAACGCAGAGTCTCTGTAACGGGAAGTTGTATTTCTGGTTCTGTTGGTTCTTCTCTAACCAGATGCAGACTTCTGGGAACGTGATCTTCCCATTCCACATCAATACCTCGCATTGTCTGTAACCAACGTTGTAACGTAGCTTTCTGACGAGGCTGCATTTCTAATTCGGTACATAATTCCTCTAAAGTGGGTCCCTCTTTATGGATGCAAAACCATTCTTGTAGTGCTTCTAAAATTTTGTCTCGATGTCGGGTGACTTTCATCTGTTCTACTCTCTTTGATTGAGATGTCGAACCCATACTGACAATTTTTTTGCTGGACTGTCAAGAAAATGTTTTAATGTTTCTTCAATGTTTCCAATGTTTCCATTTTTTCTAGATAGAGGATTCTTGAGATACTAAGCCAATCTACATTTTACTTGGGGCAAAAAAGCACGAAGATACTGTTGGCGAAAGTAATCTTTACTAAAGTTAGTAGTACTACAAAGACGAAAAATCTTAACTTTAGCCTTTAATAATACTTTGTGGAATTTATTATATTACAATTGCCAACGGTATCCGCGAAGCTGTCATCCTCGGCAATGGAACTTCAAAACGCTTGTGCTGTAAGGGTTTCAAAACAGTAAAAGCGCGTTAACAAATACTGTGAAATTTTACTGTGAAATTTTGCAGCTTCTCAGTATTATCGCACCTACAACGTCTATAACGCTTATCAAGAAAAGCTTTTACCATTGTGAATACTTTACACATAGAGCAAAGCTTTTAGCTATTACCATTGGATTGTGACTTACCCGACGCTCTCTTTACCTGATCTCCCGTAAAGCCCCGTCGTTCAGGGCGGGGATATAAGGGAGTCATCAATTATGCTAGAATTTTATCAGTTTCAATCTTGATAAGAATGCTGATCTACGAAATGAAACTAAAAGGTTTGGACGACCAATACGGACGGTTAGACGCTGCTATTCGTACTGGTCGTTTCATTCGTAACAGCATAATTCGAGCTTGGATTGATGGCGAAATTAGAGGGAGGAACGACGCATACAAATATTGCAAAAAATTATCTGATAATAAAGAACAATTCCCTTGGGTTAATAAGTTAAACTCGATGGCTAGGCAGGCTCACGCGGAACGCGCTTGGTTTGCTATCTCTCGTTTCTACGACAATTGTAAGAAACAAATTAAGGGTAAAAAGGGATTTCCTCAGTTCAAAAAGTATCAAGTTAGAGCTAGTGTTGAATACAAAACTTCGGGGTGGAAGCTATCCGAATGCAGAAAGTATATAACTTTCACCGATAAGTTTAAAGCTGGTATTTTTAGATTGTGGGGGAGTCGCGACCTGCATTATTATCAAATCTCGCAGATTAACAGGGTGAGAGTGGTACGCCGTCACGACGGTTATTATGCTCAGTTTTTGATTAATCATACTAGGGAAGAAAAAAAAGATTTAAGTAACAAGCAATCGGGCTTAGATGTTGGTTTAACTCATTTCTATACCGACAATCATGGCTTCAAGGTTGACAATCCTAGATTCTTAAGACGAGACATGAAGCGAATTAAAAAGCTACAGCGTCGCTTATCTCGTTGTGAGAAAGGCTCTCTCAATCGTAAAAAAGCCAGGAATAGATTAGGTAGAGCGCATTTATCGGTTTCTCGCAGACGTAACGACTGGGCTTGCAAGTTGGCTCGGCGCGTCATACAGTCTAACGATTTGGTAGCGATAGAAAACCTACGGGTGCGTAATATGATTAAAAACCACAAATTGGCTAAGTCTATATCAGACGCTGCTTGGAGTAAGTTTAGAGAATGGTTAGAATATTTTGGCAGGGTTTATGGTGTTCCTGTCGTGGCAGTTGAACCTGCTTACACCAGTATTAATTGCTCGTCCTGTGGCGCGAAAGTAGCTAAATCTTTAAGTAGTAGAACCCATCAATGTGGATGCGGTTTAGTTTTGGATCGTGACGAAAACGCAGCAATAAATATACTTCAAGCAGCACTCAAAAAACTATCAACTACCGTTGGGCAGACGGAAAGTAACGACTCTGGAGAGTTCGATCTCTGCTGCGGGCAGGAAACTGCAAGTAGTAAATCGTCTCGCAGAAAGAGTAAACCCAATCAGTGATGGTTGGAATCTCCGTCGTTCAGGGCGGAGAGGATGTCAATATCAGTCATCTCTACTCGGGGGATGTGTTTAATTAGGGCGATTTTCTCGTCCATGATAGACCCTTAAAATAACAACCTCTTCTTCAATAACCGTGTAGTGAATCACGTAGCCATATTTACCAAAGGAAACCAGTAACTTTCGGAGTCCTGCTAATGATTGAACAACCGTTCCTCGATAGGGATTCTGAGACAAACTACCACCCGTTTGAATAATTTTTTGTACCGCTTTGGTGGCTGTGGTAACGTCTTGTGTTAGAAGAAAATTGTAATGCCTATCAATATCTCGTGATGCTGTAGGCGACCAAACTACCTTGGGCATGGTAACTCATCATCAGTACCTAAACTAGCAGCCCAGTTTTCCATCGCTTGTTGAGAAACACCACGCCTGTGAAGTTGATACTCATTGAGTGCTTCCAAGCTTTGTGTAATCATTTCCTCTGAGGTGAGGGGGATAAAATCGAGGTTAGTATCAATCGAACCATAAATCATTTGTGACTCATTGCTTTCATTGTCTAGAGATAAGTTTTGCTTCAAATCAGCAATGTCACCTTTTTCCGTACTCAGCCATTTTATAACGGCGGTTTTAACCTTTTCTGCTGGTAAATCCTGAAGAATGGAGGCTAATTCGTGTCTGATATTGGTTTCTTCTTTCACGGGGGCGACTTCTTTTATTAAGCTATAACCTTTAATAATTTTAGCTGATTATTAAACTATACCCAAACCCTCGATACAGCAAAAGATGAAATTAAAGCAAATGTTAATTATCTGCTTTCTAGGCTCGGCTTTTGTTCAAGGCGAGACAAAAGAAGTTAAGGCGTTTTATTATTGTGTTTAAAGATGGATTTTTACACGGCTAGAGAACCTCCCTACTCTAGTAATGCTGAGACTACTTTAAAGCAATGAGATGTTTAAATAATCTAGAGATTTATCTAATTATTTAGAACTTGATTATAATAGATAGTTAGCTCTTAGCGAAACTCCAAAATCGTTAACTTAAGCTAGCCCACCCCGCGTAGTACATTAATGGTCAAAGTCTTGTAATTGAAGGGCGCGGGGGGCTAGCGGGGGACAGAGTCCCCTCGACCCCTAATGGCAGTAGGAAAAAGAAATAGAGAAGCTCTCTCGCAAGAGGATGAAAACTCAAATCAAATCAAACTCACCATGCCCAGAAAAGTACAACGTACCAACACCATCAGTATTAGATTGACAGATTCAGAAAAATTGGACTGGGAATTAAAAGCACACGGAGCAGGATTGACTATCTCACAGTTAGTAAGAGAGGCAATGGGTAAGGTTAGAATTACCAATATTAACGACCGAGCATTACAAAGAGAACGCACTTTTCAAATCGCTAAAATAGGTAATAACTTAAATCAGATTGCTCGTTGGGCAAACACCTATAAAAGTACCGCCGAAGCAGTAGAAATAGTTACCTATCTCATAGCAATAGAACAAGCATTATTAGCTCTGACATCTACCAAGGGGAATGAATAATGCTTGTTAAATTCTTCGCCAGAGGAGTAGGTAAAGGTCGTGGTCCAGTAGAATACATCACCCGTAAACACGACCCCAACACAGGAAAACTACGAGAACCCGCCCCAGAAGTAATTAGAGGCAATCCATACTTCACTAAGCAGCTAATAGACGGACTGGACTTCAAATACAAATACAATAGTGGGGTACTCAGCTTTGCCATTGAAGATGCACCAACAGAAAAAGAGCAGCAAGCACTAATCGATTCCTTTGAAGAATACGCCTTTGCAGGACTTAAACCAGATCAATACAATATCCTCTGGGTACGTCACACCCATACAGGAAGCGATCGCGTAGAGCTACATTTCGTCACCCCCAAAGTCGAACTAGATACAGGGAAAAGCCTCAATATTGCCCCCCCTGGTTGGCATGGCTACTTCAAACCCTGGCAGACAATGTGGAACATCAAACAGGATTGGGCAAGACCAGATGATTTAGCCCGTAAAAGAATCTACGAACCAGGCTACATCGCCTTAATTGATGCCGAAACCCAACGTGCAGGAAGTCAAGCTGCACCAGACCCCAAAAAACAGCTAACTGAATACATTACTAAGCGCATCGAAACAGGGTTAGTGACCAACCGTGATGACATCATCTCTTCTTTTACCCAATTAGGTTTAGAGATACCAAGGCAGGGAAAAAACTATATTACAGTGTTAAATCCAGAAGATAACCAACGATATCGACTAAAAGGGGGAATATATGAAGCATCTTGGCGACTTGGGAGACAACCTGAAAAAGAAGATAGAAGCTTCCAACCAACGCATGGAGGAAACGGCGGAACTTCAACACCAGGAATTGAAACTACAACTGAGTCAACACTCCGAAGCGATCTTAACCGAATTCAGGAGAGAGTCAGAGAACTGGCTGAATCTAGAGCGAGCTATCATATCTCGCGCTATGGAGGGGAACAACCAACGCTTAAAAAAATACTTGGGCAAACAATGGATGTGGATATCAGTAGGAGCAGGGAGTCTCTTTCTGGGTATCTTTATCGGCAGTTGGGGTCTGATAGGATTCTTATCGATGCGGATTACAGCAAAGCAAACCCAACTAGATTCTCTCAATCAGTCAATCAAACAACAACAATATACCCTGAACCAGCTACAGCAAAAGACCAAGGGCGTAAGGATAAGCGAAACCAGCAACGGGACATTTATCACCCTGCCCCCATACAAAAAACTGACCCCAGGCTGGACGTGCCAGGGAAAACCCTGTCTAAAAATGGAGTAGCCGATGAGCGCATTAGAGAACCAACTGAGGCTATCTTATCTACAGTTAGCCAAAGAATACAAACAACAAATAGAGACTCTATCCAACAGATACTCACAGGATATGAAGCGGTTAGAGAAGCAGAACAAACAGCTACAGAATCAGGTGAACGACTTGAGCAAACAAGTTACTCAATTGAAGCAGCTTCTCAACAGCTTAACCAACTCCATAGACAAATTCACTTCAATCTTGAAAGAGGAAGGAGAGCTTTAGAGCGTAAGAGAAAAGAGGAATTAGAAAAGTTTAAAACCGAGATTAACTTAGTTGAGTATGCCCAAAGCCAGGGATACCAATACGTAAGTCAAGCATCTAGTCGCAATAGTGCAGTTCTGCGTCACGACAATGGAGACAAAATAGTAATTGCTACTGATACTGACGGACATGGTGTTTATTTCTCCGTCAGAGATGATGCTGACAACGGTACGATTATTGATTTCGTCCAAAATCGTAATAATGTAAAGCTGGTCGAGGTCAGAAAGGAACTACGGGACTGGAGAGATGAACCAAGAACTAGGTCGTCTAAATTCATACCCATAGATAAACCCCAACCCATAAACAGCAATCTGCTGTCTGTAATTAAAGCTGCATCTGGTTTTAAAGTAGCTTATGAACACCCTTATCTAGAAAAACGGAGTATCGATCAAGCTACCCTAACGAGCGCGCGCTTTGTGGGTACTGTTGCTATAGATAGTCGCGGTAATGCTATTTTTCCCCACTATGACCAAAATGGGTTAACTGGCTACTCCATAAAGAATACTAAGTTCACTGGTTTTAGTCGTGGTGGAACTAAGGCATTATGGAAGTCAAACCAACAAAAGAGCGATCGCCGTTTAGTTATAACAGAAAGTGCTATTGATGCTCTTTCGTATCATCAACTTTTCAGTCATGAGAACACTCATACCAGGTATATATCCACTGGGGGTACAATTTCCAATTATCAACAAGAGCTAATTAAGATAGCTATGACAGATATAGCTCATCTTAATGGAGAGATAATTATTGCGACAGATAATGATGAAATAGGTAATAAGCTAGCAGAAACTCTGGCGAATATAGCCCCAGATAAAAATAAAATTTATCGTCATTTACCCAAAGTAGAAAAAGATTGGAATGAGGTTTTGCAGCGTGATAACTTGCAAAAGTTAGCTCGTAAACAAAAACAGAGAAGTAGAGGCTTTGAATTATAAAAATCTGTCAAACGATTACCGCGCCCTTCGGGCTGAAGTCAAAAGTCATGCATTCAAAAGTCAAAAATAATTTATTCAGCCCGAAATTGGTCTAAAGCCTCTCCCTTCAGGGAGAAAAAAATAAAAAATATTAAAGAGAGAACCAGATCGCGAATCTTTAATCAGTCGATTTTGAATCCTCTTCTCTTTAGGAAGAGGTGAAACTTTTGACTTTTGAATGCATGACTTTTGACTTTTCAATAAGTAATCTTAGAATATAGAGTTTGCATCCATGCAACATATTTAATTCTGCATACATAAAATAAGACAGCGCATATTTAGCTAGGTTATACTGTTAGACAAATTGTCTAACAAAATTCTGCATACATAAAATAAGACAGCGCATATTT
>JASJCP010000157.1 GCA_030065935.1 Xenococcaceae cyanobacterium MO_167.B27
AGACTATGACGGTTCAATCCAAGGCGTCTCCCCTGTCATAAACATCGTTGGCGATGTCTCTATATTCTACACCTATTGAGTTAACGTACCAAAATACTTACACATTTTTGAGAACAATGTATAAGTCTGTATAAGAAAATTCCTGCTATAAGTCAACAGATTTACTGTCCAGTCCAGCAGTCGGTTCGTCTGCTAAAACAATAGATGAACGACTAATTAAAGCACGAGCGATCCCGCAGGGTTCTGCCTTCGGCAGCGCGCAACTCGTTCATTATTAGAATTCATCATCTTTTCATCTCTGATAAACATCTTCAGCGCAACAACCTAAATCAAATATTCGTGATAAATTAAGGCAAATTATAAGCTTACGGATTTTTTGTTTCTAGCAGAATCGCTGTTTGTACCTGCAAGTTAGTTAAACTAGCAACCTTCTGGCTATCTTCAGGGGTAAGACGAATTTTGACTTCTACTACACGGCGATCTAGGTTTTCTCCTGGTTGATTGCTAAAAACCTTCTGTTTGCTAACCTGTAAATCGATTTCGCTGACTGTACCTTGTAATTCTTCTGAAATAACTTCGCTAGTAATTAATGCAGTCTGTCCTAAACGGACTTTATTAATATCGGTTTGATAAACTTCTGCTACTACTACCATTTTGTCGGTTTGCCCTAATTCAGCAATACCGTGCTGCTCGTCAATGGTTTCCCCAGGATAGCTATGAATTTTCAGTATTTGACCCGCCATCGGACTACGAATATAAGCCTCGGCTAGTTCGGTTTCGGCTCTCTTGGCAGCAGCGATCGCCCGTTCTACTTCCGCTTCTGCTGTCTGTATTTCTACGGGACGAACTTCCGCAATACGGTTTAGAGTTGCTTTAGCTTCTGCTATTTGAGCTTCTAAGGTTTTGACTGTTCGGTTTTCGGTGGCTATGGCTTCTTCTAATTGAGCGGATGCGGTTTCCCTAGCTAGGCGTTTATTGTCTAATTCCGAAGCAGCGATCGCACCATCCTCATATAGAGATTGATAACGTTCATACTCAGCTTTAGCTGTACGAACTTCCGATTTCCAGCGGGCGATCCTTGCCTTCTGTGCAGTCATTTGTCCCCGTAATTCTGCTTCTAGTTGGGTAATATGGGCTTGTTGTGCCGAAATTTCCCCAGTTTTTGCACCAGCTTTTACTTTTGCTAGTCTGGCTTGGGCAACTTTAATTTCTTTATGGGCTTCTTCTAAAGCGGATTGGAGACGATCTCGACTTGCTAAAATAGCAATCACTTGATCGGTCCTAACCCAATCTCCTCTCTTGACTAAGAGTTGGGCAACGCGATCGCCATCTAGTTCTAAAGGTGCAAATAAATGGATTACTTCGGTTTCTGGTTCTAATCGACCCAAAGCGGTTACTTTCTTACTCATAAGTGCAGTTTGCTTTCTTGAAGATGGCTTATCTGCTTCTGATAGGGAAGCTTCCCAAAGAACAGTTGCACTTCCAAGCATTGTCGCAGTAATCAGCAGTCCAATTAGCCAAGGTTTTGATGATTTGGAAGACGTGGAAGCATTCATGTTGAAATCTCTGATCGTGATCGGCTAACGCTGTGAATTATCTTACACTTTTTATTAGATCTAACATTAGTTATAAATAAAACCTAGTAGTGGTTGCAAATAAAAAGCAGAGAGATAATTTTTAACCAACACAGTAACTAATTAACTTGTAGAATCAGAAAAATTTTACATAACTTTTCTCTAATGGAACTAATATCTAGCCCATTTATCAGTCTATTTTTGGCATCCGCACTAATATCACCAGCTTCCGCTCAAATTACTATTGATGGCCTGACGGGGTGACAAGCAACCTATAAGTTAGGCAGGGCGGGCTTTCTGGTATTGCGATCGCTATATGATTTGAGCAATATTTTGCTCAAAATCATCTTTAAATCCTAATGCCTCGTTATGAAATAAAGATAAATGAATTTATCTTTTCAGCAGGTTATCGTGTAAAAAGCACGCCCTGCCGTACCTTTGACTGTGTTGTCACCCCGTCAGATTGATGGCAGTACAAATACTACTTTAACTCCTACAGATAATGGGGTAAGAATTGATGATGGCGAGAGGTTCGCTCCTTCGTCGCGCGCAAGCAGGCGGTAATTTATTTCACAGTTTTAAAGAGTTTTCTGTACCTAAAGGTAGTAAAGCTTTCTTTAACAATGCTATTGATATAGTTAACATCTTTTCTCGGTTCACAGGGGGAAATATCTCCAATATTGACGGATTCATTCGTGCTAATGGTGCAGCGAATTTATTTTTAATCAATCCTGCTGGAATTCTGTTTCTGTGGATGATAGTCTGATCACCACTAGCGTTAACTCAGGAGCTGTGGGAAATGCAGGAGCAGTGACCATTGACACCACTAACCTCACTCTCACCAATGAACGGCAAATACAGAGTGCTACCTTTGGTCATCTCGATTAAATAATCAGCAAACAACCCAGAATATTACCTCTCAAATCCAACCAGTTAAAACATCACAGGGTGATATTTATCCTGCTAGGGGAATCATAGTCAGAGAAGATGGAACAGTAACTCTCACAGCTTATCCTACTAGCAATAATGCTAAAAGAACTCCTAGGGACCCACCAAATTGTCATCAAGTAGAATAGCAATCGCACTAAATCCAATTATCATATTTATCATTTTATTCTTTGCCCTACCCCCTCACAAGGGTAGGTTTTTTACAATTAAATGATAAATGATTAATGGCTTATCAGTTCACCCAAACATCAAAAACTCTGGTTTAAAAATCATAACCAGTCCAAAGAAAAGCATGAATGTTCCCGCTAATAGCTTGAGAATTCTTCCCTGTCTTTCTGTCAGTCTAGATGACTTAAAAGAATAGATAAAATTCAATAAAATTGCGAACAGAGGAATCACATAGATCGCTGCATAGATAGCTGTCCAAAAGACAAAACACAGCCAAATATTTTGAGTGCAGTATTGAATGAGGCTGGTCATATAAACCGCAGGTAGAATGGCGGTACATCCTAACTCAATAATATTGACGAAAATAGCTAATAAAACAGTCCCCCCTAAAGCAGTCACAAATATTTTTTTATTGTTTTCACTGGCTTTAAGTTCCTGAGCAATTTTGCCAGCTTTCTGACCAATCGCTACTTGCTGTTCTTTTGATAATGAGAGAGAAATACCTTGCTTAAATAAGAAGTAGTCTTTCAGGTTAATAGCTCCAGCAATAGTAATGATACTCCCCAAAATCAACATAAAAATAGCTCCATACTTTTCTAAAAATACAGAGCCGACTAACACCATAATCATAATAAACAGAAAATACATGACTGCGGAAGTAACCACAAAAGTAGAACCGACAATCGCCATCTGTTTTCTGCTTTTAGTATGAGTAAGTAAAGACAGAAGAATAATCAGCACAGTAAAAGCACAGGGATTAAAGCCGTCTGCTAGAGCAATAGTGGAGACAAATAAAGGAAAAGGCAATCCTCTGGCAAATTCCTGGATCGCTGGTTCTGGGATTAAAAATAATAATAAGAATGAGCTAATAATTATTGTTGCGATCGCACCTCCTATCCAATATCTTTTGTTGGTTTCACTTTTAAGTTTTTTGCGAACCAGAAAATAGCTAAACAAGTATAAAATTGGCAGAAAAACAATTTTCCAAGGGAATTGATAATCCACTGTTGACAGTGGTAGATTTATTGAGTGACCTAATTCCGCTTCAATGGCTTTAACTATCTGGTTTTTGTAGCCCATATAGCCTATATAAACCGGATTGTATTCTAATTCTCCGTCCGCTTCACTATAGCCAATAAATAGTTTATCTGCGATCGCAGTTCGGGGAACTGCTGCGGATTTAATTTGATGTTGAGCTAAAAATGTTTGCCATTTTTCTGGATGTTCACTCACTTCATAAGCATATAACTGGACTTGTTCATTGTGCTGGTCAATATATTTCATTAAAGGTTTTTGTTGGGCGCAATGAGGGCAAGTTTCACTGTAAAAGAAATAGACATCTAAGACCTTCTCACTCGCCAGGGATGATAAGGGAAAAGAAGTTACAGTAAATAAACAAAGCAGAGCGAAGGAAAGAAAGACTGTTAAATAGGCTTGAATCTTCATCTTTTTTCGCGCAGGAGACAATGGAGCGTCAAGAGTTCGGTATTATAAGGTTATCAAAGAAGAAGATAAGATAATAGGACATGGGGAAGGCTGTTAGTAGTTAGAGACAGCTAAAAATTAGTCTCAGGTGCGATATCGCTAGCTGCTACTTCGTAGTCACGGGATGCCCCGCTTTGCGAGATCGCTAATCTGATAAAAATAGCTGACCGAGATAGCCTGTAACAATACGACTACCATCTTTAAGAATATGAATCTCGGTTTGGTCACTCGCCCAAGTTATTCGGTCTTTTAATGCAGGATTAAAGACATGAACTCGCTGATTAGCCGAAGAAACAGGAGAATCAGGAGAATTAATAGCTTGAGACTGAATATAAGGACCGTCAATTAAAATATCGAGTTGAGCCAATAAATCTTTAGAGCCAGCAGGAGCATATTCCGATTGCAGTCGCTCTAGAGTAAATCCAGTAAATGACATAACATTAAGTCCTTTGGCTTTAACTTTACGAGCCAAGTTGGCTAAAGCTGGAGCTTGCCAAAAAGGTTCTCCCCCCGAGAAGGTAACACCTTCATGACGAGGATTACTGGTAATTTTCTCCACCAATGTATCTATTGCCATCAATTGATTAATTTCAAAAGACCAAGACTCGGGATTAAAACAACTAGGACATTCTCGCAAGCATCCCTGCACCCAGATTACAGCCCGACATCCAGGACCATTAACTTCTGATTCATCTACATAACCCATCAGGTTGAGGCATCCAGGGGGAATTTCCATTAATTTTAGATAGGCATTTTTTTCAGTTGTCATTTTCTTACTCCTAATTACCAGAAAACTTCTAACTTTCAGCAGGGAGGCTTTGCCATCATGTTAATACAACTTTTAGAGGAATCAATCAGGGAATAGAGATTGGGGATTGGGGATTGGGGATTGGGGTGTGGGTAAGAGACAATAGGTAATAGGCAATAGGTCTAAAGAAGGACAGGAAATAATACTGATGAGTGATTACTTATGACTTATGACTTTACAATAACCATGATGTTCCCTATAGTTACAAGTGTGATCGCAGTCTTAACAATACTTTTCTTGATTAATGTGAGATATGATCGCACAGTTAAGAAAATATGGGTTTCTCTTAAATCTGAGCCAAGCAATACCATTTTTACTAAAGACATGGTTGCCAACTTAGATGAACCAGTACAAAAATATTTTTTACACGCCATTAAACTGGGAACGCCAATAGCTGCTGGAGTAGAACTAGAAATGAGTGGTAGTTTCAGACTTAAACCCGATCCAGACTGGATACCAATGCAAGCATCAGAGATCATTTCTCAATCTCCTGGTTTTGTCTGGAAAGCTAAAGTAGGCAAAGGTTTAGGGGAATTGAGGAGTGCAGATTACTACAGTAAGGGCAAAGGTAAAATGAGATTCTCTATCTGGGGTTTAATTCCTGTAGTTAATGCTCAAAATGATAATATTACTCGCTCTAGTATTGGCAGACTAGGGTGTGAGTCTATTTGGTTGCCTTCTGCTTTGTTGCCTCAAAATGGTGTAATTTGGAAAGCAGTGGCAGATAACACTATCCAAGCTAATTGGAAAATAGATAACGAATCTATAACCCTAACTTTGACTATCGATGCTGATGGTAAAGTCCTCAAGTTGTCTTTACTGCGTTGGGGAGACAAAACAGAAGATGGTAGCTGGCAATATATTCCCTTTGGTGGAGAAGTAAAAGCAGAAAAAACTTTTGCTGGATACACTGTTCCTTCCGCAATTAGTGCAGGATGGTGGTTTGGTACAGATAAGCATTGGGCATTTTTCCAACCAATAATCGAACAAGCCAAATTTTCTTAACTATAGGGCGATATGGATTACTACAATATCGGAAATAGCGATCGCTATTCAGAATTAAGAACTCAGAATTCAGAATTCAGCAATCAACTATCAACCATCAACAATTAACCATCAACAACTAACCACTAACCATGAACCACTAACAAAAAAATCCTTCACAACTTTCTCAAACTCTTGATTTATAAACAATAAGAGAGGAATTTAAAGTTGAAAGCAGTGGCAGTAAAAACCTTAACTATTAACGATCGCCTAGTTAGTGCTAGAGAATCAGAAACTGTTTTAGATGCTGCGCGAGATGCAGGTATTCACATTCCTACTCTCTGTCATCTAGAAGGAGTATCGAATATTGGTGCTTGTCGCTTATGCTTAGTTGAGATTTCTGGTAGCAATAAACTCCAACCTGCTTGTGTAACTAAGGTAGCCGAAGGTATGGAGATACAAACTAACACTGAACGATTGCAAAAATATCGTCGGATGATAATCGAACTACTATTTGCTGAAGGTAATCATATTTGTTCGGTGTGTGTTGCTAACGGCAATTGCGAGTTACAAAATTTAGCAGTAGAAATGGGGATGAATCATGTTAGTTTAGCCTATCAGTTTCCCCAACGCACTGTAGATTTATCTCATGATCGCTTTGGTATCGACCATAATCGCTGTGTTCTTTGTACTCGCTGCGTTAGAGTCTGTGATGAAATTGAAGCAGCCCACACTTGGGATATGGCAGGAAGAGGACATAATTCTCATGTTATTACCGATCTCAATCAGCCTTGGGGTACTTCTGATAGTTGCACTTCTTGTGGTAAATGCTTGATGGCTTGTCCGACAGGTGCAATTTTTGCTCAGGGTTCAACAGTAGGAGAAATGACTAAAGAACGCTCCAAGTTGGAATTTATTACAACAGCAAGGAAGAAAGGAGAATGGTTGGTAGTTGGTAGTTAGTTGGAGTGTTAGCGCGGAATTAAAAAGAGAATAAAGTTGACATAGGGATTGGGGATTAAGGAGGTGAATTAAATGTTACGTCATATATTAGAGGAAATCGAATGGGCGCTCGCTTTGGTGATATTAACTCTAATTATGTTTTTGATTATTGCTAACTTGACTATTCAACCAGCCATTGCAACCATTACCGAAACAGATATTGCACCAGGACAAATACACTGTCGTTCGGAACAAATATTAACTGATGAAACAGGACATAAGTGGCAGATTATGTTATTTATGAATCAAGTTGATTCTTCCCAAGTCCCCTCTTTAAATCTCAGATTGTCTGGATTGTCTAGTTCTGTTTCCATTCAGTCCCAAAAACCTTTAGTAATTAGTACCAAGAGCGATCGCTATGAAGCGACAAATACGTTTTTAGGCAAATCACCTTTACCCAGTATTGGACAATACAACATCAAAAAAATCTTTCCCCAACTACCGACAGTGGATCTATTACTGGAAATACCTCTAGAAAAAGGCAAATCAACTCGTTTGCACATACCCAAAGCAATAGTAAAAGAATGGCAAGAAGTAGCAGCAAAAAATCCCCATTCATCTCAACCACTACCCTCTGGCTTTGAATTAGCTTGCTAGGAAATAACTCAAAAATGGTCAACCATGCTCCTACTAACTACTAACTACTAACCAGTAACAATGAATAAATTAAAATTAGCAACAGTATGGCTCGGTGGCTGTTCTGGCTGCCATATGTCCTTTCTAGATTTAGATGAATGGCTGTTGGATTTAGCAGCACAAATAGACTTAGTTTACAGTCCCCTGGCAGATATCAAAGAATATCCTGAAGGAGTGGATGTAGTCTTAGTCGAAGGTGCGGTGGCTAATGAAGATAATCTAGAGTTGATCAAAAAAGTACGCGATCGCTCCAACATTCTTATTTCCTTTGGTGACTGTGCGGTAACTGGTAATGTTACGGCTTTACGCAATCCTTTAAGAGATACCGAATCAGTGCTTCAGCGTTGCTATCTCGAAGCTGCCGATATACAAAATCAAATACCTCATCAACCAGGCATAGTACCAACTTTATTAGAACAAGTGCAACCAGTTCACGCCATAGTGAATGTAGATATCTATCTTCCTGGTTGTCCGACCGATGCGGATCGCATTCGTGCTGCTTTAGAGCCTTTATTGACTCGTGAAACACCAAATTTAACAGGAGAACAAATTAGGTTTGGTTAGGTTAAATTTAAGTTAATATATAGGTGAGCCCTAAAGTTAATCTACCTTAACCATAGATTAAGTGGCAACGCTGCCAAACCAGGCTCTAGGAAGAGGCGACTATGAAAGGAGCAAAAGAGTAACTTTTAGAGCGGTTCAACTGAAACTAGGTTAGGAGGAAACCTTGCACAATCACATAAGTGAGGGTTAAACGGGCTAAGTCGGCGAGTGACAAAGCCCGTTTAATTGATTTAGCTAAAAGCGATAAGATAGAAGTAGAGACTGGCTAAGATGCTTAAGCTGTATGATCCCGCTCTTCAGAATAAACAATAGGAGGCTAGCATCATGTTGAAAAAGAAAACTAAAGAACCACCCCGTCAAAGTAACTCGGATGCGATCGCGCAACCCATTCCCGATCCTTGGTCAAATCCTAGCACAGCAAAGGAAGCAAATCCTATTCCTGAAACTTGGCACTTACCCATAGAACCTTATCCCTTGATTAGTCCAGCAGGAAATCCAGAAGCACCTAGGCTAGTTAGTCATCAATCAACAAGTGAGGAAATTTTATTACAGGATGAACTCAAACTAAAAACTAGTGCTGGCAGCCGAATCAAACAACAGGTTGAGGGGGCTTTAACCTTACTTTATTGGCTAGAGACAATAGGGCAGCCAAATCCTAATTGGCAAATGTCATCACCCTAAATGCAGCAAACCAGAGAAAGCCAAGCTGTTACTTAGAAGCAACTTGGTACTTGTTCAGTTGATCGCACTTTGTTGAATGATACTCAAAGATACTAATTTTAAGATAATACCAAGTTCAGAATCGGCTCAAGCAAAAAGCTTTGAAGAAATCGAACATACTGCTGATTGGGCTTATCGAGTTAGGGGAGAAAATTTAGCTCAATTGTTGATTCAAGCAACCTTGGGGCTTTATTCTCTAGTGGGAATGCAGTTGACACCAGGTTCTCAGACAACGCGCTCAATTCAACTTAAAGGAATCGACCGTGAAAGTCTGTTGGTTGCTTGGTTAAACGAATTGCTTTATTTCCATGAAAGCGAGGGTTTAGGATTCGAGCAAATAAAAATCCAGTATCTCGATGAGACAAGCATAGAAGCAAAAGTTACTGGCGCACCCACTCAGCAATGGCTCAAGGATATCAAAGCAGTAACCTATCACAATTTAGCGATTTGCGAGACAGAATCTGGGTTGGAAGTGACGTTAGTATTAGATGTATGAGGGAAAAAGTAGTCGAAATATAAACAATGACTATGCCCCCACTAAACTTGGTAAAAGGAGGGGCGATGAAGATTAGAAAACAAGATTTACAGCGCATCGATGATTATGTTTGGGTAATTCCTACATCTTTTCATCCAGAAATGAATGTACCCGTCTGGATATTTGCTGATGAGGAATTATTGGAAGATGCTCTGGAAGATTTATCACTTACCCAAGGAGTTAATGTTGCTTGTCTCCCTGGTTTGGTAGGTCACGTAGCAATTATGCCCGATGTTCACCAAGGGTATGGTATGCCGATAGGTGGTGTAATGGCAGCAAAAGTACCAGAAGGGATTATTTCGCCAGGGGCAGTTGGTTACGATATTAACTGTGGTGTCAGGGTTTTAGCTTCGTCCATTGAATATCAAACTGCCATCCCCTATTTAAATGATTTAGCTAGTACTTTATATCGCAATTGCCCCAGTGGAGTAGGAAAAGGTGGTAGCCTGCCCCTATCTGTCGAGGAATTCGATCATATTTGTCGTCAAGGTGCGCGTTGGGCATTAGGTAAAGGATATGCCACCCAAGAAGATTTAGAACGAACAGAAGAATTTGGCTGCTTAGAAGGAGCAGACCCAGCTAAAGCCAGTCAAAGAGCAAAACAACGGGGTAAAGGTCAATTAGGTACTTTAGGAGCGGGTAATCATTTTCTAGAAGTAGATGTGGTTGATGAGGTATTTGATACTGAAGCAGCAAGGGTAATGGGACTCGAACTAGGGTGTCTGGCTGTGCAGATTCACTGCGGTTCTCGTGGGTTTGGACACCAAATTTGTACTGACTACGTTCATGATTTTCAGTGGGCAGTTATTAACTATGGTATTAAATTGCCCGATCGCGAATTGGTCTGCGCTCCTTTTGATTCTCCCGAAGGACAGGCTTACTTAGCAGCTATGAAAGCAGCAGCGAATTATGCTTTTGCCAACCGTCAGGCATTAGCCTATCATGCTCGACGTAGTTTTCAAGAAGTATTTGGTTCTCAACCAGGAGTACAACCATTGCGCCAAGTTTATGATATTGCCCATAACATGGCAAAGATTGAAACCCACCAAATTGAAGGGGAAGAACTGACAGTTTGCGTTCATCGTAAAGGAGCAACGCGAGCCTTTGGTGCAGGGTTTGCTGGATTGCCAGCCGAATACCGCCCTTTGGGTCAACCCGTTCTCGTTCCTGGTTCAATGGGAACTGAAAGTTGGATTCTTCTAGGTACAAAAGCAAACGAAGAGCTATCCTTTGGCTCAAGTTGTCACGGTGCTGGACGGGTGATGAGTCGCCGACAGGCAAAACGTACTATTAGAGGCGATCGCCTTAGAGAAAAACTAGAACAAGAAGGAATTAACATTCGCGCTGGCTCGATGCCAGGACTAGCGGAAGAAGCTCCCCAAGCCTATAAAAATGTCAGCCGAGTAGTAGAAACAGTGAGCAAAGCTGGTATTGCTCATAAAGTTGCTCGTTTGCGACCTATAGCTGTCGTGAAAGGTTGAAGAAAGAAGGCATCACAGAAAAAAAAAGAACAAATTAACACTAAGATCTACTAATGTTTATGCTTATTTATGCAGCACAACTATCCCCTAATTCCTCTGGACTTCACAGACCAAACTCTCATCCTGGGAGGAAGTCATTTGAGTTACAGCGCAGGCAAATGGTGCGATACCAAATTCGCGATCGCGGTCTAAAAAATGAACGAGTCTTAGCAGCTATGTCTAAAGTACCCCGCCATCAATTTGTTGACTCATTTTGGAGAGATTTCGCCTATAGCGATCGCCCTTTACCGATTGGTCACAATCAGACTATCTCTCAGCCTTATATTGTGGCTTATATGAGCGAAGCTGCTGAAATTTCCCCCAGTGATAAAGTATTAGAAATTGGTACTGGTTGTGGATATCAAGCAGCAATACTAGGGGAACTAGCTCAAAAAGTTTACTCCGTCGAAATTATCCCGCAACTAGCGGATAGTGCGCGGAAAATCCTCACTCAACTGGGTTACGAGAACATCGAAATTAAAACAGGTGATGGATACCAAGGCTGGGCAGAAAATGCTCCCTACAACGCAATTATAGTTACCGCAGCTCCTAAAAGCATACCCCAAACCTTAATCGACCAATTAGCAATTAACGGCAAGATGGTGATTCCTGTGGGTACGTGGTATCAGGACATAGTTGTGCTAACCAAAACCAAAGATAGGATAGTTACGGAAAAAACCATTCCAGTTCGTTTTGTCCCGATGAGAAAAAAATCCGCTTTCTAAAAGTTAGACAATATTAGACATTATCTGTTTCTTAGTTCCTGCTTCACCAAAGAGAGTCGGCTCTTGCTTCGACCCAGGCATGACATCGGGTTCAGCTAACCCTAGTAAATTCGCGCCTAGCTGAATAGTCTCTGTCAGCTATCCAGTCACAGTTATGATTATCAAATTGATAAACTCTTTGAGGTAATGGAAGTTTATCCTTGAGATGTCCGCATTTAGGACATAATTTAGAACTGGAAAAAAAACGGTCGGCAATAACTAATTTGCTGCCATATAATTCAGTTTTATATGTTAGTTGTCTCCTAAATTCATAAAAACCAGAATCTGCTATAGCTTTGGACAATTTACCATTTTTCATTAATCCTTTGACATTCAAGTCTTCGATGACAATTTGCCTGTGGTTTTTAGCCAGTGTCGTAGTTAACTTATGAATAAAATCATTACGAATGCAACTGATACGGTAATGTAGTTTGGCAATACGGACTTGTGTTTTTTTCCAATTGGACGAACCCACTACTTGATGACGATTCAACCATTGTAGTCGCCTGAGTTTTTTTTCTAGTTTTTTATATGGTTTTGGGGAAGTTACTTCTTCTCCTGTTGATATTGTGGCAAATCTAAGTAACCCTAAATCCACCCCTATAGCTTGATTTTTGAGGAGCATTTTCTGTGGCTGTGGAGGTATTTCTAGTTTAAAGCTAACAAACCATTTATTGGCTCTTTTACTAATAGTTACCGATTTAGGTTTAATATCTTGAGGCAATCTTTCGTAAGTCTTTAACCAGCCAATTCTGGGAACTTTAATACGGTTATGTTCCACTGTAATTGAACCATCAAGAGTAAAGCGATCGTCCTGTCCTTTTTTCTTAAAACGCGGTGGTTTTTTGGCTTTGTTAAAACAATCATCCCAAGCTCTTCTTAAATGCCTTAAAGCATATTGTGGCGCACATTTAGACACCTCATAATACCAAGGATATTGTGGTTTAACTAAGGCTACTAACCATTTATGTAAATCAATTGCGGAGGGGAATTTTATTTTGGTTTCGGATTCTACTTGATTGTTATGGAGAATTTTTCTAGTTAAAGATAATCCCCAATTCCAAGCATGACGTGCTACTACTGCCTGTTTTGCTAAAAGAATTTTTTGAGTATTATTAACTTTTAATTCTGTTTTAAATCCTAATAGCATCTTTATTTAATTTTATCTGCTACTTCTCTTAGTTCTTTGACTAATGCTTTATTATTGTGACTTCTTGAGCCATATAATCTTGCACTAAATACAGTAATTATTTCTACAACATCTCGATGCTCAATCTTCTTCAAATGTTGAATCTTCACTTCGATTAATCATTACTACTTCTGTGGCATAAATTTCACAAAGCATGAATATTAATTCACTGCTTAAATTATTTATGGCGAGAGTTTAAAACAGCTTCAAAACCAGAAACAATATCCAGTAATTCTTCTGTAATAGTAGTTTGACGTTGATGATTGAATTCCATAGTTAGTTCGGTTAAACGTTCAGTAATATTTTTCTCCGCCATCTGCATTGCAGCTAATCTACTGGTATTCTCGCTTTTTAATGATTCTGCACAAGCACGATAGAGAGAGACAAAGAAATACTGACGGAATAAAGCTGCTGCTAAACGCTCCTCATTCATGGTGAAAGTGGGCAAACTGCGAGATGTCCATTGCTTCTGTTGTAAGCTTTTCAGCCATTGTATATTCAAAGGAAAAATTTGCAAGTCAGTGGGATGATATGTCGCACCACTATCGATATGATTATAGATGAGTAAAATTTGCTCTACCTGGTTTTCTCGTCGCCATCTTTCTAAAATTAAGACTATTTCTTGAACAGCAGATGTAATACCCCCAATAGAACTAGGTAAGGTAAAACAGGCTTCGCATTTATGTCCTGTTGCTTGTATAGAGTCGCATACTTTAGAACCAATCGCCAAAATAAGCCTATTTTCAGGTTCAAGAGCCAAATTTTCTATTTTTTCAACAAGATAGTTAGTAATGCGCTCATTAAATTGACCGCACATCCCCCAATCAGAACCCAAAACTACTATTCCTATAGGGCGACTGAAAGCAGATGTTTGTTTCAATAACATTTCTGGTCGCTGCTTCAGTAAAATTTGTAATCCCATTTCTAGGGTGCGATTGTATTCGGTGAGGGATTCTACTGCTTTTTCGTACTGACGGATACTTACAGCTGCTAAAGCTTTCATTGTTTTGACTACAGACTGTAAATCACCAGCCGTAGCAATTTTACGTTTGAGTTCTTCAATAGTCGCCATCTGTTGCTATTTGTTTTTTTGGCTGGAATAGGAGGAGGTAAAGATTGGAATCTTTATTTTGTATCGAGACATATATAATTATCGCAGTAATAGCTAACAGGATATCGGAAAAGTTTTGTCGGCTATTTTTTTACTGGTTTTCGCCCCCCTAGCCCCCCAACCCCTCTAAATCTCCCACCCCTCTATAATCTCCCCTACGAGGGGAGATACAATCGTATCCCTCCTTTCAGGAGGGATTTAGGGAGGTGGGGAGACAATATGTTCCCTCTCCACCCCCCTCATTCCCCCCTATTAGGGGGGAAGACAGAGGAAGAGTTTTTTTATATTGGAGAGGGTTAGGGAGAGGTGGGGAAAAGAGTTAAAAGTCCCATCCCCAGTTGGGGGGATTATAGGGGGGCAGGGGATTTATATCAAGTCCGTTTAATTAGTGGGAATAAAAAATCGACCTGTGTCTGGTGCGTCAACCTTATTTACAACTATTCACAGTAGATGGACAAGTTTTTCCCAGGGCGATCGCTTAAACCAAAAATGATTTAGAGGTACAATTTTTATCAGTACTTTAGTTCTGAATTCCTCTTATTAATATAAGTCAAGCTTATATTAATAACTGATCGAGCTTTA
>JASJCP010000158.1 GCA_030065935.1 Xenococcaceae cyanobacterium MO_167.B27
TCAATCGCAGCCAAAGCTGCGCCAGACGGCGGTTTCAACCGCAGTAGTGAGTTGCTAGCAACGAACAGAGAAACTACAAAAAAGCTACGAAGTAGCAAAGATATCCAACTATCTCAATATGGTCAAGAGAGCGTACGCACTTCGGCTCAAAAAATTGGCGATCGCTCGCGCGGTTCTAAGATCTAAGATCCAGAGATCTAGATATGGAATGAACTGCGTTCATACAGTGTTTTCTGGGGACACCCCAGACCCCATTGGGTGCATACTGCCCCCAAACCCCCTGGGTGCTTGTTGCCGAGCTACGGATATGCAAATATGGACAGAGATAAAAAATTAGAAACCGTACACTCGGTGCGCTTCGCCAACAAGCTTAATTGAAATTCTGTAGTAATGCAGTAATGAAGCTAATAGGTCAAACTTGTGGAGCGTGATATATAATTGCTGAGATTAAACTTACGCTGTATTACTAAATAAACATAAAATATTATAATTATCAATTAATTTTTTAAAGATTTTATATGTTTATTGTAAATAAAAGTATTTTTTAGAATAATATTTATTTTATTTACTAAATTTTTAATTTCAAAAAATAACCAACCTTTGGCAATATTTTTACTTGTCAATATACATAAAACTATATTTTCATCACAACTTACTAATATGAAACACCCTTCTTTTCCCTCAATAATTATTCTTTCTATTATTCCTGTCGTTAAATTTGTTTGAAATTTTTTTATTAATAAAACAATATTAAATGCAACATCTGAGACTTGATTTTTATCAAAATTAGAAGAAAAGATTGATGTTAAAAATGAACCATTAGGATTAAATAAAACAACTCCTCTAATATTTGGAACAGTATTAATAAAAGCTTTAAATAAAACTTTTATATAATCTATTTGAGCTGAAATCATGGTTTTTTACTAAGTAATTTAACAGGTTTTTAAAATTTATCAATAAAAATACTAATTTTAATCAGTATTTATACGGTAATCTTTGCAAAATAAACCCCATCTACTTTGAAAACCGTAGTTTTCTTCTTCGAGTTCAATATGTTTTTTAGCCAAAGGCGATCGCTAATACAGGCGCGATCACCTATTGAGATCCAAGATCTAGATCTGGATAGTTCATAGTTTTGAAGCGAGATATCTAACGGCTGATCTTAAACATATATAAAGAGCGTAAACTAAATATGTATGGTCAACAAAACTGATTTTTGATGGAGATTCAAATAACGAAATAAAATAGCCTTTATTTAGAGTGAATTCTTAAAATCGATGTTTTACTTTAAAAGGATATTCAAAGCCTTTTAAGGGGTTTTTTGTAGGGCTATGTATATATCAAGTCCGACAGACTCTCCTCCGCCCCCCCTTAGCCAATACTCCGATCGAGGACAGAGGCTCATGTCAAGGGCGGAGTGAGTGAGGAACGAATGAACGGAGAGCGTAGCGTCCCTTGACAGGAGATGTCCTCGATACACAATAAAAAGATTTAGGGGGGCGGAGAATAGGGGGTTTGGGGTCTCCCCAAATAAACCTGTCAAGTAGAGGAGCAATTTAATTTTATAGTGGTCTCAACAGATATAAAGCTTGTGTTGTTTGATTTTTGAGCCATAGACCACGCCACAGCAAGTCAATTTTAAACTGCTCTACTTGTCCTTTTAGGAATAGGGGGTTTGGGGGAAACTTCCCCCATCAAAACATAGTATGAGCGTAGCGAATTCATTTCTAGATCTTTGGATCTTAGATCTTAGATTTAGGTTGGCGATCACCAGGTTTCTTTTTCTTATCAATAACTCAAAATAGGGGGTTTGGGGGCTTCCCCCAAAAGACCTCATGAGCAGAGCGAATTCGATCTAGGTATTCCCAGGTCTTCATTTAAAAAATAGTTCATATTTTCATTAACTTTAATTGCATGGATGCAATATTTTAATCGTAATATAGAAAATAAAAATCCTCTATAGTTTTTTAATTTCAAGGCTTAAGATAAATTCTAATCAACGCACATATATCTAAATTATATTGTTAGATATATGTGCATTAACTTTTTTTTTATTTTAAAATACTATTTAACTACTAATGCACTACTAAGTCTACTCAAATAAGAAACAACTTGCTTTCAAGATAGAAAAAGCTTAATTTTAATTTACATATCAATGCAACAAAGGTGTTTGTATTAGTGTACTTTTAAGCTAGCTTAAAAGTATTATAGCCAATAATTTTCGTTACTAACAATAACCTAATAAGTCTTAGAATATGATAAGAAGTTAGTATGACTATTTGAAAACAAAATATGACTAATAAATTAGAGAAGTTATTAAAAAAACAAGAAGAATTACAAGCTCATATACTAAAAGAAAAAAATCAGCTTTCTCAAGTAGAACGTAAATTAGATATTCGCCGTAAAATTATCCTAGGTTCTCTCATGCTCGATATGATGAAAAAGGGTAAACTAGACGAAAATAACATCATGAAAGAGTTAGATGATTTTTTATCTAGAGATACTGAACGTAAACTTTTTAATTTCCCTCCTCATCCAAAAGATAAATCAGACCCAACAACAGTTATAAAATCTTCCACTGTTGAAATTATTATCGAAGACTATGATTTTCAGCAAAAAATTGCTCTGATTAAAGCACTAAGAGCTTTAAATTTCGGGCTTAAAGAGGTTAAAAATTTACTCTCTACTTTACCTACTTCAGTTATTAAAGTTGATTCCACAAAAGCTCAACAAATTAAACATAATTTGGTTCAAGCAGGGGCTAAAGTTATTTTGAAACAGTAGTGTCAAAAATTGCTCACCACCTTCCACGTTTTTGATGTCTATATATGTCGTGGTTTTTTGTAGCCCCTCGTTAAATAGTAAATTTATTGTGTGGCAAGATATACAGCTACATGATCATAGCGATTTACCTTCATTCAAAGTCTCTTAGAAGATCAAGCTCCAGATAAATTGTCTTACATTTGATTTCAAGTAGTAATACGAGACGCAGTGGGCGATCGCAGTTTCGAGATTAGCGATCGCTCTTTCTTAGCAGATCTTCTGTACAGTAGTTGAGCTTACAATTTTATTTCAATTAGTAATATAAAATTCAGAGGGCGATCACTATCCTAGAAACTGGCGATCGCTTTTCTTAGAAGATTATTTGTACGGTAAATAATATTATAATTTTATTTCAAGTAGTAACATAAAACTCAGATAGCGATCACCGTCATGAAAGAAACCACTCCCGCAGAGCGACTCTGAGGTCGTTACCACATGATGAATTCCATTTTTGGTGGCACAATCCCGATTTTTTACTATGTTTTTGGTCTGAAGAAATTGGTTCTTCCGAACTTAGTGTGTAAAACTAACTAGCAAACTGCCAAGTTAAAAGACTTCTTAGTTGAAAGTTATTAAAATTTCTAAATCCAAAAGCTCTTCTTTTTATTAACTTAAGTTTATTGTTAATTCCTTCTACTACTCCTTGTGTAGTTCCCTCATCAAAATAAGCAATAATTTCCCCAATCCATCTTCTTATTGTTCCGAAACTTTTTGGGAAATATTTAGATACATTCTTTAACCAATCTGCTATATCTAATAGTCCATCGCTCCAATTTTTACTGGTTTCAAAAATATCTCTTAGTTCTTCTTTTAAAGCGTGCATTTTAGTTAAAATAGGAGCTACTTTCTCAACTTCTTTTAATTTTTCTTTTTCGGCTTCATTTAAATCTTTTTGATTTTTTAGTAAGACATATTTACTCTTTTTTAATCCCTCTAATATTTTCTTTTTTTTGGATTTACTTTTAATTTTCTCTGTCTCTCTTTTAATTTTTCTTCTAGCTGCATCTAGTTCATCATTTACTTGCTTCATAACATGAAATCTATCAGCAACTATTTCAGCTTTAGGCATTAATTCTTCAGCTAGACTAGAGTAAGTCTGACAAAGGTCTATACTTACTTCTTGTATTTTGGATAAAATCTCTGATCCCCAGGCTTCTAGGTATTCCGTAATTTCTTTTTTGGTTCTTTTTTCTATAAGTCCTACTACTTTTCTCTTTTCTAAATCTACTAACACTACATAATAATTTTTTTGTCCTTTAACTACTGCTATTTCATCAATTCCTAACTTCTTTAAATCTTCTGGCTTTTCTGAGATTAAGTCTGACCCTAAATCTTTCAACATTGTTTCAATTTCTTGTTGACTTAAATCATTCCTATTGGCAACATTTTTGATGTCACTATTTAAAACTTCTTCAATTATTTTTTCAACAAATCTTTTGGTATGGACTCTTTTTCTTCTAACAAAATCTAATTCTTCAGTAAACTTGTTATGACAATGGGGACATCTCATTCTTCGACGGTTTACTTTTAAATAAACCGATTGTTCCCCAAAGCATAAATCTCTCACAGTTTGAAAATTATTTTGATGTAATAAGTCAGTTGTTTTTCCACAAAAGGGACAAATAACTTGCTTGTTTATCCTCTCTAATGATAAAATTATTCCTATCCAGAAGGAGACAAAAAAAAATTAAGGGGGTCTTTTAAATTTATTTAATGGCTCATACTATTAACTTATCGGCTCTTGAAGACCCCCTTAATTTTTCAAGTCATTTGTTCCCTTCAATTAGACGATAATCTATAACGTTGACTCCAGGTAAATTAAGAAGTTGAGTCATTAAATGAAGTGAGGAATTTGATGCCATTTTATGATTAGTTGATGCCTACTTTCTTCTTGATCAATAACAATCAACCATTTTTTTCGATGAAAGTCAATACTGACAAGGCTTTAATTTAAGCGATCGCCCGATTGTCTTAAAAAATATTTATTAATTTTGCACAGTAAGTTCGGTAGAACCTTTTTTCCCAATTACCAGTATTCCTTCTGGTAGTAACCGATGCAGAAGTTCTTGTAAAATTTCCTGCTGCTTCCTAGGATCAAAGTAGGTAAAAGCAAGATTGCGACAAAGTATGAGGTGGAATGATAAATCTGGCATCTGTTTTCTGATGTCTCCTGCTTCAAACTTGATTCCTTTATGAAAGGCAGATTTAAGACAATATTGCTCATTGACATCAAAAGCTTTGGCAATCCATGATGAGGGGAGTTCCTTGAGTGTGCCTAATGGATAACAACCAAGCAAACGCCCTTGATAAAAGATACTCATCTACATCTGTTCCTAGTATCTGTAAAGGTAAAAACAATTTTTGATTAGACAAGCGGAAATGTTCGATGAGCTTGAGGGTATAAACTTCTTCCCCAGAAGCACAACCAGCACACCAGCAACGAAGGCTCTTGTCCCTTTTGTCTTGTCCTAACTGTATTAGTCCTGGCAAAAACTGACATAATTGCTCAAAAACTTCCCTATCTCGATAAAAGCGAGAGATAGTAATCCGACAACAACCATCCACTACCGACCACTCATCAGGATTGTTAAGTAAATAGTTTCTATAGCTGGCAAAATCTTCTAGCCCCAGTTCCCGAAAACGAGTTGAAATTCGACGACAGACTTGCCGTCGTACTCTCCGAAATCCTGTCCACCGTAAATGTAATAAGGGCAGAATTTCCTGTAAAAACTTAACACAATCAGGATCTTTCAAGAAAGCCTGTTTCACTGCTATCGAGACTTGACAAACTATATTAAATCTCTAGATTATCAAAGGTGATTGCTCTTGAGTTCCATCTTACCGTTAACATAAAAATAGGAGTCTGGGGAAATTATCAAGGAGAAACAATCCCATGCTGACCTTTCATCCCATTCTTGAACCAGAGGAACATTGGAGCGACCTCTTAGATAAAGAGGTGATTTACCTAGGTGATGAGGCATCTCCTATTGAGATAGTGGCAATGCCAGAGGGTATGCTCTTAGGTCAAACCAGCATTAGTATGCGACTAGATTTACCTGATGGTCGAGTAGTGATTGTAGAGACATCACTGGACTCCTTAGCCAATGTAGTGCAGAAAATTCAAGAGCGATTTGGAGAATAGCTTTTTTTTAGAGTTAACAAAACCGAAATCAAACCTCTTAGTGTTGAGGGAAATCGAGGATGTTTAACTTATGCAGTAGTTGAGTAAAAAAATGTCTGTCAGCTAGATAATTTATCTTTGTTGTCTGCATTAAAAGGGAGAATCGGGAAGAAATAGGGAAAAAAATTAAACCTTGGTTATATCTCAATAATTAAGTATAAATGAGAACGGTGGGAATCGAACCCACAACCAAACGATTAAGAGTCGCTTGCTCTGCCAATTGAGCTACGTTCCCAGACTTCAATCAAACCCCTACTACATCTAATACCAAATCCGATTCTCATACCCCCTTTATTTTTCTAGTCTGCGTAGGCAGACTTTGTATATATAGCAAAAGGTTTTAACCTGTAGGTTATAAGTGGGGTTTCACAACAGGATTTAGTATAATACTAAATTCGCTCAATTCAAACCTGGAAAAAATTTGGTGATTTTTTCTGTAGGAGTATTGATGGGATATTTATCTTGAATTCACGCCAACACTAGCTCGCACAACTTCTACTTTGGCTCTTTCAGAAGTGTCAGCTGGTGGTGTAGCTACTACTTCCCTCACCCGATGTAGCTCCTCTCTTGTAGATTGTGGACTGGAGATGATGGTGAGTTGGTGAGTCGGAAAAATCAACTGCTCCCTGTCCCCATAGCTCAGACCGCTCAGGCTGATGTCTAAACGAGAGCAACGAACATGATTGTGGAGCTGGTTAATTACTTCATAGCACGAACCCCCCTGACTGACTACCACATCTCCTGGAAGAAACTGTGGTGAAAGCTTCAAAATCTTTTTGCTGACGAAGGTCGGTCTCCATCCTTTCACAATGACGAAAAGGACAGTAACCCATTCTTCGCAGCGAAGGATTTGTCTGCGGTCAACTCCCAAATATCTAGCGATAATCCGTCTCATTATTGCCCTTGAATGAGAGAGTATATCTTCTTCCGCTCATCCACTCTCTCTTTTTCTCTCTCTATTTCTATTTTACTAAGTTCTCTTGCAGGAGATGAGACCAAAGTAATTCAAATCGTTAGAATTGAACGTTAAGCGCGTCAGTCCCTAATCTCAGCGAAGCGGATTAGGGAAGGATAGCGGAACAATTTGAGGACTCGATGTCCGAAAAATTGTTAAACACTAGGACTATTTTGATTCTTGATATATTCTTTGAGTTTTTCGATTGGTGCGCCACCAGTAGAAGCAACATAATATGATTTAGACCAAAAAGAAACTTTTCCCCAGTAATGTTTTTTAACCTATAACTGCACGTTAGATAATAGCTCATTATCTACTGTGTTTGGGAAGTAGCCCCGTGGGAGAACAGCCTTTGCCGTCACCCTCGAATCGGTGAAGATGCGGGTGCAATTCCCGTCGGGACTCCCAAGAGTCAATGGGGAGTGGAGGAAATGATCATGATTTTTCCTTGGTTATCGAAACTATTTCTGCTGTTGTTAATTTCTACGGGTTTACTTTTAGGTTGCCAGCTCACGAAGCAATCATCTGTTAACGAGCCTACTGAAAATACCAACATCACAGATGATCCCGAGCCAGCGTTATCTTCTCAGCCTGTTGCAATTAAGTCGGAGGAAGATGCCCGAAGAGTAATGCAAGAAGACCCGTTATTCGAGGCAGAATTAATATAATTACATAATTATTTGTCCTGAACCAAAACCAAATAGAGAGGTATTCCATTTAAAACGGAAGTAATAATTGATTATGTTACACAATCAATCCAGATTAATAGGGCTATCAAATACCGGTGCAGCTTTTACCATATATCTAAATAATTACTCCTCCATCTTATGAAAGAAATAGAGAGGTATTGCGTTTTTAAAACGGTTTACGTGCTTGACAAGTGTAACCAAATTAACCTAAATTAATGGGATTATAAAATAATGGTGCAGCTAGATAATATAATAAGATAATTGTTCGCCCTGACCCAGCATGGGGTTTAAGTTTTAGAAAAAGAAAGAAAGGAGCGAAACTTAAGAGTTATAACAGAATCTCTCAATTAAAGTTGAGTGATACATAATATATTTAATCTTCTACTTGAAAATAAAAGAGCATCATAAATGCTGGGAGAGAAGACAATTAAATGAATTTCTTTTTTCAAGCAGAAATACAGTTTTTTATCCTCCTTCCAGACAAATAAACAAGACTTTATTTTTTTTTGTTTATAGCTTCATAAGTTTCTCACAGTCTTGATCTAAGCTTCGAGTAGAGCTAATTAAAGGGTATAGGGATACTTTTATCCGTACTCATGTATAAAACCCAATAGCAAAGGATTTGGATTAGCTGAAAAGTTGTTTAAGAAAGGGATTGAGTTGAAGAGGAATAAAAAATGAGTCTAAAAACTTACCAGAAAGAAGTAGAACACCTAGGAGAATCCCAAGGCGTTAAAGACCATGACCACGATATGATTCACGATTTAAGCCGAAGACTGGATGCCCTATGGCGGGATGATCAATATATTGCCAATGGGGAAGGTTATGAGTCAGTACAAGCCTTTTGGAGAAAGGTTAAAGAACAAGAGAAAGAAAATATAGTGGAGTTAAAAAAACTTCTCTCGGAACATATAAAACTGGGTGATTTCTAGATTTGTTTGGTTCATGTCTCTGTCTATTTTTGTTTTATGGGAGAGCCATTGGTTACTCCCGCAGAAGTTAGTATCATTGGCAGCTTGCAAATGATAGCCGAAAACTTGACTATCATTTGAAAAATAGCTGTTAATTACGTTGTTTTGATTAATCTGAAGTAAGTACTGGAATCATGTCCTTAATAGACAGAGGTAGTTCTGATGAGCAACAAAGATTTCAAGTTTACCATCTGGTTATCACAAAGTAGTTTAATTTTGATAACCTTATTACTATCTACAGGGGGGGCGGATGCTCTCACGGTATCCACAACCCAAATTTGGTTGAGCCAGTCGCCACAAATAGCACAACCACTATCAGACCAGCAAATTCAAGAACGAATTGAAGCGGAAGCTAACCGCTTCTTTAGCCGAACCATAATCCAATTTAATCTGATAATTTTGGCTACTTTAGCATTGTTATTAATCGTAGCAATCGCTTCTTTATGGCTATTACCTAGAGCCGTAGTGAGAGAGGTTGCTCATCTTGTCAGTAATAATCTTCAAGAACTAGAAACGGCTAAATCTGAACTGTTGAGTATTACTCAAGATTTACAACAGATGAAACTAAATGCTCAACAATTGAGTAATCAGCTAGAGGGGAAGGTAGAAGATTTCCAACAAGAATTAAATCAAAAACGAGAAAGTATCTCTAGGCTAATATCAGAACTTGATAGTACCCAACAACAGGGACTAATTTCCATAAACAGTGAAATTAACACTTATCAAGAAACATTAGGCTTCTTAGAAGCTGAATTTAAACATCAACTCCAAGAAATTCAGACAAATATCGAACAGCAAAGAGATATAGTCGTTCAAAATTGGGCAAAATTGAGTTCTGAATCAAGTCAAAAACTTAATCTAATTCAGGTAGAAGTTGAGGAAAAACAAAAAACTCTAGTTCAGCATCTAGTTTCATCAGCTAGTGAGTTTGCGTTTTTCCTCACTCAATTGCAAAATACAACTAAGGGAGAACAAGAATCTCTGCTTCTTGATTTGAGAAGCCAAGCTGGTGAGTTGGCTTCTCAACTCTCTAGTTTGCCAGCAGAAGTTCTGAGACAACAAGGCAAAATTTTAGAAGAGCTACCACAAGCACAAACTAATTTCACAGAACAGTTATCTTCGTTGCAAATAGAAGCACAACAACAAAGGAATGAGTTGGGACAAAAACTTAAACAATTAAGTTCTCAACTAGCACCATCACTTGCCAAACTACAAACGGATTTGCAGGGACACAAGCAACAGTTTAAGATCTACTTGCAAAGCTCAAAAACTGAATTGACCAATCAATTATCAACACTGCAAGAGACAGCACAAAAACAAAAAGATACCATTCTGCTTCATCTTACCCAACTAGAATCTAAATTCGCCAGACAAATCTCTGAATTACAAACCAATGCTGAATCAAAAATTCAGCAACAGCAGCTCTTAGCAATTGACAATCTAGAAAACTTAGGGACAGAACTTGCTACTCAACTATTGGATTCACAATCCCAAATTAATCAGCAAATCCAGCAAACTCTGGCGAATTTCCAGCAGCTAGAAAGTGAATTAGGAGCGAGCATATCTCAAGAAAACTCGGAAATTCAAGCTCAAAAAGAGCAAACACTACAAAACTTAGCACAACTGGAAAGGGAAGTTACTAATCAATTTACGCTCTTTTCTTCAGAAATACAACAGCGTCAAGAATTAATAGTGCAAAATCTAGAACAGTTACAAACCCAAAATGCTGCCCAGCTTTCCCAAATAAACTCAGATGCCCAAACTCAGAAAGAGCAAATCTTAGCAGAGCTAGCTAAGATTACCCCACAAGAGATTGGGACAACTGCTTTAGCAGAAATCCAACAAAATCTCCAAACCATTAGTGAACCACTAAAACGTCTTCAACAGAATCATCCTCAGTTATTCCTCAATCCCGATGATTTTATCGAACAAGGAAACCAGCTATTGACTCAAGAAAATTATCAAGAAGCGATCGCAGTTTTTGACCAAGCTTTAGAACTTCAGCCAGATAACCCCAAAGCTTGGAATCAGTGCGGTATTGCTTTGAGGGAACTGCAAAAGTATAAAGGCGCACTCTCCGCTTTTAACAAGGCAGTTAGAATTCAACCCTCTTTTGAGGAGGCTTGGTGCAATCGTGGTCTTACTTTAAGTCGCATGAAACGATATCAAGAGGCGATCTCTAGTTATGATCGGGCAGTAGAAATTCGACCAGACTATTCCCAAGCTTGGGTAGATCGTGGTGTCGCTTTGGGTATGTTACGTGAACACGAACCAGCTTTTCAATCTTTTGAGCGTGCCGTACAAATTCAACCAGAAGATGCGGTAGCTTGGATGAATCGTGGCATGGCTCTAGAGATGTTGGAACGCTACGAAGATGCCCTTATTTCTTTTGATAAGGCAGTAGAGTTGAATCCTCAATTATCTAAGGCTTGGAACTATAGAAGTGAAATCTTGATTAAGTTACAGCAATATGAAGCAGCAATAGCTAGTTGCTCGCGCGCTGTGTCTCTCCAGTCCGATGATGCAAGAGCTTACTATAATAAAGCAATCTGCTATGCTTTGTTAAATCAAGTCTCATTGGCAGTGGATAACTTACAACAGGCAATTAAACTCAATTCTCAATATCGACAACAAGCCAGGATTGCTCCCTATTTTCAGGGAATTGCCCAAAACGAGATGTTCGACCGCATTTTTTAAAATGGGGGCATTCAAAACTTGTTGGAAATCCGTGGCTGTTCATCCGCGATCACTTTGATTCCTTGGATTTTTTACGAAACAGGCTCTATGGTAAAAAAAGAGGACAAAAGGGGTGTTATTATTTCTGTTTTGACATCAAAGCCCTTGTAAGGGTGAGTATGCTTGTGCTTTGATGGAGCTATTTGGTGTGGACAAGTTGCCATCTTATATAGCAATCGGATTTGATTTGTGAAAAGAACGACAGGCGATCGCCAGTTGAAAAAAAATATAATAACTTAGCGATCGCGCCTACTCAAAACATACCAGAATAAAGCGATCGGCTCAAATAGATATCAATTATAAGATATAAAGATGATGAAGCACAAACATCATGAGTTTATGGATACTAGACACAGATCATTTTTCTTTATTTCAAAGAGGTAATCCTGTTGTTGTTAAACTAGTAATTAATACTCATCCTCAACAACTCGCAATAACAATTATTTCTGTGGAAGAATAGATTAGGGGAAGATTAAATATAATTAGACGCTCTACTTCAAGAGAAACTGTATTAGCTTATGCTAATTTAAAAAGTCTTTTAGATGATATTCAGCATATAAATATACTTGATTTTACTAAAGATGCTGATGATTGTTATCAAGATTTAGTTAAGCAAAAGATTCGTGTTGGTACAAGAGATTTAAGAATTGCAGCGATCTGCTCCGCAGCCAGGCTTTGCCTGACCGCATTATCTGTTGATGGTATTGTAGTTACAAGAAATAGACGTGATGCGCGAGAAAGTTTCTGGTTTAAAATTTGAAGATTGGACAGTTTAGATTTTTATGGCATAAAAGCGATCTCATTTCAGAAAAAAGCTCTCCAATAATTTAATTTTCTCTCAATAATTAAATTTACATTGAACTACAAAAATTACATCGTCTTTGACTGAATAAATGAGGTGATGTTCTTGGGTAATTCGTCTAGACCAATATCCCTGCCAATTGTATTTTAGTGGTTCGGGGTTGCCAATGCCCTCAAAAGGAGATTGTTTAATATTTTCTAACAACCGATTAATCCTTTTGAATATTTTGGGGTTTTCTTTTTCCCATTGTCGATAGTCTTTAAAAGCAGAGGTAGCAAATTTAATTTTCAAATTTCTACTTCAATTCCTCCACCATTTTCTAATTCCGAAATCGCCTCATCAATGACTCGGATATTTTCGCGACTAGACATAAGATGAAGAGTGGCTTCGTTTTCCATATAATCATCAAAGCTAATCACTACAGCACGTCTACCATTAGATCGAGTAACAATGAGAGGAACGCGATCATTTTCTACTTCATCGAGATACCCTGCTAAGTTTTTTCTAAATTCTGTGTAGTTTACTGATTTCATCTGCAAATAAGTACGTTTTACTGTACTTAATTTTAGCAGAATTTATTTTATTTAGTTAGTGCGATCGCTATGTTTAATGCGATCGCAAAATTATTAATAGTGATATCGACAAGCAAGAATTCTAATTTTATCCTCTAATACCTGATAAACTAAGCGATGTTCGCGGTCAATTCTTCTTGACCAACAACCAGACAAATCATGTTTTAATGGTTCAGGTTTGCCTATTCCTTGAAAGGGGTTTTTTTGAACTTCTTTAATGAGTTTAATAATTTTGAGTGCTTGTTTTCTGTCTTTATCAACCCACCAAGCTAAATCATCAAAAGCTAATGGATCAAATTCCAAGTTTTTCACGCACTTCCTCTAAACTTATTCCTTCTTGACGATTTTTAGCTTGTATTAGACGCTGTTTCATAGCTTCGCTTTTTAACAAATAAGCTGTTTCTCTTTCAGATTCAATTTCTCGCCACAAATCAATTGGAACGATAACCTCGATGGTTTTGCCTGTTTCATCTGAGACATACTTAATTTCTGCTGGATTCATTTTTATACAGTAATCTCAAGAGACATCAATATTATCATAGCTTTAGTTAGATATTAGCATTGTGCGATCGCACTAAAAACCTAATGATCGCATTTAAAAAATTTCCCAAAATCAGCGATCGCGTTTTTCATTACTTTTTGTGTAAAACTCCTCAAGATTGGCAGTTTTCCAGCATTCATCGGTTTATTGCACAAGGGATTTATCCACCGAATTGAGGGTGGGATAATGTTCCAGAAATTCCAAAAGCAGTTTGGGATGAGTAAATAAATTAGAATTATTGTAGGGTAGGTTAGCTACAGCGTAACCCACCGAAATATTATGGGATGGGCGGTGCATTACTTCGTGCTTCGCACCCTACAAGAGCAGTGATCGCTTTATAAAGCGATCGCATTTATTCTTAATTCTTGCTATAATCTACAAAAAAATTATGATAAAAAATCATGAAAGCGTTTGAAGTAATGGCAACATTAAATAATAACAAGCAGCTACTCTTAGACGAACAAATAGCAATTAATACTCCCAGTCGCGTTAAGGTAATTGTTCTGGTAGCTGATGATGAAGAATTAAATAGTGATGATACTCCTGTAGAAGAAATTAAAGCAAGCTTAAAGCAAGCATTACAAGAAGCAAAAGCAAATCAAACAATTCCCTTAGAACAAATGTGGGATGGAATTGATGTCTAATGAAGTTAGGCTCGAATTAACTCCTGAGTTTAAAAAGAATCTAAAAAAGTTAGCCAAGAAATATCGCAATATTCGCTCCGATCTAGAATTATTTATCAAAGAATTAAAACAAGGTAATTTTTCAGGAGATCGAATATCTGGCTTGAGAGATCGGGTTATTTATAAAGTCAGAATAAAAAATAGCGATATAAGAAAAGGGAAAAGTGGAGGTTACAGAGTAATCTATTTACTACAAACTAAAACAAGTATTTTACTTCTTACTATTTATAATAAATCCGAACAAGAAGATATTGCGATCAGAGAAATTAAAGATATTATTGATGAATTTTATTTGTAGAGACAATCAAATATATTCTTACCAGGATATTTACATATTTTTTTATTGACAAAAGAGAGTTTAATATATGATATCTGCCGAAGGCAGGCACATAATGATCGCATTTCAGAAATCCACAAAAATTGGCGATCTCGCCTACTCAAAACATACCAGAATAAAGCGATCGCATTTAAAAAATTCCCCAAAATCAGCGATCGCGTTTTTCGGTTGTTTTTGTGTAAAACTCCTCAAGATTGGCAGTTTTCCAGCATTCATCGGTTTATTGCACAGGGGATTTATCCAGCGAATTGGGGTTTGGATGTAGTTCCAGAAATTCCAAAAGGAGTTTGGGATGAGTAGGGTGCGTTAGGCACTTGTTTTGTTCGCATAAGGAACATTTTTTTGTTTTTGCCATAACGCACACTACTCATCCCAAACTCCTTTTGGAATTTCTGGAACTACATCCAAACCCCAATTCGCTGGATAAATCCCCTGTGCAATAAACC
>JASJCP010000159.1 GCA_030065935.1 Xenococcaceae cyanobacterium MO_167.B27
ATTAGAGAAAAGTCAAATTTTTCTAATTATGTGTTTAAATTGGAATATGAAAGGAATTTTTTTTCTCCTCTCTTATCAAGTTTAGGACAATTAAACCCTGACCGCGATTCATCCCGTCGCCTTTGGCGACGGGATGAATCGCGGAAGAGAGATAACCCATGAAAGAAATTAATCCTGCCATGGAAATAAAAGACGCAGCAGACATCCAATCTGCTGCTGTTGCAGCCCCATTTGCGATCGCTGGTACTCCTTGATCGGCTACAAAAAACCCTTTACTGTCTTTTACTCGCGATCTCCATCCAATGTAGAGATAAAGCATAAAAGAAATAATGACAAACGTTGTAGTCCAAGCTTCTACTGACATAAGCTCTATTAATTAATGTTTCTTGAAATGAATAATTGAGGAGTGCAGAGATGTAGGGGAGATAGGGAGTTAGAGAATGGTAATTGGGGAATGGTGATTGGGAGATTGAGGGGTCAGAGGTCAGGGGCGGGAAGGAGACTTCACAACAAAGCCGATCTGTTTTGGGTTCAATACCTAGATATATTAAGTCTCCTCCCAGGAGGTCAGAGGTACTGGGGATTGGAGGAGACCCAACTCGTCGCTTCGCGAGTGGGGGAGACTGGGGAATTGGGGGTGGTTGATGATAACTGATAACTGATAACTGATGACTTCTGAGTCCTTCATCCTTCATAATTCCTTATTTGCGATACTTGCGATCAAGTTTGTCCATTTGAATAGCATAGACAAAAATCAAAATCACAAAGACAAAAATTGAACCCTGTTGCGCCATCCAAAAACCTAGTGGAACATTTCCCAACTGAATGTGATTGAGTAAAGGAACAAATAAAATACTGCAACCGAGGGAAACAAATCCCCATATAATCAGCAAGTTACTAATTAATCTGACATTAGCACGCCAATAAGCCCGATTTCTATCTTGTTGAATTTCCTCTAATTCAACCATTTCTTGTGTGATATAGCCTTGTCTTGGATTGTTCATTAAACTAGCTACCTTCAGTTATCTATGAAAACTTAAGGGTTAAGTTTATAAGCAAAATTCTGGACTACTGATTTTTTTAACTATTTTTACAATACTTCTGATATATAACTTAAAAAACTTTTCTAAATATTTTAATTAAGTTGACAATACTGTTGAACCTTGTTGATGAGTTGTCCAGTAGAAAATCCTTTAGTTAAAAAGTCAGTTGCTCCCAAACGACGAGCTTCTTGACCCCATTCTTCTGCCAAACGGGAAGAAATAACTACAATAGGAAAATCCCACTTAGTTTGACGACAACGATCAATTAAAGTGAACCCATCTAAATTTGGCATTTCGATATCGGTAATCATTAATGCTGGATGAGGATTAATTTGTAACCAATTCCAAGCCTCCAAACCATCAGAACAAGTATGGGTAGTATATCCATAAGCAGACAGACTAGCTTCAATTCTGCGTCGGATCAAAGCTGCATCATCTACTATTAAAATTGTCTGGGATTGTTCTTGAACTGAAATGAGTTCTGTAGAATCAGTAGTTTCTTGAGTTACTTCGATTACAGTTGGAGTTTCAGTAGATTTGGGAGATAAATACTCCATCAAGGAACTTAATTCGAGAACAGGTACTAAGGAACTATCCGCTTGAAGACTTACTCCCATTACTCCCCTAGGAGGAATCATCGGCGCAGGAAAAGGCTGAATTTTTAGTTCTAATTTGCCTAACATTTTGTCAGCTAGCAACCATAAACCTGAATCATTAGGTTGTAGTCGAACATAAACACCAACAGCACTTTTGTCTAAAGAACGATCTTGAAATTGAGGATACCAATAACCCAATAAATCTAAGCCTGGTGTGGTGACTCCATCATGAGTGATTTCCCAAGTGTAGCTGATATTTTGTTTGTTAGTTTTAACTGCTTCGAGGCTTTCCCAAAGATTAGTCATTACAATTTGTTCTGTGGGAATGGCAAAAGTGCGATCGCCAGCTTGCAGTAATAGACAAGGAATTAATAAATGAGGAACAGGAAAATGAATTTGAAAAGTTGTCCCCTCTCCTAGTGTAGTCTCTAGACTTAGAGAGCCATTAAGTAAGGATATCTGTTCTGCCACAACATCCATTCCCACACCTCTTCCAGAAACCTCGCTCACCTCACTTTGAGAACTAAATCCAGACTGACAAATTACTGATAATAGTGAGTGGGGTGTATCGGTGCGAGTTAAAGGTAATTTTAACTTTTGAGCCTGAGCTTGAATCTTTTGCGGATCGATACCTTTGCCATCGTCTTGTAAAACTAAAACATAAGAACTGCCATACCGTTGTAAACTGAGTTGGAGAGTTCCTTGTTCTGGCTTTCCTTGAGTAACTCTGGTTGCTGCTGGTTCTATACCGTGGTCAAAAGCATTCCTAACCAAGTGTAATAATATTGGCTCTAATCTTCTGGTTGTTCCCACATCTAGCTCAATTTGTTCTCCTTTAACAACTAATTGAACCGATTTGTCATAGCGATTGATTAAATCTCTTAAAATAGCTCTGACTCGAAATGTCAAATTTTTAAAAGGAACAAGACGACTATCTTCAACAATATCTTTGAGGTTAATAATGTGGTTATTAAGTTTTTCCAGTCGTTCCGCCGTTTTTTGAGCCGTTTGTTCTGCTTCTGTTCCCACCTCAGAAAGACGTAGGCTATTTTCTAAGAGGCGGTTGATAGTCATATAACCTTTGCGATAACGCTCGGGTGTAGGACTTTGGTTTGTTTGAGGAATTCTTGGGTCTAAATTGTCTAGTAAAGCATAGTCATCCTGAATTTGTCGCAGTTGAGTGATGTATCGAACATTATCTTTTGCTAAACTAACCAGTTTGAGTATGTCTTGATGTAGATCTTGATAAAAACGCTCCATTGTACGGGCTGCCATTAAAGTATCTACAATAGATTGGGCAGATTTATCTAACCTGGCTAAAGGAATGGGAATCTGGATATCTTCTGTAGAATTAGTCTCAACTCTGGAAAATGAGGGAGATGCTGCTAATGTTTGAGACTGTGATTTCTCAAAAACAGCATCATTATCTTTAGATACCTCTAATTCTGGTTGATCTATTGCATCACTATCATCCTCGACATCAATCCTGTTTAAGAGATGATCTATTTCTTCCAAATCCAGAGAGATTGCAGAATCAGATACCTTAGAAACCTTTAATTCTGATTCTTCTATTACATTAGTATCATCCTCGACATCAATCCTGTTTAAGAGATGATCTATTTCTTCTAAATCCAGAGAAGGTACAGAAGCAGATACCCCAGAATTCTTTAATTTTGATTCATCTACATGACTATCATCCTCGACATCAATCCTGTTTAAGAGATAATCTATTTCTTCTAAATCCAGAGAAGGTACAGAAGCAGATACCCCAGAATTCTTTAATTTTGATTCATCTACATGACTATCATCCTCGACATCAATCTTGTCCAAGAGATAATCTATTTCTTCTAAATCCAGAGAAGGAGATGTCTGTTCAGCAGTAGTATCAAGAGTGACAAGTTCACCGCCTTGCTTGGCAGAAGTTTTTAAATATTTAAAATAATATTGCCACTGGGTTTTCCACAAGTGAACATCAGGCTCTTTCAAAAGTTGAGAAGCATCTGTTAATAGTGTTGTCCAACCAGATGCTAATTCTAATTCTTGACCAATTTCTTTAAGTTCCCCGATTAGTTGTGTCGCTAGTTGAATTGTTTTTTCGGGGACTGTTCCTGTTTCAGATAATTGATTTAGTGCTATTTCTAAATCCAACACCACCAGATCAAAGCCTTGTTCTGCAAACTCGATTTGAAGTTGGGTTTGTTCATTCCAATCCTGTAAATAAGTCTGTTGAATTTGCTTCTGTAGAACTTGAATACGCTCTACTTTAGACTGAACTCCTACCTCTTGATTTTCCAGAACACTAGCAATAATTTCACCCCCTTCATTCAGTATTTGTTGAAGTTGACCGTCTTCTAGGGAAGGAATTGTCTCAAGATAACGTAATTCTGATAGTAAATCCTCTAAAACCGTCGCTACTTGCAGAATAGCATCTGCTTTAACTGTTACCGAGCCACCTTTAATAGTGTGAACAGCACGATACATTTTTTGAATATCTGCTATCCAAGACTCATTTTCTAAATTTTCAACACAGGTTAGATAGGTTTCTAAATCTTTCTGGGAATCCAACTCAAACATTTGTCGTAATTCCCGTTCAAGTTGGAGTTCTGCTAGATCAAGAGGTTCGGGCGGGTGAGACATTTGTATCAGGATGAAAGATAAGGAATGAAGGAAGAGAATAATATTAAATGATTGGGGATAGCCAACTATACAGACTTTAAGTGAGCAGAATCCTTAACCGTGAAAAATGTTCGATTGACTATCTATATGGTCTATTGTGTTTTGATAAGTACTTGGTAAGCGGAAAAACCTAATAGTGGTTAATAATTCACTAGATAAAGTTTCCATTTGTTCTGATTGTTCTAAAGTTGCTTGGGTCAATTCCTCGGTTTTTGAAGCCAACTCAGCAATTTCTTGTATAACTTCAGTGGTAGATTGAGCAGATTCGATAATATCCTGACTGAAAAGAGCTACTACTTGTCCTGCTTGTACTGCTTCTTGAGTTGTTTTTTCGACATTTTCTAAGATTTGGCTGGATTGTTCCACACCCTGGGTGAATTCTCGGACTAATCCCCCTAAATTCTGTACATTGGCATCAATAGAAGTAACAACATTATGAATTTGATTACTACGTTGTTCTAAACTTACCAAACCATCACTAGTACGTTGAGCCAGACTGCTTACTTGATTAGCAATAGATTCAAATTCCCGTGCAACTACTACAAATTGAGCGGGATCTCTTTGTTCAGAAGCTCTCGCAGCTACCAGAGAAGCATTCATTGCTAATACTTGAGTCATTCCAGAAATTTGACTTTGCTCTTGTAGGAATTGATCGGTTAGTCCCACAAATTCCCCTAGAGTTTTCATCTGCTGGACAATTTGGTCTGTTCCCTGTTGCAATACACCGATTCCTTCAGTCAACATCACACTAGAGTCTCTTCCTTGCTCTACTGCTGTTTGTAAGGTTTGTAGGGAATCTACTGATGCTTGAATTTGCTCCGCAGAATCGAGGGCAGATTTTACTACTTTATCAGTTAACTCTAATACCTGTCTTACTGACTGCGCTTCTTTTTGAGCATAACCTGCTACTTGATTAGTCACACTATCTAATTGTTTTGTGTTTTGACTTACTCGGTCTGTAGTTTGGAAAACTTGAGCCAGAACACTAGAAAGTTCCTCGATAAGACGATTAAGAGTATCAGAAACTAATCCTGTTACGCGATCACTAACTGGTGCTTCTACGGTCAAGTCCCCTTCTTCAATAGCACAGACTGTATCTAAAAGTTGACTCACATCTTCTTGGAGAACTTCACTTTCTTCACGAGTTTCTTGCTCTTTTGCTGCTAACTCTTCAGTTCTTTGTTCAATGCGTTTTTCTAAATCTTGGTTTAAATGTTCTAAAGAAGCCTGAGCGGAATTGAGGTCGCGAGTATAGGAACGCACTAACAATAAAACCATCACCCAACTAACTATCAAAATTGGGAAACTCATTCCTGCTAAGATTGCAGAACGAGATAACTGTCTGCCATAGGTCTGTATTTGGCTTTCGACAGATTGTTGAATATTGTTGAGAGTCCCTTCAATACCCTGGCTATAAATTTCTTTTTGGAAATTATATTCCTCACCTAAAAGTAAGTTCAGTGCTTCATCAGCTTTTCCTTGACGCACTAATTCAAAGGCACGTTCTTCCATTTCAATGAGCTTGGCGTTAGCTTCGTCAGTCTGACTGGCGTTTTCCTGCTGTTCGGGAGCAATAGTCAATACCTGATTAATCGCCTTATCCAAATCGGGAACAAAGCTTAAATAACGCTCTTCCCATGTCAAGTCCCCCGTACTAGCTGCCATGCGAGCGGACATAGTTAAAACTTCGTCTAAATGGACAATTTGACCACTTAAATCTTGCAACTTAAAGTTCTTGGTAATAGCAGTTTGGAAATTTTGATACACATTCCAAGTACTCCAGGCAGAAATACCCACCATCGCCGTGCTTACTGTCGCCACAACCGAAAAAATAGGAATTAAGCTAGTATTAAGCTGACTTTTAGTTGAATTTGCTTTAGTAAGAGGTGAAATCATAATGTTTCTACTATATTTTTTTCCTGACTAACGCTGTGGTTGCCATATTTGATGGGGAATGTCTGTAAGCTGAAATTTATGTTCTTGGGAAAGTTCCTCTGTGTTTAAACTTCCCTCCATACGCTCTATAACTATCCCTACTCCAGTAAGATGCTCCGCTAACTTATTCAGTCGTACTGCGGTAAGTGTCAGTTGTAATAAATTATTTTCTTTGATTCCTAAAATTTTTGGGGCTGAGACGAGAGGAATAATTTGATTTTGATAATGAACAACTCCGACAAAAGCTGAATCATAGAAAGGTAAGGATAGTACTTGCGATCGCTCAACCTGCAAAATATCTTGAACTAAATAAGTAGGAAATGCTAATTTTTTAGGCTCTACCGAGGCAATTAGATAGCGGTCTTGTAAAGTTAAACTAGAAATCTGAGTATTGGTATTCATACTTTTTGTAAGGCTTCTTCCAGACTTTCTGGGGTGACTGGCTTAGTAATATAGTCATTAGCTCCAGCACGTTTAATTCCATAGTTGATTTCTACTGGTGTCTTTTTACTAGAACAAAAAATCACATATTGTTTGGCAGTAGCAGGATTAGTTCGTAATTTTCGTAAAAACTTAAATCCATCTTGTTCTGGCATTACAATATCAAGAATTACCGCAGCATAGTTTTCTTTGGCGACTTTTTCTAAAACATCAGTAGTATCTCTACAAGCATCAGCTTGATGACCCATTTTTTCTAGCATGGAAACTATAAAACGTCTATCGACCGAACTATCATCAACTACTAAAAATTTCATGATTTTTTCCTTCAAATTTCTTAAATTATCTTTCAGCAACAAGATGATTAATTTTATTGGGTAATTGGAGCTAAACTTTGCAATAAAGTTTTTAACTCTGACACAAATCGCAGTCTGTCTTCTGAGTTGAGAGGCTTACTCAAAAATTCGCTTTTTGACCACTTAGCACGTTGTTGATTCATCATTCTTTTTTCTGCAGTAAGAATCACTAAAGGTATTGAAGATAGTTTAGGCTGGAGACGAATTTGTTTCATCAGTTGAAACCCTGATAAATTCGGCATATTAACATCCAAGAAAATCACTACTGGCTCAGACTCTAACAAGATATCTATAGCTTTTACTGCATCATCACAGCCTCGAACTCGATAACCTAAACCTGTAGCTACTGAGCTAAATTGTTTGAGGAGGACGGGAGAGTCATCGACAATTACAATTTCAGGGGCTAAAGATTTTGGTGTTTCTTCAATAAAAGGAGGGTTATCTCTTGAGGGCAAATCATTACTTTTTGCCTTAATAACCACTAATTCTTGTTTGATTAATTTACTAAAGGTTCGAGCAATTTTAATACTATCTTCCCCTAAATTATATCTAATTTTTTCTAGGGTTTCGCCAGAATTCACTAGTATTGATAATTTTCTTTTTTCTGGTTCAGAAAGCAGTTTCCACTGAGCAGATTGAGTATTACATATAACTTGATAATCCATCGTAGGGATAAATAAGTTTAGTTTTTTCCACTGCTTTTTTCGTTGCTGAAGTGCTAAGATTAGATGCTCTACTTCAAAACCAATAATAGGGCGTAAATTATCTATTGTTTTATCGAAAACTAGTTTGGCTTCTCCTGGGTAATCAAAAAGATATTTTTCTGACTCTGCAAGAATGTGGGATTTAAGAGCCCCAGTCAATTCCTGATAATCTGGCAATTGATTACTGATAGTTAATTCACTGAGTAGCCTGAGCATAGATATATCAGTTTCAGTATTAGCTCGCTCTATCATCTTTTGAATTTCTGCTTGAGCATTCAATTCATTACTCCTGAGACTTGGAAGATAATTTCTCAGAGCATCTAAGACATTAGAAAAGCTAATTTCCTGAAAATCAGAAAAAACGATTCTTCCTCTCGAAAAAAATAAATACCACGGACCTAAATCTTCCGATTCTTGATTGTCATCAAATTTGACCTCTAGATACCCGGAAAACTTAAATCTGTCTAAATTAATTTTCTGAATAATCGATGCGAGTTTTTTTTTTGAAACTTAATAGACTTTAGTATATTTTTGTCCGATACATCGATAACCATTATTTAAGATAAATATAAAAATAGTTAACTGGTAACAGGATAACTATTTTCTCCAAAGACAACATCAGGGAAAATACGGTATCAATAAGTAAGAATAATGAAATTTCAAACTCTTCTTAGTAGTAGAACTATAATGAGAAAATAGCTCGCTGATTTGAGTTTTTCTGACTATCTGCTTAAAAAACTGTTTAGATAGAGATTTTGATGGGAGTCAGGTACAGTTAAATACTCTGGTTTTGGTTGATTTTCTTTAGCCTGATACTATATGTACTTCATAAGTACCATAAAAACCTTTGTTTTTGGTCTGAAAAGTCAGACTACTATATTTCTGGATAGTTCAGAGTTTCACGCAACAATATACTTAGGAGCGGTCTCAAAATCAGAAATTAAACTCTGAGATGTTTGAGAATGAGGAACTAAGGCTCTCTCCATTTGTCTCAATTTTTTTATATCCTCAAACTTTATCCCAAATAAGCTTCTTAAAGAGGATAAGGTGTAATCTTGGTACTGGTTAAATTCAATTTTATGAATTTCCTTGATACTTAATTGTCTGCCATAAGTAAAACCTAAATCAAAAACTTTCATGTCGTCTTGATTGAATTTATAGACAGAAGGATATATAAAACGGCTGAATAGTTTATAGATTAACAAGTGAAACCAGTTAGTGCTAGGGTCATTACCCATAGTAAATCCTAGAACAAAAGCTTCATCTTGGGGAGATATATCTCGACCTAAAAGTATATGGATAATATCATGATTATAAAGAGTTATTTTTCCAGGCATTGGCAAAGGACTAGTAGGATTTTCTAGTAACCAAACTGAGAAAGGAATATCGGTTTCATCATCACCTTCGAGCGATGAATAAACATCTTTAACTTTTAAATTTGCAAGTTCAGAAGTAAAACTATTAACTAATTTAAAATCCATCTGTACACTCCAAAGCAATCAACAAAAATAAAAACCGAACCAGCATAAATCATGGTACTAGTGTCTTTTTCTTGGATACTAGCCATTAAAAGTTGACTAGAACTCAAAGCTAGAAAAATAAATCCATAGCCACTAAAAGATAATTTAGATGCTAATAAAATACCTCCTAGCAAGGCGCAAGAAATACTTGAATATCTTAAGGTTTTAGAAAGTAAGTCGCGTTTTATAGTCATGTCAGCCAATTTTTAAAAATCAGTACATTAATTCTTTGAGGAACTTCTGTAACTAGATACAGTATTTTTTTATCTGAAAACAATCTAACAGTAATTTAAACCGATTACCATAAAAATCCCTTAAATTTTTTTATTTTAGTTAAAAAAAAACATACAAAAATTTTTACTAATACTCCTAGTAATTAACTAGATTAGAGTCAATGATCGTGGTTTTTAACTAATAAAAATTACTTAGATTTAGTAAAAATACGGATGAACGGTGAAGTTGATTCTATATAAACAATTTTTTTTACGTATAATTACTTTGAACCTCAATATCCTGATTGAGTAAAACAAACCAAGATTTTGGAAAATAAGATAATGACAACTGCTACTATGACTCCTGACAACGTACTGCAACAACTTTATTGGCGTTATGCGGTCAAAAAATTTGATTCTACGAAAAAAATTCCTGATTCGGTTTGGAAGGTTTTAGAGCAAAGCCTAGTACTATCTCCTTCTTCTTTTGGGATACAACCTTGGAAGTTCTTTGTGGTTCGTAATCCTGAAATTCGCGAAAAATTACTACCTCATTCTTGGGGACAAAAGCAAGTTGTGGATGCTTCTCATCTAGTAGTGTTGGCGATTAAAAAGGATATAGATAGTGCAGATGTTGACCGCTATTTAGAGAGAATGGCTCAAGTACAACAAGTACCTATCGAGAACTTAGAGAAATTTGGAGGGGTGGTTAAAGGCTTTATTGAGAACCCTCCCTATCCTGTTGACAAAAATGAGTGGTCAACTCGTCAAACTTACATTGCATTGGGATTTTTGATGACTTGTGCAGCTATGTTAGAAATTGATACTTGTCCGATGGAAGGTTTTGTTCCTAGTAAATATGATGAGGTTTTAGGACTTCCAGAACAAGGATACTCGACGGTAGTAGTTTGTCCTTTAGGCTATCGTGCAGAAGATGATAAGGCTGCCCAAAGACCAAAAGTCCGCTTTCCTACAGAAGAAGTGGTAGATTATATTGATTAATTATTAGTCTAATCTGGGGAGTCTTTGATAAATCACCAAGAAATGAATTTCTTGGCTAATAACAAAAGTCCTCTTAAGAGGACTAAGGCTTAGTTTAGGGACTAGATAGCAGAAAATTCGAGTAAATCGGTGTAAATAGTAGTATCCCCAAGGTAGTGCCTTGGGGATACTGACAGCATTTCAGCAAAGCTATAATCTATTTATAATTCAGTAGGGTGGGACACATTGCCCACCCTATAATTTATTCTGCTCCTTCGATGGGTGCAAAACCTTGACGTTGGATGTTTTCGGTTACTACACGGGGTTCTAGAAATTGTAGTAAATAATCAGGACCTCCTGCTTTTGAGCCTACTCCAGAGAGTTTGAAACCACCAAAGGGTTGACGAGCTACGATCGCTCCTGTAGTAGTTCTATTAATATAGAGATTTCCTACTTCAAATTCTTGGGAAGCTCTTTCGATGTGAGAGGGTGTACGGGAATATAAACCCCCTGTGAGGGCGTAGTCTGTACTATTAGCAATAGTTAAGGCTTCATCAAAGTTGCTGGCTTTCATTACTGCTAAGACGGGTCCAAAAATTTCTTCTTGGGCGATAGTGGTATCGGGTTTAACATCAGTAAAGATGGTAGGAGGAACAAAATAACCACCTTCAGGTATATCCATTTCTAAAGCAAGGGTGCTTTCTGTTTTACCTTTGGCAATATGTTCTAAAATGCGATCGCGTGCATTACTATCTATAACAGGTCCTATTTGAGTACTGGGGTTGTCTGTTTTCCCTACCTTGAGAGATTTAGTAGCTTCGATGAGTCTTTCGACAAAGGTATCCCAGACTGTTTCTAAGACAATAACCCTCGAACAAGCGGAGCATTTTTGTCCTGTGTAATGAAAAGCTGATTGAACTACTCCTACTACAGCCTGGTCTAAGTCGGCACTTTCATCTACGATGATGGCATTTTTCCCACCCATCTCCGCAATGACTTTTTTGAGGTGTTTTTGTCCTGGTTGTAGGGTAGCTGCTTGGGCGTAGATGCGACAACCTATTTCTCTCGATCCTGTAAAAGAAATTATATGGGTATCTTTGTGTTGTACTAGATATTCTCCTACAGTAGAGCCTTTACCAGGGACAAATTGCAAGACTCCTGGTGGAATACCTGCTGCGACTAAAATTTCGGTGATTTTAGCTGCGACAATAGAAGAGGTTGCTGCTGGTTTGAGTAGGGTACAATTTCCTGTAACTAAAACTGCTACTGTCATGCCAGTTGCGATCGCAAAAGGAAAGTTCCAAGGGGAAATAACTACAGCAATTCCTTTACCTTGATAGAAGTAACGATCTGTTTCTCCTGGGACATCATAGTTATAACCTTCTGCTAATCTTTCCATCTCGTCTGCATAGTAGCGACAAAAGTCGATGGCTTCGGAAACTTCTCCATCTGCTTGAGGAAGAATTTTTCCTACTTCTAAACAGATCCAAGCGTTTAATTCATGTCGCCTCTCTTCCATAATATCGGCAGCTTTACGGATTATATTGGCTCTTTCGGTTGCAGGAGTATTTTTCCACTGATTAAAAGCTGCTTTTGCCGACTCCATCGCCTTTTCTGCTTGTTCTAGGTCAATTTGACCAACTTTACCCACTATTTGACTGGTATCGGAGGGGTTAACTGATTCGATGTAGTCTGTGGTTTCCTGATATTCGCCATTAATCAGGGGTAAATAGGTTTTACCCAGTAAAGTTTTGACTTTTGCTAGTGCTTCTTGAGCTTTATTTCTTAATGGTGCGTCTGCATAGTCTGTATCGGGAGCATTGTTAAATTGATCACTGGAAGCAGCAGGAGATTTTTTGGCTTCGACAACGGGGGGTGCGATTAATTCTTCGATGGGTTTTTCGGCTAAATTTTGTCTTAAAAAGGAACTATTAGCCGTGTTTTCCAACAACCGACGAATTAAATAAGCCATTCCAGGTAATAGCTTCCCGTAGGGTGCATATACCCTAACTCTATGTCCCCGTTTGACTAAAGCTTTTGCCAGTTTGTCTCCCATTCCGTATAACACCTGCATCTCAAAGTTACGGGAAGGGATGTTTAAGCTTTCTGCTACCGCACAGGCTACAGCTTGCGATCGCACATTATGACTTCCAATTGCACCATACAAATATTGATGATTTTCTAGCAATAAACGGGTCATTCGTTCAAAATTGATGTCTGTCTCCGCTTTATTGTTATATACGGGCTGTTGCCAGTGATTTTGTTGAGCTTTGATGGTTTCACTATCCCAATAAGCCCCTTTCACTAGGCGCACCGTCACAGGTTTACCCCGTTGTTTCCCCCATGCGATCAAATCTTGCAAGTCTTGATAAGAGTCTCTTAAATAAGCTTGTAGGGTAATCCCGATATCAGTGCGATCGCTAAATTCTGGCTCTAATAATAATTCTTTGAGGATAGATAGAGTCAAGTCTTTATAATGATACTGTTCCATATCAAAATGAACTTGGGCGGATAATTCTTGGGCTTTCCTTAATAGTAACCGAATGCGATCGCAAACTTGTTCTTTACTTCCTTGAGGATCTAGGGGGTCAAACTGGGAATAAAACGCGGTCAGCTTAACTGATACTTGAACTTGGGCTAACTCTTCCCCATCAACTAAATCTAATCCTTCTTGGCGTTTCCAAGTTTTGGCTCTTTCTGCTAGCTGCTGGATTAATTCACTATATCTTTCTAAATAAGATTGGGCTTCTGTCTCTGTAATTACGGCTTCTCCTAGCAAATCAATAGTAAAGCCCATACCTTCTTTGCGGACGCGCTCAATAGCTTTAATTACCTCTGCAATATTTTCTCCTGAAATATATTTATAAGCTAGGGTTTCTACTGCTTTGGTAATAGTTGCTGCTGCGGTTTGAGCAGGTAAAGAATTAGCATCCGTAAAGTTGAGAATTGCTTTTAGTGCAGAGGGTAACTCTACTGCTTCATCACTCATGTACTCTTGAAGATGACGAGCAATTTCACTATTACTCTGTAATGCAGGAACAGTATCTATGAAGCGAAACATTTGAACTCGCAAACCAGGGTTGCTCATTGCCCAGTCTAAAAGTTTATCATCCCATCGCATCTGCTCCCGCACCTGAGCGAAAATATTACTTTTTTCTCGCGTCGCTTGGATTAATTCTTTGGAAATAGCTTGGGTTTTGTCTTCATAGACAAGATTTGTATTAGTCTGAACTACCACGGCTCGCAAACTCCTAGTAAACGATCGGCTTTATGCCCAACCTTCTATTATATTTCTTTAGCTTACATTAAATGTCAGGGTATGATGACCAGGCTTAGAAATCTTAAGGGATGAAGGATGAATAATGAGGAAATTAATTCCTCATTGCTGCAAAGCTAAAGTACCTGATGAGTATATTGATGTTGTTTAACGTTGTCTTCTGTCCGCACCACTGTGCTAGAGTTTAACACTCTTTTTTTTGCCAGAGAGTAGTTTAAATCTTGTTTTAGGGTCCCAATAGGAATGTGTTTGGTTGCTGAGGGGCGAGTTTTGTAGGTGCGAGTAGCTGCTAAAGCTCTTTCCGTAAAATTGTCACAAAGTTGAGTTGAGGCGGGAAATTCTTGAGGGATAGTGGGAGTATCTTCCTTGATAATCTCTCCTAGGGTTGTAGCATAAGCTAGCTCGTAGGAAGTAGGAATTCCTTGAATGATAGCTTCTAATGCAGCCGAAGGAATTGGCTCAATAATTTTTACTTGGTGAATTTCCCCTTCTTCTTCTTGCACAAAACAAGTTGCTAAACCAAAAACACAGTAATCTTGCTGTTTGATCCCATTTTCTTCGGTAAATGCTTGTGTAGCGTTCATATTTTTAATAATCTTGAGTTTATGCTCTATACTCAATGATCTGAATAATCAATGATCAATGATAAATAGTATCGTTTTTGACGGAACTTCTAGCAAAATTGTTATAAAAACACATAAACTTATAGAGAGATTTTAAGTCAACACCGCGATTAGAGAGGCTTCCTAGCCGGAAGCCTCTCTCGCGGTCAAGAAAAGCGATCGTTATAAGCTAAACAACAGAATTAAAAAATATAAATTGATCTACTCCCCCCGACTCTGTCGGGGGATTCTAAATTTTTAGCTTAATCTCGCAGAAGCCCCACGTCTCTACACGAAGCGTGTGAGCGGTGGAATCCCGCTTAAAAACAAAATCGATAAGCTTTAAGTCTCATCCTAGATATAATAAAGCCCCTTTCCACGGATGAATGCGAG
>JASJCP010000160.1 GCA_030065935.1 Xenococcaceae cyanobacterium MO_167.B27
CCTTTAATATCCTCTAGGGTAAAGTGACAAATCCCTAACTTTCTACCCATCGCACAGAGACTCTTAATTGCAGCCAAACGCCTATTAACCGTAGCTTCTGATAACCCCTTATCAAATAATTTAGCTTTGTAGTTGAGGACTACCGTTATAGCGGATGACCTCTCTAAGTGCAAAAATTCTAATACAGAATCTTTCGTTGCATTATCTCCTGTAGTTGCCTTGAAAAAGTCATTAAGATCATCCGAGTAAGCTTTTCTAGTCCTTGGGTTTCTTTTATCGATTAAAAATTGTTCAAGCACATCAGTACCAGTACTAAAATGTCTTTCAATTTTAGATGTTAAAGAGCTTTCTAGGTGGTATTGAGGGTGGATATCTCTCATAGAATAACGGTATCGGAAAGCGGGATTATGAATAGCGTTATGGGGGATAAGCCATACTATACCAGTGATTCATTAATTTGTTATTTATTGTTAGATTTTCGGTAAATAACTTCACTATTTGCCTACAATTTGTCGGCAAATAGTACATCTAGATTATTTGATTAAGGGCGATCACGCAGTGGCAGCTTCGCTGATCGCCTGTCCAAGAGAACGCTACGCGATCGCTTTCCCTACTCCCTACTCTGCATCTTGAATGCTTCCTCTTGATGTTATGGGCAATATTTCGACCCTAAGAAAAAGTAAGGTGGTGCTTCGTCCCCCAAGTTGTTTAATACTTTCGATTACCGCATTTTCTATCTGTTTCTTCCCTTCGTCTAAAATATACGTGTTCCCGCTCCGATAAACCTTTAAAACTGGCAGCCCCGCAGGTTCTATATCTTCTCCTGTGACTATAGCGATTGATATTACATCATCCGACATCAGCAAATACATCCTACTAATAAACTACATTGTGACCTTGCGTATTTCGCTTAAAGAGGAAGGGGAAAAGGGTCAATTATCATACCTTTACCCTCATCTGAACCAAAGCCTTCAGCATTAGAGCCAGTTATCCACCAAAACATCAATAATCCCACTTCGCCACCTGAGTTGGTATTTTGTAGAATGACCATCTCCAGTTTGGTAAGTACTCATCTCTAGATGTCCATAGTTACCATCAATGGTTTTTTGGGTGGGTTTATAATAGTCGTGTATCTCTTTCCCAGTAGATTTTTTGAGTCTAGTAACAGACACTTGGTAGTTCAGGGATAGCAGCTTCTTGTTAACAGCACGAGCCGAAATCTTTGAAACTCCTAGTTTTTGGGCTACTCTAATGCCAATCTCCGTGGGAGTTAAATGTTCTTCAATTGGGTTGGCGGAAGCAATGGCTTTTTTCTGAGGTAGTAACAAAGGTTTGGCGAATGGCATACACTGCATTATCGAATCTAATTTGATAGATTCGACTAGGGCTGTTGATACACCCGCATTCTGGGCAGAAGATGCTGCAAAATTAGCTAGAGCGAGGGTAGTTTCTAGACTTAGTTGAGTGGTAGAATTAATTGAGTATTGACCTGTTTTACGGATAGCTGGCAAGACAGAAGATGTTACCCATTTTTTAAAGGGTTTAGCTACTTGTTTTCTTGAACTAAGTATTAAAGAATAAAGCCCACTTTCATTTATAGTTCTGTACTTTTTCTCATTTCCTAGTGGGTCATTTAAAATGATGTACCCTTTTTCATCTTCATCTAATCGAGATAAAGCTTGAGACAAATTACCTATTTCTAGTATTTGGCAAATGTCTTTTGCTACCCACCAAGGATCGGTTGCTGTTCCGACAAAACGAACTTCGTAATGTTCAAACTTGAATATTTCTATCATTATTCTTTATCCTCAAAAACTATTACCCCCGCACTACTGAAAGTGCAGAGGCAAGACATGACTAGTTATTTAACTGAACCTTCGTAGCAGCGTGTGATATAGCGTATGGCTAATTCATTGCTTTGAAAGGTTCGAGATAGGGAATAATCAAGGCGAAGTAAAGAGCGATTCTTGTAATAAGGATTCGCTAACCATTTACCTTGGTTCATGTAGAACGTCCCGATATTAAGACGATGATCCTTATTACAATCCCAGACGCGGTAAAGACTCCTTTTGCAATCGTCTTTATCACTATCAATTTCATAACTAGCTTCCTCATCCTTATTTTGAGATTTTTTGTAAGATGAAGCTGGGTTTTCCCCCAGAAGAATTACAGAGAAATCTAATGCAGCTTCTTGAAGCTCCAATCTTATTTGTGGCATAGTGTTATTACCTTTTTGTAAGGTGTCTTGGCAAAGGCGATCGCTCATGTTTGACGGCAAGGTGATCGCCTTTGTTCTTTCTATTATACTCACAATCGTAAGTATAAGCAATAGTAAGTATAAGGAAAAGTTAGTATAATGATTGTGAGAATATTGAAATAACTACATAACCAGTTCTTGCATTGCCCAACCCATGAGTACTTCAGTATCAGTAAGAAACAAAATCAAAAACTTGCTAGATTCCAAAAATAAAACTAGATACCAATTTTGGAAAGATACTGGTCTAGCTCAAAATACTGCTTACAGGCTGTATGATGATCCTACTTACATACCTGGCGCAACAGTAATTGATAAAATTTTTGCTGCTTATGGTTGGCAACCTGGAGATTACTTGATCTGCGAATACTCGGGCTTGGAATGAACTACAAGACATCCGCTTACGCCTCCTGAGACTACCAGCACTCACCCCGTATACTATTCCTCCAGCAAAATATACTACATTCCAAGGGAACTACAGCTTGTTGGTTGATTTTCATCTCAAAAGTGGTAACATTACAGGAAAAGTAAGAAATATCTTTTTCCAAGCAGTTTTTCCGAAAAATCAATATGCCCCTTCACAAAAGTTACCGCTTGTTTGGTCGCTCTATCTTTTCGTTGCTGTTTCTTGCTAGTATCAGTGCAGCAATTGCTGAAGCGCAGGTGATTCCAGATAATAAACAAAATAGTAATTAGTAAATAAAAAAAATGCAAATAATAGAATTTCTTTCAAAAAATTTATTTGAAGTTTTAATAAGTATTGGAAATGAAAGTCTTGTATTTTTACTAGAAATATCGGGAAAAACAGGAAAAAATTTATTATTATCTTTGTTAGAAATTTTAGGAAAAGAAAATTTAAAATCCCTCCAAAATGATACGATAAAAGCTCAAGAAGTACAAGAAAAACTTTTAATTAGTATTCTTGATTTCCAAAAAGATACTGATTATGGTAAAAAATACAATTTTGCTAAGATTCAAACGGTTAATGAATTTCGTCTCACACACCCTTTAACTACTTATGAACATTATCGCTCTATAGTTGAGAATATAGCTGAGACAGGGAATTATACTCAATTAGTAGCAGAACCAATTATTTTACTACAACAAACATCAGGAACAACAGGAGCTTCCAAACTAATACCAAGAACTAGTAGCTTGGCTTTTAGTTTACAGAAAGCTTTTTTAGCTGCTACGGAAATTACAAGAAACCATTATTTAAATGACAAGACCTATAGTGATTGTCTTGGACTAGCATTATTTAATACTTACCCATTAGAAAATACTCCTAGTGGGATTCCTAAAGGTGGAGGTAGTAGTGGAGGAAGACAATCTAAGTTTTTACAAAAAATTACTAGTTTATATTTTTGTAGTCCTGCTTCTATCTTTTTAATTGAAGATTCAAAAGCTGCCTATTATTGCCATTGGCTTTTTGCTTTATCTCAACCAGAAATCTTTTATATAAGTGCAAATTTTGCTTCCAATATCTTAGAAGCCTTACAGGTTTTGGAAAAAGAGTGGGAGTGTTTGTTAGACGATCTTAGTTATGGACGAATCAACAAAAATTTAAAGTTAGATGTATCTATAAGAAACGAACTGGAAAATTTGCTCAAGCCTAATCCTGAAAGAGCATTAGCCCTTAAAATTGAATTCGTAAAAGGTTTTAAGCAGATTTTACCGAGAATTTGGTCTAACTTATCATATCTGCAATGTATTACAACTGGTTCTATGGAATTATATAAGGAAAGATTAACGTTTTATACTGGGGATATTCCTATCTACTCTGGTAGTTTTGGAGCTTCTGAAGCATGGATAGGAATAAATCTAGAACCAGAAAGAGAAACTCCCGCTTATGTCATTACTCCCCATTCTGCATTTTTTGAGTTTATTCCTGTTGGACAAATTAGTATAAATACCCCTAATACCCTTCAACTAACTTCTCTTGTTATTGGTGACAGTTATGAAATTGTCGTTACGACAATAGCAGGACTTTATAGATATAGAATGGGAGATATTATTAAATGTGTTGGTTACTATAATCAAAGTCCAATTGTGGAATTTTTGTATCGTCGAGGTTCTTTGCTAAATGTAGCTGGAGAAAAAGTCTCAGAAAATACTATTTTAACTGCTCTTAAAAAAGCAGTTAAAAGTCTTGAAAGCGGTTATGAATTAATTGATTACACTACATCAATAACCATTAATTCTCCTATGAGATATATTATCTACGTAGAATTATCTAACTTTGTTAAATCTGAAGTTGATTTAAAAGGATTTACTATAAAATTAGAAGAATTTATCTCTCAGAAAAATGTACTTTATTGCAATCTAAGAAAATATAATACTATTGGTTATCCAGAAATAAAAGTAGTTGAAAATAACACTTTTAACTTGCTTAAAAATAAAATTATTTCAACAATATCTGGGAAATCTCAGTTTAAAATGCCTCGATTATTACACAATAACAATTATAGAGAATTTATGGAGAGTAAAGTATTGTTAACTAATCAAGAGTAATTTTGGTCAATAATCGTTTATGGTTCATCTTGATTACAACAAAAAATTAAGGCGACTAGCAAAAATGCAAAAATCAAAAATTTGTCTATTCTTATTCGTGTTCTTTTTAAGTCAAGTTGGGCAAAAAGCTCAATCACAAGTTATTCCAGATAACACATTAGGAGCAGAAAGTTCTGTAATCAATTCGGTTAATGAATTACGCAATATTATAGAAGGTGGTGCAACAAGAGGTAGTAACTTATTTCACAGTTTTCAAGAATTTCAAATTGGCGAAGGACTAGAAGTCTATTTTGCAAACCCAGACGGGATTTCCAATATTTTTAGTCGAGTGAGTGGTAGCAATATTTCTGAAATCCTGGGGACTTTGGGAGTTGAAGGGAGTGCCAATCTGTTTTTTATCAATCCTAACGGCATTGTCTTTGGGGAGAATGCGCGGTTAGATGTTGGTGGTTCATTTATTGCTACTACAGCAGATAGAGTTAATTTTGCAGACGGTAACACTTTTTCGGCTCGTAGTGATGAAAAACCCCTTCTCACCTGGAATGCGCCCATCGGGCTAGGTTTAGAAGGTAATAATGGTAGTATTACCATCAATGGTCAAGGACATAACCTCATCGATCCTATTTTCGCCCCACTCCAACAGGGTAGTTCTAACCCGAATAATGGTCTTCAAGTACCACAAAATCGCTTACTTGGGTTTATAGGAAACGGAATAATTTTAAATGGAGGTATTTTAACCGCAGAAGGGGGGAGAATCGAATTAGGTAGTGTTGACAGTGGCACAGTTTCTTTGGGTGGAAATTCTAATTCTGCCGATTTGGTTTTTGATTACTCTAATATAACCGACTTTCAAGATATAGAATTACTCTCCAAATCATTAGTTAATACCAGTGGTGTTGGTATTGGTTCTGTTCAAGCTACTGGAGCAAATATTAAGTTTTCAGACGGTTCAATAATCTGGCTTCAAAATCAAGCAAGTCAGGCCAGTCAAGATATAACAATTAATGCTTCTGAGTCTTTGGAGATTATTGGATCAACTACAACTTTGTCAATCCGCAGCGGTATATACAGCGAAACTATTTCTGGCGGTAGAGGAGCAGATATGAAGATATCTACTCCTCAATTACTATTGAGTGATGGCGCAATAATATCGACATCAGCCTCCAATATTGGTGATGGAGGTAATATTGAGATAAATACTCAAAAATTAAGCGTTACTAGGGGTGCCAATCTTGCGACAGCTACTATTGGTCAGGGTAACGGTGGAAATTTAAATATTCAAAGCCACGAGAAAGTAGAGATAATTGGGTTTAGCCCACTATCTCCTCAACTTTTTAGCTCAATAGCTTCTAATACTGGAGGTAGTGGTCAAGGAGGCAATCTTACAATAGAAGCACCCTCGCTTTTACTTCAAGATAGAGGGACAATTCTCACGTCTGTCATTAACAGTGAAGGTCTGGGAGGAAATATTACGCTTAATATTTCAGATATTACCCAATTAATTGGTCAAACTAATTCTGATCCTGGGACACAAACTGCAATATCTTCTGCTACTTTTGGCTCTGGCGATGCTGGCTCAATTATTCTTAATACCAATCAGCTAATAATTCAAACTAATTCAACAATTGATTCTTCTACTTTTGCTGATGGAAATGCAGGAGAATTATTCATTAACGTAACCGATTCAGCGATAATCGACGGTTCTTCTGTTACTTCATCAGCAGACGAGCCTCTTCCAGAAGTAAGTCGGTTAATTGGCTTGGATACAGATTTAACGGGAAATGCAGGGAAAATAACTTTTAATTCTTCAAAATTAGAAATTGTCAATGGGGGAGAAATTACTGTTCGCAATCAAGGTACAGGAGATGGAGGTAGTATTCAAATCAACGCTGACTCTATTAATCTTTCTGAAGCTGGCAGCATAACAGCTTCTACTTTCTCTGGAGAAGGCGGTAGTATTATCCTAAATAGCGATCGCGTCTCACTTGAAAACAACAGCTTAATCAGCACAGATGCAGGAGAATTGAGTAGAGGAGGAGACATAACTATCAACGCTGACAGGATCTCTCTCAACCAAAGCGATATCAATGCCCGTTCCGATTCGGGAAATGGTGGCAATATCACCCTCGATGCAGACCAAATCAGAATCTTCAACAACAGCAATATCTCAGCTTCGGCATTAGGAGGAGACGGAAATGGAGGGAATGTCACCATATTCTCTGACACTTTCCTAGCGGTTAACGACAGCGATGTTACTGCTAGGGCTGTTCAGGGTAATGGTGGCAATATTTTGATTGACGCTAATGCTTTATTGGGCATTGAAGAGAGAGAAGCTGTACCTAACAATGGCACTTCTGATGCAGATGCTAGTTCTGAATTTGGAGAAGACGGAACTGTGACTATCACCAATCCTCAAACTAATATCCAAGACCCCATTGCTGCCCTGCAAGAACCTGAGATTGAATCCGTCGAACCGAAATTTGATAATCAATGTTGGGGCAACGCGGGCAACAATCCCATAGTTTATACTGGACGTTCTGGATATCCAGAAAGCCCAGAACACTTTGACTCTCAAATATATGTCCCCACACCTGGGTTTGTCCCTCCCGAAGAAGAAGAAGAACCATCTGGTTGGGATTTTCCCGTTTGGAAAGAAGGCGATCCCATCATCAATTCTAATGCCGTCAGAATCGATGAAAATGGTGATGTTTATTTTGTCGCAGAAATCACTTCTCAAACTGCGGAACAGCTAATTTGTAAACCGCAAGTTACCGAAGCGGACGAAATCGAAGAAGAACTAAAAAAATAGGCGGTGCTATCAGCAACCGCTTCCGCGGGTCGCTGTCTCTGAGAAAGGCTCACACTTCAGAATGCTAGTTGCTAGTTGCTAGTCGCTAGTGGCTACTCTACCAATCCCCAATCAAGTTAAGCGCAGCCCAAATATCTGCGAAAGCGTCTTGTTGGATTTGTTTAATTTGAATCTGGCGAACTGCCTCTGCTGGGGAGAGTTTTTTCTTCTTAACTAGAAAATAAAAATCCTTCATCAATTCCGCCTGAGCCGAATCTTTTACTGCCCAATAACTTCCCAGTACTGTATTAGCTCCGCTTCTTTTAGCTACTCCCGCTAATCCTAAAGCAGAACTATTGCTTCCAATAGCTGTTTCACAAGCAGAAAATACGAGTAAATCAATATTGGCTTGGCTATTAATTAGGACATCTTTGATTTCAATAGCATTTAAGGGTTTATCATAAGCAAGAATAAAAGAATTTTCCGCAACTCCACCGAAATAACCGTGGGTAGCTAAATGTACTATGGAATATCTCTCTTGAGTTATCTGTTTTTGAAAAACATCCGTAGTGAAATCGTTATCAAGAAATTTCTTACCTTTTACAACTTTTGTTACGTTTTCAATTTCAATTGGCACAAACGTCAAAGGAGACCAACCATCACGTTCAACAGACAATCCGAAAGCTGCTACCTCTGATTGAGGTGAAGACGGTACAGCCCGAAAATTAAAGCCTAGAGAAGAAACGCTTGCCCATTTTTCAGCCAAATATTTTTCTCCATCATGAAGTGCAGCAGGAGGTACATTACGAAGAATTCCATCGTGAACAAACACTATGGTATCAGGATCGATTCTATCTAATTCTTCTTCAAATGGACGAATAATTAAATCATATAGCAAAAGAGAACCTTTTTTGTATTGAATGCCGTTTCCTTGTTTGAGGGTTTCATACCAGGAACTAACTATTTTATTAATTTCTTCATCACTCAAATCAGCCTTGCTATGGTGTAGCGTGCCATCAGGTAACTGGAGATAGAAGTGAGTCTGATTTTCCAGAATAATTGAGGAAATCATTACTGCGTTTTTTTCGGCAAGAACATTCTTAAATTCAGATATTTCTCCTGAGATTTCAATACAGTTATCCCCAAAGTAATTTCTTAGTTCCTCCAGTCGTAGCAAAGATGAGACATAAAGAGCGGATTCCATCTTAGACTGACTATATTCACTCGTTGAATGCAGCAATTCCAGATAATTCCGATACATCGCCTCTATTTCCTGCTTGAAATTAATTCGGCGTTCTACATCGATATGCTCGAAACTTGAACTCAAATTGCCATAAGAACTAATAGCGTTACGATAACTAGAAATTGCTCCATCTCTATTTCCTGTTCTTTCATGAATTCTGGCAGCCAGCCATTGAGAACGATATAGACTATCCATAGCAAATTCTGACTGTGCCAATAAGCTCGCATTATAGGCGTAATCTTGAGCCATTTGTAGATTACCCGACTTTTCAGCCAATAGACCCAACTCCAGAAGAGCATAACTTTCAGCGATCGCGTCTCCCGTCTTTTTTGCTACTAATGCAGATTGGGATAACCAATGAGTAGTATGCTTTCTATCCAGTTTCGCCCAATTGATCCCCAAATAAACTTTAGTTCTGGAATTGGGCAGATTAGCTAATATCCTTCTTCCTCGCTCTAGTTGTTCAACATCTAGTCCTGTTGGTGATAGTTCAGCCCATTGAATTAAAGCTATAAGTTCATCTGACGGAGAATCTCCGACATCACTCTTATGTAAAGCTGACTGAGCATAAAATATCGCCGATTCCTGATGGATTTTAGCTTGGTTTAGATATTTTTGGGTTTCTTCCTTTTTGCTGGCACTAATAGAGAGCAATTGAGCCATTATTGCTCGCTTTCGCTCTGCTTCCGCTAAATTATTGAAAATTTTTAAGTTTTTTTCTTTCTCAAGACTTTTTTTGTAAGCTGAAATTGCAGATTCATTTTCACCATTTCTAGAGTAAGCAATCCCTAACTGATTCCAAATTCGTGCTTCTATTGAAGGTTCTCTAACTGATCTAAGTAATTTTCTAAGCATGAAAGTGGCTATCTCTAACTTCCCCAAACTTATATAAGTTTGAGCAATCTTTAAGTTGGCTAATGCTTCAGAATTGGGTAATCCAAGAGAACGATATATCTCAGCTTCAACCTCCCAAGCATCTATCGCCTGATGATAATCTCCTTTTTGCCAGTAATATGCACCTAGATTGGATTGATATTCCGCAGTTGTACTTTCTCTCATTATCGTTCTTTTTTCTGCTTGACCAGAAGGGGCAATAAATAATACTAATAACAAAGAGATAAAAAACGGTTTCCTAGTCAAAAAATATTTAATTAATGGCATTTTTACGACAGTTTTAATGTAAAGTGATTTGAGAATATGTATTGATTTCCCAATCAAAAATTGTTCATTAACTAATAAAATCTTTGTATAAATATGAATTTCCCCAAAACTATTTTGATTACCAGCCTATTACTTGTAGGGACTCTGCCAGCTTTGGCAAGTAATAGGTGGTTGCCTGGTTATAAAGTATCGAAGAATCCTAAAAAAGTATATCAAAACAATTCTACAACACTGGGAGCATCACGCTCTTATTGCGTAAATCCTCTAGGTGACAATTCTTTGGATTTAGTTGTTCCCTCTGAAAAAGTTGTTCATCTAACAGCATCATCTAATCCCTCTTTCTACTTTTACTCCGAAGGGGCTGCAACTCTCCCTTTAATTTTTACTTTTGTTGACCTGGATGTAATAGAGCCTTTAGTGGAACAAACTATCAAGGTTAATGAAGAGGGGTACTATAAAATAACCTTACCCCCAGAAATTAAATTAAAAGCAGGTAAAAATTATGTTTGGACTATCGCTATTCCTTGCTCTAACACTCCAGAAAATTTCAGAGAAGTTTTAAGGGCATCGGTCAAATACGTCCCTCCTTCCCCAGAACTAGTGCAAAAAATTCAAAATGCTCATTCGGATAAAGAAAAAGCACAAATTTATGCCAAAGAAAGTATGTGGTATGATGCTATCAAGTTCCTGAATCTTGATGATTTTGAGCTAAAGTTTGACTCGAACAATTGAGAACTTTAAATCCTTTTAAAATTTGAATAGAACAAGTGCATTTGTTTAAATATTTTCCTAAAAATACTCCCAAAGGAGTATTTTTCACTTCGATTGGTATAATTTTTCTCATCACAATTTTACGTTCTTTAGGTGGGTTGCAGTTATTAGAGTTGACAGCCTACGATTTTTTATTCTTTCTGCGTCCCAATGAACCCATAGATGACCGTGTTGTCATCGTTGCTTGGGATGAGGCGGATATTCAGATGACTGAAGAAGGGACAATGTCCGACAATACACTCTCTATTCTATTAGAGCGAATTAAAGCGGACAAACCGAGGGCTATTGGATTAGATATTGTTAGAGATGTTCCTGTCTCCTCCAAATCCTTATCGGATGAGCAAAATAAACAAGCTTACCAACGACTAGTAAAAATCTTTGAATCTACGCCCAATCTAACAGGGATCGAAAAAGTTTTACCTCCTTTAGTTGACCCTCCTAATTCTCTCAAGGAAAAAGAACAAACTAGTGCTGGTGACTTAAAAGAAGATGTTGATGGGACTATTCGACGAGCTTTTCTTTTTCCCCAGGAAGATGAAAAAGGCAATCCTGCTGGAGTTGTTGGAATGGGATTAGCTTTAGCATCTAAATATCTGATTGACGAGGGATTCTCCATAGTTCAAGTTGAAAGTAATAATGCAATAATTTTTATATCTCCCCAAACCAAATCAGAGGTTATCCTCAATCCTTTAAAAAAATTGGATGGTAGCTATATCAAAGATGAAGATGGACTTCTGATAAATGTTAATTGGCGCAAAGGAGAACCCAGCTTCCTAACGGTAAATGTAAGTGATGTTGCTACAGGTAATATTCCACCAGATATATTTCACGATAAGATTGTCCTGATTGGCAATACTTCAGCTTCTTCTTCCGATAAACATCGTATCCCTCTTAATCGTTGGAACTCTTCTCGTATCACCAATGGAGTTTATATCCACGCGCAAATTGCTAGCTCCATCATTAGTGCAGCCAAAGATGGAAGACCTTTAATTAAACCAATTCCAGAAGAGGTTGAAATAATAATACTCCTGCTTACAGTAGGGGGCATTACAATAGTTGCCGAAAAATTCCGCCGTTTTAGCCCAGGAACTATTGTTACAATGACCGCAATCGGTGCATTTGTAATTATTAGTGGCTTGACAATATCCTCTCTTATTGCTTTTTCTTTTGGCTATTGGATTCCCATTGTTCCTTCTCTATTAGGCTCGTTAATAACTCCTGTGAGCGTTATTCTTGTGATTTACATCTCTTCAATCAAGCAGAGTAATGAGGAAAATAAACGACTTCTCAAAAAAGTTCAACAAACTAATAAGGAATATAAATTACTCATCAAAGATTTAAACCATACTATTCAGAATTCTCTGAACTCCATTATAAGCAATGGAAAATTCGCTCAGTCTATTTGCTCTGAGCTATGCTCAACCAAAAACCTCCCTTTGCTTCTTGCTCAACTGGAAGAAGAATTCGGTGAGCGGACTGCTACTCTTCTAAAAAATACTATAGATGCTTTATTGATTCAAACAAATGAGCTAAATCGTCAAAGACAAAATGCTCAACAATACCTCAATCTCGCCCTAGAAAATAATAACGTTTTTCCCCTTGAGTCTATCCCTCTTAATGACTTCATTCAAGCCACAACCCATAGAACAATCTCTGTTAAACAATCTCAATATAATTTACAAGTTAAACTCCAAGAAAACTACGATTCACAAATTCAGTTGGCTCACATCAACCCCAAAGCATTTGAGAAGGTTATAGAAAACTTAATCGATAACGCTTATTACGCAATCAAAGATAAAATCAACCAATCCCCCTCACACTCAGGCATCCTTACTATTCAAACATTACTAGAAAACAAACAAATTAAAATTGTTGTCCAAGATAACGGAATAGGGATGTCTAGAGAATTAGCCGAGAAAATATTTATTCCTTTCCAAAGTTCTAGAGCCTTAAATCAAGGTCAAGGACTAGGATTGTCCTTAGCATCCGAAACAATGGCTCGGCACGGTGGAAATATCACAGTAGAAACAAAAGAGGGAGAAGGAAGTAAATTTATTCTCGATTTTCCCCTTCATAAGTAGCAAGTAGCAAGTAGAAAGTAGCAAGTAATAAGCTCTTCTTTTAGACAAGAGGATTCACAATCGATTGATTGAAGATTCCGAAGAGCGTTCTCTCTTCAATATTATTTATTGTTTTTCTCCTTAAAAGGAGAGGCAATGGACCAACGTGGCGAGTACATAGAAAGCTACTTGCTACTCGCTACTTGCTAAAAAGCTACTTGAGCTTCCCGAAGGGAGCTTGATAAATAGGCACAAATCCCGCTTTCCTGACAAGAGTTTGCCCCTCATTACTCACCAAAAAATTAGCATAAGCTACCCCCGCCTTTTCATTTACTGTTCCGTCTCTTCTAATAACAACATATAGTTCCCTGGTTAGAGGATAGTTATCACGGTCAAACGCTTGTAAATTGACCGTCCCATCATTTTTTAGAGCAGAAAAAGGAACAGTCTCAGAGTTCTTGCTCAAAGCAATGGGACGAATCGAGCTTTGACCTAACATTATCGCGCTAGAAGCATAAGAAATAGCTCCAGGGGTGCTGGCTACTTGTCGGATAGCACTAGTATAATCTCTTACTATTTTGACTTTCTTTGGGAGATGTACACCGTCTTCTCCCATCACTGGTTGTAAGTCTTGATTAGTTTCTGGGTCTAAACTAACAACATTTATCGGTAAATTAGCCCCTCCTACTTCTCGCCAGTTTGTGATTTTGCCAAGATAAATATCCCGTACTTCTTCTAGGGACAGGGATTTGATTCTGTTGGTTTTGTTTACGTAAAAGACTATTCCATCTTTGGCAACTGGTATCGATTCTAGTTCTTTTCCTCTGCGGTTTGCTTCGTTTAACTCTTCAACAGTTACAGGCAAAGCATTTTGAGCAAAGCTGAGGTCTTGATTTAATAACATCTCAACTCCCCCAGTACAACCAGGATTACTTCTGGGTTCAACATATCTCAGTTGAAATTGTGGGTGAGCGGTTGAAATCGCTTCGTTTAATCCCTCACGCGCTAGGGCAGCAAAGCAAATCGACCCGCCATAAGTGAAAATCCCCGCAGGAACTTCTGCTACCTCTTTAATCGTGGGATAAATTTTGATATCTGTTGATTGGGATGGGGAGACTGATTCAGGGGGGATAACAGTTGATGAGGGTTTATCTCTCACTGAGTATAAGTATGAAGCAGGAACAATAAGCAATAGCCCACATATTACGACAAAGTCAAAATTTTGATTTATTTTTTTGAAAAAAGTTTTGCTCCAATCCTTTTTCTTTTTTGTGGCTTCCTTTATGTGTCTATCAAAAGACACATAAAGCTCATTGAGGGGAGTCCCACAAACCTGACATAAAGTAGCATTTGGTGAATTCCCCTCAAAAGCACAATCAGGATTAAGACATTTTTGGTAAAGTTCACTTTTATTGTCGTTCATTTCAAAAAAAATGTTATGAAAATATTAATATTCTTATTAATACTGCTCTAAAATTAGCTTTAAAGCTAAATTACGCGCATATTCTAGCAGTTTACCGTAGATTATCTCATGTTCAGAGGGAGATAATTTACACCAAGATACGAGAGGTTTCCCTATCTCTTTCTCTAATTCATTACGAATAGATTTAATCTTTAGTCTGGCTATCTCTTCTTCAGACCAAGACAAATCTGGTAATGGGGAATTATCGGCAATCGAAGCTTGTAAACTTTGAATAAGATTATAGAGTATAGTATCTGTTCCTACTACATGAGAGGACTTAGCTTCAAGCTCTGAGATAATTTCTGCCATGATTTGGCTTGCTGCCCCATTTATCTCAGCATTGATTTTTTCAGAATACTGAAATTTTAAAGCTCTATTGGCTGATTGAAAATCTGAAAGTAATGAGTCTCTCTCCAATTTGTTTGATAAATTCTCATAAGCAACCAGAGCAAAATTGGCTCTTTT
>JASJCP010000021.1 GCA_030065935.1 Xenococcaceae cyanobacterium MO_167.B27
AACTCAATAGGTGTAGAATATAGAGACATCGCCAACGATGTTTATGACAGGGGAGACGCCTTGGATTGAACCGTCATAGTCTTACTTAATAAGACACCTTTTTGGTTGGACGAAAACCCCAGGGTAATCTTGTCAGTAGAGATATTGATGAGACGGCTTAATTGCCATTCTATTGCCAGTAGCCAATCAAATAGTATTAATGGGAAGTCACCGATGTCCCGACCCTGTATATATAAGATTGTATAGGTTTTTAGTAGGTGAATTACCCCTACAATCAAGATTATAGATATTAGTCTATTAATTTTGAATAGGGGTTTTGCTTTGATGTCATAGCTAATACCAATTCTTGCCCGCTAGCTAAATAGGTAGAAAGTTTGTTTTTATTAAGAAAAAATCATCAAACCCTTATTTGATCTATTACCTATTGCCCCTGAAAGGGGACTTAATATATCTAGGTATTGAACCGTGTCTAGATCGAATTTGTAATGATGTGTCCTTCCAGCCCTATTGCCTTTGCCCGAACTCAAGTCTATTGTTACTTTTGAGAAATGGTGTAATTTTTTCCCTACTTTTTCCCTATTCTCTATTTTAATACACACAAGTTATACCATTTCGATTCAAGTTTGGGTTCTGTATGACGCTCTGCTCCAGACGCTCCAGATGCTCTGGACAGGTCGAAATAGGTGTAGCAGTAATTTTTGAAATTGGTATTAGCCAATGATCTTTTGCATTAATCGCTCATTTTAATCCTAATTAATTACATAGTGGGTCAGATTTTTCCACCTTGTGTAAGCTTGTGTTTCAATCAACTAACTAAAAATTTAACTCACACCTTTGTTTATGATGAACCTAGATTATCTCCTTAAGATTGTTGACCGCCAGCTAATTCAGAGCCAAAATCGCCCCCTTAATTCCACAGAAATTCTTATTATGCAGGGCATTTGGCAGTATAGAACTTATACGCAAATTGCGATAGAGGCTGGTTATAGTCCCGGCTACTTTACCAATGTCGTTGCCCCAGAATTGTATCAGCGACTCTCCAAGGTCATTGGTCAGCGGGTGAGCAAGAAAAACTGTCGGGTGCTGCTGGAGTCTTATGCCACCACTCAAGCAGCCCCAGAGACAAAACCTTTGAGGCAACATCAGGCGGAATTTCCCCAGGATGTTAACCAGGATACCTCACCTTGCTACCCCAGTGGCTCAGTCCCTCTCGACTCTTTTTGTTATCTGGAACGCTCTTCCATTGAGAAGCAAGTTTATCAAGAAATCAGGAAACCAGGAGCGTTAATCAAGATTAAAGCTCCTAGAGAAATGGGCAAAACCTCACTTCTGCTGAGGATTCTTGACTATGGGAACCGCCAGGGCTATCGCACTGTCAGCTTGAACCTGGAGCAAGTTGACCAAGCAATCTTGAGCAATTTGAATCAATTTCTGCGCTGGCTGTGTGCCAACACCACCCGCCTACTTGAGCTTGAACCAAAATTAGATGATTATTGGGATGAAGATTTGGGAAGCAAAATTAGCTCTACCCTTTATTTCCAAGACTATCTACTAGAGTCAATTAATACTCCCCTCGTCTTGGCTTTAGATGAAGTGAGTCAGATTTTTGAGCATCCCCAAACCGCAAAAGATTTTCTAGCTTTATTACGTTCTTGGTACGAAGAAGGGAAAAGACTGCCCATCTGGCAAAAGCTTCGTCTGATCGTGGTTCACTCAACGGAAATTTATGCTCCTCTAAAGTTGAACCAGTCCCTATTAAATGTGGGGCTGCCGATTCAGATAGACGAATTCAGCCAGGAAGAGGTGCAGCAGTTAGCCCAACGCTACGGACTTGATTGGGCAGATGGGGAAGAAGCCAGACAACTAATGTCTGTGGTAGGAGGACATCCCGCACTGGTAAACCTAGCACTCTATCATCTTAGTCGGAGGGAGATAAGTCTGTTGCAACTGCTAGAAACTGCTCCCACTGCTAGCGGAATTTACTCTCATCATTTGCAGCGTCATTGCGCAACATTAAAAAAAACAGCCTGAATAGCACAAGCTCTTAAAACCGTTCTGAATGCCACTAAACCTGTTTTCTGAGCTTCCCGTCCAGGCTTACAAGCTAAATGGTATGGGGGTAATTAAGCAATTAGGAGAGCAAGCGATCGCAGGTTGTGAATTATATCGGCGGTATTTTACGAACAAGCAAGAGCAACATTTCCTTTACACAAAAGCTACCTTGTAGCTGAATCATTACGGAGTTATTAAAGTCTATGATTTGCAGAGATCTGAAAATAGTTTAGTAATTTCCCAAGAAGAATTTGACCCGCCCGATTTTGGATTTTGGATTGAAGCAAAACGATTATAGACGGTCACGAATTTGTGACTTTTTTTGAGGAAAATACGCACATTTGTGGTTCATAAAATCAATAATAAAGTAATTTTTTAATCAACAATACCGCTCGCTTCCTTCTTTTAAGGAAATCCAAAATCCCAAATAAAGTTGACGATGAATCTTTAAAATTATTAATTGCAGATTTGCTTGGAAATAATTAATTTCTCTTGTTTGCCCTCAAACACCCTGAAATTTGAGCTTATCTTCACTCTGGTCAAACGAAGGCAGAAGATAGAAGGGCAATTTATCCAAGACTGTCCAACGCAAGTCATATTTTTTTGTAACCCGTCACGCCGATGCCCTCTGCCCTCACACCATAGGACGAAGTCCTGGTCATATTATCCACAAAGATATTAAGCCTGATTTTTTCCTGGGATTTACTGTTATTTTCTAAAGCTAATAATTGGATAATATGACCAGATAATAAAACCAGACTTTTTTTATGAGTTTTTTTATGAGTTTTAGAATGAGTTTTATGAGATTAAGATACTAAGAAACAAGCTAATATTAATATCAAAGATAGATACTAGACAGCCAAGGATAACTAATATATTGAGAGTCAAAAAAATTCAACATAATCGGTTGAAGCACTTTCTTAAATCGGTCTAGTAAGTAACTTAGTAATAAAGAGGTAAATTCCCATGTTAGATTGCATTGTGATTGGAGCAGGACCCGGAGGTCTGGTTTGTACAAAAGAATTACTTGAGCAAGGTCTGCGCGAGGTTGTTTGTTTGGAACAAGCTAAGGATGTAGGAGGGGTTTTTGCTAATACTTATGACAGTTTAATATTGACTTCCTCTGCCACCATGAGTATGTTTTCGGATTTTTGGATCGGCGATGGAAACCAGCACAAATTCTGGACTAAGAAAGAAGCAGTTGATTACTGGAAGAGGTACGCCAAACATTTTGGGGTTCTTGATCGCATCCGTTTTAACTCTAAAGTAGTGGCTGTAGTTCCACAAGGCAGTGAAGGCTGGCAGGTTGAGCTAGCATCTGGAGAGACTTTGCTCTCAAAACGGATAGCACTGGCAATTGGTAACAACACTATTCCTAAGTATCCAGCTTGGAAGGAATTATTAACTGACGTTGAGTACTCCCATTCCAAAGACTACCGTAACGCTGACAATATGTTAGGCAAGAACGTGTTAGTAGTCGGAGGAGGCGAGTCTGGTTCTGACGTAGCACTAGAAGCATCCCGCGTAGGGAACAATTGCTGGGTGAGCCTTCGTGAAACCACAGGCTGGGTAGCACCACGCAAAAGAGGTATATACGCTGCCGACATTTCAACCCATCGGGGCGTGTGGGGTCTTCCTCGCGATTATGGAGCAGCTTTAAGTGAAGCTATAGATGAAGCCGAGTTGAGCCAGAATGATCCAGTTCATGCTACGGCAGTCGAACTCAACAAAAAGATTAAGGCTCGAAAGCGTGTCTGGGGAATCTATGGAACTAAAACTTTCTCATTACCCAAAGCGATAGTGCATCACGGCTGTAAAGTTGTTGGTGAAATAGTGAAAGTGGAAGATGGCGGAAGGACATTAATTACCGCAGATGGAGAAATTCTATCAGATATAGATCACATCGTCTTTTCTACCGGCTACAAAAACTATGTGCCTTTCCTTCCAGAGCAACTCAGGGAAACTGATCCCCGCAGTCTTTACAAACATATGTTCCATCCCAAGTATCGGGACAAAATAGTTTGGATTGGCTGGGCAAGACCTAGCTTCGGAAGCCAGTTTCCCATTATGGAAATGCAAGCGCGGTTGTTTGCGTCGATATGTACTGAAGAAAAAACCCTTCCTGAACCTGCACAAATGGAGAGAGTTACCTGTGTAGATCGAGTTAATTACTTAGAGCAGTTCGAGCATAATGCTCACCGAGTCCGTAGCTTGGTGGATTATCATCGCTACATGGATGACATGGCTGGTTTGATAGGTTGCGAACCACCATTGTGGAAGTACTTTTTCTTACACCCCCGCATCTGGCTACGTATGGTATATGGTGCTACCCAGGCTACCCAGTTTCGACTGCGAGGTCCTGGCAATAAGAAATCCTTGGCTCAAAAGCTGCTGATGAAACTACCTGTGAGTAAACCTACTCATATTGTCAAAGCTGGTCTAAAAGGGCGTTTGATTTATGCCTTCAAGTCTCTAATCCCCAAATTTGGCTTTTTTGGTCTTAAAGATGGTCAAAATTCCTCTTCTGTGGCAGTTTCTAGGGTTTCATCTGTCTGATTTTACCCACCTTATCTGTTGATAATCCTTTTTGTTTAGAATACCTGTTCCCTATTTAGCTCCCGAAAGTAGTTATGGTTTTACAACAATCAGCCGACCTAAAGTTAAACATAAACAAGATTGCTCTTCCAGGACCGCCTCCACTACCTTTTGTCGATATGTTGCCTTTTTTCAGTAAGCACTTACATATAAAATTGTATCAACTCGGCAAAAAGTACGGTAATATCTTTCAGCTTTCCGTAAGTGGTAAAAAGTTAGTTGTATTAAATAAGCTTGAGACTGTCAAAGAAGCTTTATTAAAGCAGTCGGATAGCTTTAACGCTAGGGCAGATTTTGATGTCTTTCAGCAACCACCTCAACGTCACTTTCTGGAACTGAAGAGTGGTGAGAACTGGAAAAAACACCATAGTATTGTAGGTAAAGCCATGCATACGTTTGTGGTGAAACAATCAGACAGTCTTGAAAGTTGGGCTGTTGAACAAGCAGAAGACTTGGCAAATACGCTCTTAAAATTTGGCAGCCAACCTGTTGACCCTGATTTATATGTACCTCTAGCCACCTCAAATTTTATCCAAAGACTAATCTTTAATAAAAAACTTAGTATTGAGGATGTCAAAAAGGATACTGTATTTACTGAATATGCGTATGGTTTAAGGTATATTCCCTGCGTTATCGAGGGGGTTAAATTAGAGTTTGTCCCAGGATTTTGGCAACTTATCTTCAAATTATCCCGTGCGACCATAGTACCGAAGTTTCTCAAAGGTTTAGCTGCACTGGAAAAGTATGTTTCCAAAAACGTAGAACAGCATCGAGAGTCCTTTGATCCAGAGAATTTGCAAGACGTTACCGATGGACTTTTACAAGCTAGTAGCGAACTAACTGAGTCAGATAGAAACGAGCTTGGGTTAGGCGACAATGACATTGTTAATGGATCATTGATGCAGTTTGCGGGAGCTGGTGGAGGACTTCCCAGTTTTATATTACGCTGGGGTTTGCTTTACATGATTACTCACCCAGATATTCAGACTCAAATCCAAAAAGAACTGGATGAAGTAGTTGGTAGAGAACAACAACCACGCTTAGAACATCGTGGTAAATTACCATTCATCGAAGCTTGTATTAACGAAATCTTGCGCCATTCTTCTCTTACTACTATGCCCCCCATCAACTACGCTACTAGTGCTGATACCACTTTGGAGGGTTACTTTATTCCCAAAAATACTCCTTTAGTTATCAATTACTATGCTCTAACCCGTGATGAGCGCTATTGGGAAGAACCTGAAAAATTTAACCCGTATCGGTTTTTAGATGAAAACGGCAAACTTAGAAATAACCTTGCTGATAAGTTTTATCCTTTTGGAATGGGATCCCGTAGGTGCATAGGAGAGTATTTAGGACGTTTGATGGTATTTATATTCTTCACTAACCTCATGCATAAATGCAAATTTGAAAAAGTTTCTGGAGAAAAATTGAGTTTTGAGTCTCCACTAGGAGGAGTTTTCGCAACTCCACAGGATTTTAAAGTTGTAGTAAAACCTCGCTTGTAGTTTCTAGGATTTGAATTTTGAGTAGGTGGCGAGATATCACTCAGTAGTAATTTATTAAGTAACTTACCAATAAAAATAAAGAGGTGAACTTTCATGTTAGATTGCATTGTGATTGGGGCCGGACCTGGGGGTCTAGTTTGTACAAAAGAATTACTTGAGCAAGGTGTGCGCGAGGTTGTCTGTTTGGAACAAGCTTCTGATGTAGGAGGCGTTTTTGCCAATACTTACGACAATTTAGTGTTGACTTCCTCTACTACGATCAGTATGTTTTCGGATTTCTGGATCGGCGATGGAAACCAGCACAAGTTCTGGACTAAGGACGAAGCAGTTGACTATTGGAAGAGGTACGCAAAACATTTTGGTGTTTTAGAACGCATCCGTTTCAACTCCAAAGTAGTGGCTGTGATTCCACAAGAGAGTGAAGGCTGGCAAGTTCAGCTAGCATCTGGAGATACTTTGGTCTCAAAACGGGTCGCACTGGCTATTGGGAACAATGCTATCCCTAAATATCCAGCCTGGAAGGACTTATTAACTGAGGTTGAGTATTTTCATTCAAAGGAGTACCGTAACGCTGACAAATTTGTAGGCAAAAATGTGTTGGCAGTTGGGGGAGGTGAGTCTGGCTCGGACGTAGCACTAGAAACATCTCGCGTAGCTTCTAACTGCTGGGTGAGTCTTCGTGACACAGCAGGATGGCTGGCAGACCGCTGGAGAGGCAAAGAAGCTGCCGATGCTTTTGTAAATCGGGTGATATGGGGTATTCCTCGCAATTGGGGAGAATTTTTCAGCAAAGTTATCCATCGAGCCAGGTTGATAGATAAAGATCCAGCTAATAAGGATTTTAATGCAGTTAATAAGATCGTAGTCGAACTCAACAAAAAGAATAAGGCTCGAAATGTCGTTTGGGGAAGCTTCGGAACTAAGACTTATTCATTACCCAAAGCAATCGTGCGGCACGGCTGTAAAGTTGTTGGTGAAATAGTGAAGGTGGAAGATGGAGGAAAGACATTACATACAGCGGATGGAGAAACCCTGCGAAATGTCGATGCCGTCGTCTTTTCTACTGGATACAAAAACCACGTGTCCTTCCTGCCAGAGGAACTTAAGGAAACTGACCCCCGCAGTCTTTACAAACATATGTTTCATCCCAAGTATAGGGACAAATTAGTTTGGATTGGTTGGGCACGCCCTAACCTTGGGAGCCAGTTTCCCATTATGGAAATGCAGGCGCGTTTGTTTGCAATGATCTGCACTGGGGAACGAAGCCTTCCTGCTCCCGCAGAAATGGAAAGAGTTACATGTGCAGATCGAGCTGCCTGGTTAGAACAGTTCGACCATAATGCTCACCGAGTACGAAGCTTAGTGGATTATCGTATCTATCTGGATGATATCGCTAGTGTGATTGGGTGCGAGCCTCCACTGTGGAAGTACCTTTTCTTGCACCCCCGCCTCTGGAGGCACATAGTATTCGGTGGTACTCAGGCTACCCAGTTCCGACTGCAAGGTCCTGGCAATAAGGAATCCTTGGCTCAAGAGATACTGCTTAAAATACCTCCACACAGTTTAGCTGCTCCTGTCTTCAAAGCTCTTGTAATAAGTATTGTAGTAGAGCCTTTAAATTATATATTCAAGGCTCTACTGCCTGACACAAGTGCCTTAAAGCCTTCCAAGTTGAAAAAGCAATCTCCTATGACCAGTAATCAAAATGTTTGAAGATGTAAGTCCTACATCCTCAGTCGGTGACATTCAGGTGGCTCTTGCACCATAGATGCGTCTCCATCACGACATTGGGGTTCTCATTGCGCTTACCCTAATTCTTCAGCTGGTAAGCGTGGTTTTCTAAGAAGCACAAAACAAGAGATTGTTGGTTCACAAGAACTGATTTGTCTTACCGAAAACTCCATAACTAAATCATTATTCATTTTCTCGAATAGAACCAAATCAAAGCTTGACAAGGAGTTAGAACATCATGAGTAAAACTCTACCAAAGTTAAAACAACATCCACTACAGCAAGGATTTACATGGATTGCTGAACCTATAAAATATATGGAGACAGCTGTTAAAGATTATCCCGATCTGTTCTTAGCAAACGTCGTTGGGGAAGGTGGTCCAATAGTTTTTGTCCACCATCCTGAAGGTGTCCAAAAAATCTTAACAGGTGATGGTTTTATCGCTACAGGAAAAAGCCATCTTCTACGACCAATATTAGGCAATAATTCTATATTAGGACTAGAAGGCGATCGCCACGTAAAGCGTCGTAAGTTACTCCTACCCCCTTTTCACGGAGAGAGGATGAAAGCTTATGGTCAGTTGATTTGCGATCTGACGAGGCAAATTTTTGAGCAATTTACCCCCAATCAAGTTTTTACAGCAAGAACAGCATGTCAAGATATCTCTATGCAAGTCATCTTAGAAGCTGTGTATGGCTTAAACGACCGCTCTCAAAAATTGCGCCAATTAGTTTCTGAAATAGCTGAAATCTTTCAATCTCCTCTCAATGTCTCTCTTCTATTTATTGAATGGTTACAAAAAGATCTAGGTCCTTGGAGTCCTTGGGGTCGTTTTCTCCGACAACGAGAAGCAGTCGATAGTGCGATTTACAAAGAAATAGAAGTGAGGAAGGCTAATCCTGATGTTTCCCGTGAAGATATCCTGTCTCTATTAATCTCTGCTAAAGATGAAGCAGGAAATTCTCTGACTTTACCTGAACTACGAGATGAGTTGATGGCTCTGACATTTGCAGGGCATGAAACTACTGCCATTTCTATGTCTTGGGCTTTGTATTGGATTCATCACTTACCAGAAGTTAAGAGAAAATTACTCGCAGAAATCGCTACCTTAGGAAAATCTCCTGACCCTGTGGAGATCGCAAAATTGCCCTATCTCAATGCAGTGTGTAAAGAAGCTCTCCGTATTTATCCTGTAGGAATGTTAACTTTACCGAGAGTAGTGCAGAAAAAAACAGAAGTATTAGGGTATGAACTAGAACCAGGACAGTTAGTAGCAGGATGTATTTATCTGTTGCATCAAAGGGAAGATATTTATCCTGATGCCAAACTGTTTAAACCAGAACGCTTTTTAAAGCGTCAGTTTTCTCCCTACGAATTTATTCCCTTTGGTGGTGGTCAGCGTGCCTGTGTTGGTCAGGCTTTAGCCCAATTTGAAATGAAACTTGCGATCGCCACAATTTTGACTAATTATGACCTCGCCCTAGCAGACAATAAACCTGAATTACCCAAACGTGGAGGTGCTCGCCTAGCTCCAGCTAGAGGAGTCCAGATGGTTTTTAACGGAAAAAGAAATAAGTCGGGCTTGCTGAAAAATTCGACTTTGGAGCAATTAGTTGCTTAAGTTAGTTCTGTTGCGACAAACAAGGTCAGCCAATGACTGAAGCAGAATTGCGGGATGAATTAATGACGCTGATGTTTGGTGGAAACAAAGCCCTAAAGCTTATCCTCTCATGCAAAAATCCTGTGATGTACTTCATCAAATGCCAGCGACAGCGTTATTTTTGGGAAGCGCGATCGCGCTTTTCGAGCCTGCCATTCGTCTAAAACTCTCGTTCATAGCTCATTTAGGATTACTATCAATCTCTCATAGCGGTTTTCACATGAGTGTACCGATCATCAGTTACTGAACCTGACTCAACTGAGAATTCTGTTTTTCATCCAATTGAAAACCGCTATCAACTTTACCCAAAAAAGACCAAACCATAAAAGGAGATTTACAAATGTCTATCAATTATACGGAAGCTTTTATCCCCCACAAAAAAGACCAGACCATCAGAGGTAATTTACAACCATCTACCCATTCCAAAACAAGAAATAATTTAAATGGGTTTCAGAGGATGTTAATGAAAGCTAATGGCACCGTTACAGCTATGTTAGAAGCTTACTTATCTGAGCCAATTCAAGTAGTTAAACTCTCAGAAAATATAGCCACAATGAAACTTGAATTTCCCAACATTAAATTGAATTCAGAAGAGCAAGTTATTGCCAGAAAAGTCCTCCTTCAAGGAAAGATGAGCGGTGGTAATTTTATCTATGCTGATTCGCTTATCCTGATTAATAACCTAGATGAACGATTTAGAAATCAATTACTGAACACCAATATACCAATTGGTAAGCTCTGGACAGAGCACAAAGTTGAAACTTTCAAAGAAATCATAGAATCTGGCATAGAGCCAGCCAATGAATTGTCAAATTATTTCTGTATTGATCCCAAGGAAAATTTACTTTTCCGTACCTATTCTGTGTCCTCTCAAGGAAAAATCAACATGATTATTACTGAAAAGTTTCCTGAGAGTTATTTTTCGCCACAAGTTACATTAGCGTCTTAAGATTGAATAACTTGTGGGTTCACTATCCCCTATCAGCGATCCTCAGAACGAGGACGGAAGCATTGTGAGTAGCTACGTTAGAGTAAGGGATTTAGGTTACGTCGAATTCAGGTAATCGCGATCTCGTTTTGGTAAGCCACTAAGGCTTTCACTCTCAAGAAATTTCCTATTACCGATATATTTTCAAGCTTTGTTGCTTGCGTTACTTCAGGTAGCTAAGGGGTCTTATTTCTTCTCGGAGCTAGCGATAGCAAAACTAACAGACCCTTGATGATGACCGTTATTACTGATTGTTTTAAAGCCCAGAGCTTGGATATTTCATCCCTTAATTTAGCAAGGCTGAGTTCATGGTAACTCTCAAATATCTTTGCTAATCAAAAACGTCAACTTACGTAAAAATAAGTATGTTCAACCAAAAATCAGCTCTAAAGACAAAAAAACGCAACATAAACAGCCAGAGCCAATTTATCTCCAAATTTTTCAAACTTGCTGCTAGGAATGTGTTTTCTCAACACTTTATTGGCATCAGCATACTAGTTGCTGTCACTGTCTGGATTGTCTGGTTGACTCTAATTGGTCCTACCCGCGCTCTTTCTAATCTGATTGTTAACTGGGAGGCTGCCGTAACTATGATTTTTGGTTCTATGGTAGCAGGGGGTACGAGCATGGGTGGGGGAGCAGTTGCTTTTCCAGTTTTCACCAAGGTGCTGCACGTTCCGCCAACCGAGGCAAAGGTATTTTCTCTAGCCATTCAAAGTATCGGGATGAGTGCAGCGTCATTGACCATTGTGGCAATGAAAACCAAGGTAGAGTGGCGGTTCATCCGTTGGGCAAGTCTTGGAGGTGTTCCTGGCATTATCTTAGGTTCAGTCTTTTTAGCCCCAGTTTTGCCCCCAGATTTAATCAAGTTTTCTTTCACGATGATGACCTGTAGTTTTGCTATGGTTCTGTTCGCTTTAAATCGCACAAGAAGAAATCCGCATTTAGCTATCCCTTCTTGGGGGAAAAGAGAACGAGTTTTCTCTCTAATAGCAGGACTTTGGGGAGGAATCGTTAGCGGTTTAGTAGGCAGTGGTATGGATATTATTGGTTTTTCCATAATGGTGTTACTGTTTGGCTTGTGCGAAAAGGTAAGCACTCCGACCTCCGTTATTTTGATGGCTATCAATGCTGTGGTTGGTTTTATCCTTCATCAATACTTTATTGGTGACTTTGTCGAGCCTATAACTAATTATTGGCTAGCAGCAGTACCAGTAGTTGTAGTTGGTGCCCCAACAGGTGCTATATTGTGCAATTTGATGAAACGAAAAACCATTAGCAGGATGCTTATTGGTCTAATCTTAAACGAGTCAGTTAGTTCTTTTTTCCTTATTCCTTTAACTGCCAAGCTCCTCTGTTATTCTCTCGTCGTATTTGCCATCTTCTTATCAATTTATTACTGGATGTACAAAAGCCGAATCTATGTCGCTCCCAGTTTTATTCGTGAAAGATACTGATATTTTTGCTCAACTCTAAATGTTTAGGGATATCCATTTTTTATCTTGAAATTTGATAAAAAATAGAAAATTCCTTTAAATGCCAACCTCTTCTGTTTTTCTCTCTTCTTGTTTGCCATCTTCTCATCAATTTATTACTGGATGTACAAAAGCCAAATTTATGTCGCTCCCAGTTTTATTCGTGAGAGATACTGACATTTTTTACCAACCCTAAATATTTTCTGATAATTTCCCAATCCTTAAGGAGGTTTAAGCCAATGATTGTAGTAATGAAAACTGATACCCCTAACTTAGAAATTCAACGAATTATCCAAGAATTACAAAGTGAAAGTATTACACCCGAAAAAATTGTCGGTAAACACAAAGTCATAATTGGTTTAGTAGGAGATACTGCCGGTCTCAATCCTCAGCACCTTCAACAACTAAGTCCTTTTATTGAAAAGGTGATGCGAGTTGATAAGCCTTTTAAAAGAGCTAGTTTAGAATTTCGTCATGGAGAACCCACAGAAGTCTCTGTCCCTACTCCCAATGGAGTTGTGGTTTTCGGTCAAAATCATCCTATCGTTACTGTAGCTGGTCCCTGTTCTGTAGAAAATGAAGAAATGATCGTTGAGACAGCTCGGCGAGTGAAGGCAGCAGGAGCTCAGTTGTTGCGAGGTGGAGCTTATAAGCCTAGAACTTCTCCCTATTCTTTCCAAGGACATGGTGAGAGTGCTTTAGGTTTGCTAGCTAAAGCTCGCGAGGTTACAGGCTTGGGTATCGTCACTGAACTAATGGATCCAGCCGATCTAGCTAAAGTTGCGGAGGTAGCTGACATAATCCAAATTGGGGCTCGTAATATGCAGAATTTCTCACTTTTGAAACAATTAGGAGCAATTAATAAGCCAATTTTACTCAAACGAGGAATGGCAGCCACCATTGAAGATTGGCTGATGTCTGCGGAGTACATTTTGGCAGCAGGGAACCCAAATGTGATTTTGTGCGAGCGAGGAATTCGCACCTTTGACCGTAAGTATACCCGTAATACTCTCGATCTTTCTGCTGTTCCCGTCCTGCGAACTCTCACTCACTTACCCATTATGGTCGATCCTAGCCATGGTACAGGAAAAGCAGAGTATGTCCCAACGATGGCTAAAGCTGCGATCGTGGCTGGAGCAGATTCTCTAATGATTGAGGTTCACCCCAATCCAACCAAGGCTCTCTCAGATGGACCACAGTCTCTAACACTAGAAGGATTCGACCAGTTAATGCAGCAGATGGCTCTTATTGGTCAAGCTGTTGGTCGTTGGTCGAAAAAATTTTCGATATCGACAGCCACCCCTGCTTCACAGAAACCTCTAACTGCCAAAGCTTAGCCAAATTCGCAGCTAGGATATGTCTGCAAAGTCAATTTTGTTAAGATTTGGAATAAAAAACAATACGGTGCGTAAAAAGGTCAACTTAACCCCGATAAGTATTTAGCAGATCAAAACCAAAGATTTTTCACTTTGCAGATATTTTGTAGCTGCGTAGGAAAGATATTCAATTTTCCTTATTGACAGGATTTGAAAATGAGCAAAACATACAATCTAAATCAAAAATCAGACTTATTTTGAGGTATAGATATCATGAAAAACGTAGTAGAATCCAACATCAAAAAAATGGCGTTTCAAGTTGCCAGAAACACTTTTTTTAAAGAATATCCAGAGCATTTTAAAGATTTATGTGAACGAGCACTGAATACCTCTAAAACTAAGGAAATACCTTTCCTTCACTCCAAGGTAAACGGGTTGATCTTGCCACCTTATATGACAGAAGAACAAGTGAGGATTTATACTACATTCCAAACTCGTCCTGGAGATGTTTTTTTGGTCACTTATCCCAAGTCAGGAACCACATGGCTCGCAGAAATCATCCGTTGCATTGCTCAGCCAAAAGAATCCGACAAGGAAAATCTTATTGGTGGTCCAGTACCTACGTTTGATATGGCTACTCAAGAGCAACTAGAAGCTGTACCCTCCCCACGCTATATGTCTACCCATTTACCATTTTCTCTATTGCCGCGCAGCAGCGAACATGAAGTGAAGTATATCTATCTTGCTCGCAATCCAAAAGATGTGGCTGTTTCTTACTTTCACTTCAGCTCGATGCCATTTCTCAACTTTGACGGCACATGGGAAGAATTTCTACAATATTTCATGAAGGGAAATATTCCTGGAGGTTCATACTTTGACCATGTTTTGGAATGGTGGTCGCACCAGGATGATGAAAATATTCTTTTTCTCAAGTATGAAGATCTCAAAAAAGATCTTAAAAGTCAGGTCAAAATTATCGCCGAATTCCTTGGCTTCAAATTCTCAGATGAGGAGGCAAAAGCTGTGGTAAAACAATGTACCTTCCAAGCCATGAAGTCAAATTCCAATCAAGACATTAGTAAATTCGTGGATAAATTATTTAAAAAAGGTTCGCACTTGCGCAAGGGAATTGTAGGCGACTGGAAAAACCATTTCTCGGATGAGCAATTAGAAGAATTCGATAAATTGTACCAATCCCGCCTGAATGGAACTGGTCTTAAGTTTGAATTTCAATCTGTAGCTGAATAGTAGGCAAGTAGGTAGTTAGAGAGAATTTTCAAGGATTTTGGCTGATGCCACAGGTTCACAAATCTACCCTGAAAGCCTTGAAAGTTTAGGATTTATAGCACCACGTATGTAGGGAACGGACATTTTTAAACAAGCTCACTTGCTACTTGCTTGTACCGACGTTCTGTCAGAACCTCCTCTACGCTACTTGCTACTTGCTACAGAAGAACCAATAACTTGACTTGTCCTAATCTAATTTTGTACGGCTATATTATCCCGAAAGTTAACTCCCTCAATCTCTTGTAGCTACATTTACGCTGGCTATCGATAGCCAGTATAAACCAAAGATGACGGACGGCAACACTCTTCCCCCGATATGAATTCGGGGGTCGCATCCTCACGATTAATACTTTTGACGCTTAAGTAGGTAGGCATAAAAAACTACAAAACTTATTACCAGATGAGCTGTTGCCTTCTTTTACTATTTTCTATCTAATTTTACCCAGCTACTTATGTACACTCAAATCGCCAACCTTTATACCAAACCCGCTAATGCTAATGTCTACACTCGTTCTTTGACAAGCCTTAGCCTCAAAGACCTCCCTCTTGTCGGAGGAAAAAATGCTTCTTTAGGGGAAATGATGCAGGCTCTTAAACAAGAAGGAATTGGGATCCCCAATGGTTTTGCCATCACAGTAGATGCCTATCGAGATTACCTCAAAGCCAATAACTTGACTGAAAAAATTAAGTTCTATCTCACAGACCTAGAAAAGGGCAATATTTCCCTGGAACAAGCGGGAACAGTCATACGCAGACTCTTCTATCAGTCTTCCCTCCCAGAGACAATTCAAGCGGAAATTACCAATGCCTATACCGAATTATGTCGCTTGTATAACACCGAAAAAGTTGACGTTGCGGTCAGAAGTAGTGCTACTGCAGAAGATTTACCCGATGCCAGTTTTGCTGGTCAACAGGAATCTTATCTTAATGTTAGCGGTATTGCAGAAGTTCTCGAAGCTTGTCGCAAGTGCTATGCTTCTCTATTTACAGACCGCGCTATTAGCTATCGTAATACCCAAGGCTTTGACCATCTCGAAGTAAGCCTCTCCATCGGGATTCAGAAGATGGTACGGTCTGACTTAGCTAGTGCAGGGGTAATGTTTTCTATCGATCCAGAAACTGGATTCAATAACATTATTTTGATTACAGGTGCGTGGGGATTGGGGGAAAATGTAGTTCAAGGCACTGTCAACCCAGATGAATTCCGTGTCTTTAAACCTTTGTTAAATCAACCATCACTGCAACCTATTGTCGAGAAAACCCCTGGTTCCAAGGAAAAAAAGCTGATTTATGCCCAAGGAACAAATCAACAGACTCGTCAGGTGGAAACCTCTCCTGCTGAACGCCAATCTTTAATTCTGAGAGATTCGGAAATTCTGCAATTGGCACAATGGGCAAAACGCATTGAATCTCATTACGGTAGACCAATGGATATTGAGTGGGCAAAAGATGGTACTACAGGAGAGTTATTTATTGTCCAAGCTAGACCAGAAACTGTCCAGTCTCGCCAGGGAGTAGGAATTCTCAAAACCTATGCACTCAAGCAGTCTAATAAACCAATATTAACTGGATTGAGTGTCGGAGCAGCGATCGCAACAGGTAAGATTTGTTTAATTGAAAGTGCCGAACAGATTGACCAATTTGAAGATGGGGCAATCTTAGTTACAAAAATGACTGACCCTGACTGGGTTCCTGTAATGAAACGAGCAGCAGGTATTGTTACCGATTCTGGAGGACGCACCTGTCATGCTGCTATTATCAGTCGTGAATTAGGAATTCCCGCAGTTGTCGGGACGCTCCGAGCAACCCAATTATTGCAACAGCATCAGGAGATTACCATTTCTTGTGCGGAAGGAGATAGAGGACACATTTATAATGGCATTTTAGAATACGAGCAATCAGAAGTCAGTTTAGAGGGCATCCCAGAAACTAAGACTCGTATCATGATGAATATTGCCAGTCCTGCAACAGCTTTTAAATGGTGGAAGTTACCAGTTAATGGTATTGGTTTAGCGCGGATGGAATTTATCATTAATAACCTGATTAAGATTCATCCTCTCGCCTTAATTCATTTCGAGCAGCTAAAAGATCGAGAAGCCAAGCAGCAAATTCGTGCTATAACCCAGGGATATAAAGATAAAAAAGCCTATTTTGTAGATTTGTTGGCGCAGGGAATTGCCAAGATTGCTGCTTCTCAGTATCCTGAACCAGTAATTGTCAGGATGAGTGATTTTAAAACTAATGAATATGCGGATTTAATTGGGGGAAGACAATTCGAGCCATCGGAAGCCAACCCAATGCTAGGATTTCGCGGTGCTTCTCGTTATTACAGTCCTCGTTATCGGGAAGGATTTGCTCTAGAGTGCCAAGCAATTAAGCGGGTACGGGAGGTAATTGGTTTGGATAATGTGATTATTATGATTCCCTTCTGTCGTCGCTTGCAGGAAGCCGATCGAGTGTTGGAAGTTTTGGCGGAAAATGGACTAACACGGGGAGAAAATGGCTTACAAGTTTATGTCATGTGCGAAGTTCCCTCCAATGTGGAGTTAGCAGCCGAATTTTCTCAACGGTTTGATGGTTTTTCCATCGGTACTAATGACTTGACCCAGTTAGTGTTAGGCATAGACCGAGATTCTGAAGAGTTGGCAGAATTATTTGACGAGCGGGATTTAGCAGTCAAGCGGATGATTCGTCGCCTAATTAAAACGGCTCATGAGCAAGGTCGTAAAGTGGGCATTTGTGGTCAAGCTCCTTCCGATCATCCCGATTTTGCCACTTTTTTGGTGGAAGCAGGAATTGACTCAATTTCCCTGAATCCTGATAGTGCGATCGCAGTCAAACAGCAAGTAGCGCAGACGGAAGCGAAGCTAGAGAACAGGCTGATTCCACGTCGGGCTGCGTGACGAAATCCCGACCAATTGGGATTTGATATTAATACAGACAAGTTAACCAACGAGACAACAGTTTAGTTCAAAAAGGATTCTACTAATGCAAGATGCAAAAGCTAATTATGCTAAATCTTCCCAGACCTCTGTCAGTTATTTCAGTGCGCTTTTTACTACCTTAATACTAATAATCGGGGGAATTACTGCTTATAGTCTCTGGCAATTGTCTCAAACTGAAGTGGAATCAAATCCAGTCCCAACCTTACCAGAAATAAAAACAGTAACGGCTTTAGGACATTTAGAACCTAGTGGTGAGGTAATACAAGTTTCTGCCTCCTCTTCTACTGAGCGAGTAGAAGAATTGCTAGTTAAAAAAGGCGATCGCGTAGCCAAAGGTCAAATAATTGCCATTTTAAATAGTCGCAATCGCCTACAAGCTGCCTTCAAATTTCATTTAATCTCTCGTGACTATGATCGACGCTTCAGACACAAAGATTGATGTATAGCAATCCTACAGGAAAATTAGTACAACAACAATGATATTCAAAGTCTTAAAAAATAGAACTCCTTTGGGTTGGCTACAACTCAAGCACGATAAGATGCGCTTGCTAACTGCACTATCAGGAATTGCTTTTGCAGATATTCTAATCTTTATGCAGTTAGGATTTAAAGATGCTCTTTATACAACTAATACTCAGTATCCTCGACAAATTCAGGGAGATATTGTTGTTCTCAGTAGTCAAGCAACTAATTTTAATAAACTATCTACTTTTCCGCGACGACGACTTTATCAGGCGATGGATATTCCTGGAGTGAAATCGGCAGAAGCTGTTTATCTTGGTTCTTTAGATTGGCGCAATCCTCAAACTAGAAAGAAAACCTCGATGATGGTAATTGGATTCGATCCAGATCGACCCGTTTTCGATCTACCAGAAGTTAACCGTCAATTAGATAAAGTCAAGATACCTAATACGGTTTTATTAGATCAAGCATCCAGGGGAGAATATCAAGAAGTTATTTCCCAAATCCAACAGGGTAAAACTTTAACCACAGAAATCGACAGAAACACAGTTACTATTACTGGTTTATTTCAAGTAGGTGCTTCTTTCCAAGATGATGGTGCATTAATTACCAGTGCTCAAAATTTTTTGCAGTTGTTTCCTAGAAGACAAGTAGGAACAGTTAGTTTAGGAGTAATTAACCTAAAAGACGGGTACAATCTTGAAGATGTGAGAACTTATTTAAACGCCTATCTGCCCCAAGACATTCGTGCTTTTACTTATCAAGAATATGTAGAGTTTGAGCTTAATTATATCCAAACTAGTTCAGCGATTGGCTTTATTTTTGGTCTGGGTACTGCCGTAGGTTTGATTGTCGGCATTGTAATTGTTTATCAAGTGCTTTCTACCGATGTCAACGATCATATGGCAGAATATGCCACATTTAAAGCGATGGGCTACCGAAACTTCTATTTACTTGGTGTGGTGTTTGAAGAAGCGATTATCTTAGCTTTTATCGGATTTGTTCCTAGTGTAGCGATCGCTTCAGGACTATATCGCTTAACGGCAATAGCGACAGCTTTACCCTTAGTCATGCCAGTATCTAGAGTCATTTTAGTACTGATCTTAACCATTATGATGTGTACTGTTTCAGGTGCGATCGCCACCCGCAAACTTCACTCAGCCGATCCAGCAGATATTTTCTAAACAGGACAGAGTTATCATGCAAAATTCTACTAACCAAAAACCAGTTATCTCTATCCACTATCTCAACCACTATTTTGGTCAAGGACAACTCCGCAAACAAGTGTTATTTGATATTAATTTAGAAATTGCTGCTGGCGAGATTGTAATTATGACTGGTCCTTCAGGTTCTGGTAAAACTACTCTACTCACTTTAGTAAGCGGTTTGCGTTCGACCCAGTCAGGTAGTATGAGAATACTCGGACAAGAACTCTGTGGAGCAACGAATGAACAGTTAATACAAGCCAGACGACACAACGGTTACATTTTTCAAGCTCATAATCTGCACAGAAGCTTAACCGCCTTACAAAACGTGCAAATGGGTTTAGAAGTACAAAGTAAATTTTCTCGCCCAGAAATGGAGGAATGCGCTACTGCAATGCTAGAACAAGTAGGTTTGGGCAATCGCCTTAATTACTATCCCGAAAATCTTTCTGGCGGACAAAAACAAAGAGTCGCCATCGCTCGTGCTTTAGTCTCCCATCCTGCTATCGTCTTAGCTGATGAACCTACCGCCGCCTTAGACAGTAAATCTGGTCGAGATGTCGTTAATTTGATGCAAAAACTAGCCAAGGAACAGAAAAGCACAATTCTCTTGGTTACTCACGACAATCGCATTTTAGACATTGCCGATCGCATTGTACATATGGAAGACGGAAAACTGGTGAATAACTCGACCATGAGTATGGCAGCATGATAACTAATACCAATTCTCGTGCATTTGCTAAATAGGTAGAAAGTTATTTGTTATTAAGAAAAAACTCTCAAATATATTTAAAAGGTAAAACTCATGCTCAACCCAACTATCAATCCAATCGAGTCTAATAATCAAATTGACTTAACTATTCAACCTGCTGCTTCAGGACTCTGTTTACGAGGTTCGCTTTCAATCCCAGGAGATAAATCCATATCTCACCGCGCCTTAATGTTAGGTGCATTAGCCCAAGGAGAAACGAAGATTCAGGGACTATTACTAGGAGAAGATGTAATTAGCACAGCTAACTGTTTGCGATCGCTTGGTGGAGAAATTTCCGATCTCACCGCCCCAGAAATTTTAGTAAAAGGACAAGGTTTAGGACAATTTCAAGAACCCTTAGATGTGCTGAATGCTGGTAACTCTGGTACTACCATGCGGTTGATGTTAGGAATTTTAGCAGCGAGAGATAACCACTTCTTTACTTTAACAGGCGATCGCTCTTTGCGTTCTCGTCCGATGTCTCGCGTAGTCAAGCCCTTAACTCAAATGGGTGCAGAAATTTGGGGAAGACAAAATAACAATTTAGCTCCTTTGGCGATTAAAGGCAAAAAATTACGCCCAATTCACTATGATTCTCCTGTAGCTTCGGCTCAAGTCAAGTCTTGTATTCTCTTAGCTGGATTAATGAGTGAAGGACAAACTACGGTAACAGAACCAGCAAAATCAAGAGATCATAGCGAAAGAATGCTGAAAGCCTTTGGCGCAGATATCCATACTGACTCCGAAACCAATAGCGTTACTATCACTGGTGGTAATACCTTGCAAGGACAATCAGTAATTGTACCAGGGGATATTAGTTCAGCATCCTTTTGGTTAGTAGCTGGTTCTGTCGTACCAGATTCGGAACTAAAACTAAAAGATGTAGGTATTAACCCCACAAGATCGGGAATTTTAGATGTTTTAAACCTGATGGGAGCAAATATTACCATTGAAAAGGAAAGAATTGTTGCAGGAGAACCCATTGCTGATTTGTGGGTTCGCTCTAGTCGCCTTGAAGGATGCGAAATTGCTGGAGAACTAACCCTGCGTTGTATTGATGAAATTCCGATTATTGTCGTAGCAGCAGCCTTGGCGAAAGGAACAACTATCATCAAAGATGCAGCTGAACTAAGAATTAAAGAATGCGATCGCTTGTCGGTAATGGCTACTCAACTAAGTCGTATGGGTGCAAAAATTACTGAACATCCCGATGGCTTAGAAATTCAAGGGGGACATCCTTTATCTGGTGCAGAAGTAGCAAGTCACTCAGATCATCGCATTGCCATGAGTTTAGCAGTAGCAGCTTTACGAGCTTCAGGAAAAACCACAATCGAAGAAGCAACAGCCTCCAATATTTCTTACCCTAACTTTTTTGACAGTCTTCAACAGGTTTGTTGTTGGTGAGGGCGATTTGCCAATCGCCCATAAATTATTTACAGGAGAATAAATCATGGGAAACACATTCGGACATTTATTTCGCATCACGACTTTTGGGGAATCACACGGCGGTGGGGTTGGTGTAGTTATTGATGGTTGTCCACCAAAACTCAAAATATCTGAAGCAGAAATTCAAGTAGAATTAGACCGAAGACGACCAGGACAAAGTAAAATTACTACACCCAGGAAAGAAAGTGATACTTGTGAAATCATCTCTGGCGTATTTCAAGGCAAAACATTAGGCACTCCCATTGCCATTTTAGTGAGAAATAAAGATGCTCGTTCTCAAGATTATGATGAAATGGCAATCAAATATCGTCCTTCTCACGCAGATGCTACCTATGATGCTAAATATGGCATTCGGAACTGGCAAGGTGGGGGGCGTTCCTCAGCTAGAGAAACCATTGGTAGAGTAGCAGCAGGCGCGATCGCAAAAAAAATCCTCAAGCAAGTTGCTGGTGTCGAAATAGTTGCTTACGTTAAACGCATTAAAGATAAAGATGCAGTAGTAGATTCTAATACCGTTACTCTAGAACAAGTTGAAAGCAATATCGTTCGCTGTCCCGATAGTGAATGTGCAGAAAGGATGATTGAATTAATCGATCGCGCTCTTAAGGACAAAGACTCTCTTGGCGGTGTGGTCGAATGTGTCGCCCGTAATGTTCCCAAAGGTTTAGGCGAACCAGTCTTCGATAAATTAGAAGCAGATTTAGCTAAAGGTGTAATGTCCTTACCAGCTACTAAAGGTTTTGAAATTGGTTCTGGTTTTGCTGGAACGATCATGACAGGAAGCGAACATAATGACGAATATTGTATCGATGAAAACGGCAATATTTGTACCGCAACCAATCGTTCGGGAGGTATCCAAGGAGGTATTGCTAACGGCGAAAATATTATGATTAGAGCTGCTTTTAAACCAACTGCAACTGTCGGTAAAGAACAGCGTACCGTTACTAAAACAGGTGAAGAAACCGTTTTGGCAGCTAAAGGCAGACATGATCCTTGCGTGTTACCCAGAGCCGTACCTATGGTAGAAGCGATGGTAGCTCTGGTTTTGTGCGATCATCTGCTGCGCCATCAGGCTCAATGCCAATTAATTTAGTTTTCTCATTAGATGCGTTATTTGTAGCAAATATGAGCGCAATTTGAGATAAGTTGAGAGAAATTTTGTTTATGGATAGACCATTACAAGAAAGCAACATTTATCTAATTGGCATGATGGGGTCGGGTAAAACTACTGTTGGTAAGTTACTAGCAGAGAAATTAAACTATCGTTTTTTCGATACTGACGATTACATTGAACAATTAGCCCAAAAAACTATTTCAGAGATTTTTGCTACCGAGGGAGAAGCAAGGTTTCGTGAACTAGAAAGCCAAGTTCTGAGAAAGTTGTCTGCTTATGACAGAAGCGCGTTCACCCAAGGTGAGTTTGCAGCGATCGCCACTGGGGGCGGTATCGTTCAAAGATCGGAAAACTGGAGTTGTCTGCGTCAAGGCTTGATCGTTTGGCTGGATGCGGACTTAAATTTACTCAATCGAAGACTGGCTGGAGATAACAATAGACCTCTAGTAGGTCAACTCGAATCGTTACTAGCAACTCGCCGTTCTCTTTATGCCCAAGCGGATTTACATATTGTAATCGAGCCAGAACAAACTCCAGAAGATATTGTCACTCAGATTATCAATTTAGCTCATCAAAGAGCCATTTAATTCGGCAATCCTACCTAGAGAATTGGAGCTAACTACCGAAAGCAATTTATCTATTTATAATGAACAAGATTACAGTCAACTTACCCCAAGATTCCTATCAAATTACTATAGCGGGTGGTAGCCTTTCCCAGATAGGTAATCAAATCGCCAAGCTTAATTTAGGACGAAAAGTTTTACTGGTTTCCAATCCAGAAATTTTTAGTTACTACGGAGCAACAGCGATCACCTCTTTAAAAACTGCTGGTTTTGAAGTTTACACTCATTTAATTGAGGCTGGGGAACCTTATAAAACTTTGAAATACGTTCAACAAATTTACGATATTGCCTTAAAAAATCATTTCGAGCGTTCTTCTACTTTTATCGCTTTAGGCGGTGGAGTTATTGGCGATGTGACAGGCTTTGCTGCTGCTACCTGGTTGCGAGGCGTAAACTTCGTCCAAGTACCTACTTCTCTTCTAGCAATGGTTGATGCTGCTATTGGTGGCAAAACTGGAGTCAATCATCCCCAAGGAAAAAATCTGATTGGTGCTTTTTATCAACCAAAATTAGTAATGATCGACCCTAATGTCTTAAAAACTCTGCCAAAAAGAGAATTTCGGGCGGGAATGGCAGAAGTAATTAAATACGGCATTATTTGGGATGCAGATTTATTTGCTAAATTAGAGCGAGCAGAAGCAATTGATAGTTTTGAAAAGATCGATCCCAAATTACTACAGATAATTTTAGTACGCTCTGCCAAAGCTAAAGCAGATGTAGTCAGTAAAGATGAAAAAGAAGCAGGACTAAGAGCAATTTTAAATTATGGTCATACAATTGCTCATGCTGTGGAAAGTTTAACTAATTACCAATGTTTCGTTCACGGAGAAGCCGTAGCAATGGGAATGGTTGCAGCAGGGAAAATTGCCGTAGTAATGGGAAATTGGAGTGAGCAAGAAGCCAAACGCCAAGATAAGCTGATTGAAAAAGCTGGATTACCACTAAAAATTCCGTCTCAATTGAACAAACAAGCAATTATCGACGCTTTACAAAGGGATAAAAAAGTAAAAGCAGGAAAAGTCCGCTTTGTAATTCCCACTCACATTGGACTAGCCACAATTACCGATAAAGTGACTACTAGAGTAATTGAAAAAGCAATTTATAGTTAGTAAGATATTTATTTCTTACCTCTTACTTATCTGATAACTCGACTCCTAGAGTACAAGCTTGTTCTAAATTCGCTCCCTGGAAGTTTGTTCCTTCTACTTCAGCACACAAGAGATTAGCTCCTGATAAATTAGCACCAGCCAGATTAGCACCCCGTAAGTCAGCTTCTTCAAGATTGGCTTCACTAAGATTAGCTCCTTGTAAATCAGCTTGTACCAGATTAGCTCCTTTGAGATTGGCACTATTAAGATTAGCACCCCGTAAATCTGCTCCTCGTAAATCTATACCCCGAAGATTTACCCCTGTGAGATTAGCACCACTAAGAAATGCTCCTGCGAAAGAGGATTGAAGTAGTTTTGCTCCCATGAGATTCGCGCCACGGAGGTTAGCACCTCGTAAGTCCGCTTTACTCAAGTCAGCTTGCATTAAATTAGCACCTAATAGGTTAGCTCTGAGATCGCAAGATTGGAATTGCGCCCCCAAAAGGTTAGCACCGTCTAATTTTGCTCCTTTGAGGTTGGATTGAGAAAAATCCGTACCTACTAAAGTTGCTCCAGCCAGATTAATTCTTTCTAACTCACAGTGAGCCAAATTTTCATCTTCTAAGTTTATGCCTGGAAAATCTTTTTCTTGTCCTTTTTTAATAGTTTCGATATTCATTTATCAATTATTAATTATCAATAAGCCACATTCCTGAAGCAATTTTAGGTTGATAGATTTGAATGTTCATCCCTTGCTGCATTGCCATTACCAATAAGTTTAGGGCTTCTACTAATTTAGGATCGTAGGAAATCCCCGATTCTTGTTGACATTCGGTAAATGCTTTGATTATGGCATTGCTTTGGGTTGATTCTAGATTATATTGTGTTACTTTTTGTTGAAAATCTGCCACCAAACGCAGAATTCTTGATTCTAGAGGAATATTATCATAGGCTAAACCAGAGGGTTTTCCTGAACCATCCCACTGTTCTGTTTGATGAGTCAGAATTTTGGCGATCGCCTGGAGTTGGGGCATAATCCGCAAGAGTTTGGCTTTGGGTAACTCCTCTTGATGTTCTAAGGCTTTTTGCTGTACAGGAGATTTTTTGGCTTGAATTTCTGTAATTTGGGATAATGAGCCAAGACGATGTAATAATCCTGCTAATTTCAGTCTTTTAATCTGCCATGCGGGTAAATCCAGCAATTGTCCCATAGCTTCGGCTAAAGAAGATACTTCTGTCGCGCCCATTGGGTTTTGAGTATCAGTGCGATCGATGATTTGAGCCATTCTTAAAAAGGCTTGCATCTCATTAGAGAGAATATTATCATCTAAGGCTTGGAAAAAATTAAAGTTAGTTGTTTCTTGGGGTTGATGGAGAATTTCTTGACAACTCTGTAGATAGTTAACTACTTTTGTCACTACTGCAACTAGATCTTCTTGTTGATGCTTTTTCTGGTGGGTATTTATCTGCTCTATTTGAGTTTTGAGACTCTGGGCTAAATCGCGATCGTAAGTTTCGATGTGAGATACAGCTAATTCTACAGTTTCTAGGACTAAATCTGGCTCAAAAGTCCAAAATCCGTAAAATTTACGTTCTAAATCTTCTTTAGGTTGTCCTCCTACCCCATAGTCTGCTTCTGATAACTCTTGACACAATACCATTGCTGTATAAGTAGGAGATAAAATCATCAAGTGCCATTCTTGAGCAACAGGATCATCAGGAGTAAGCTTTACTAAAGCAACATTGGATTTCTTGCTAGTAGGATGGCTATCAAAACCAGCATCAGATGTTGCCATAATCCCTATCTGCTCGGATTTTGCTGCTAAATCTCCATAACGCTCTGCTTCTTGGAGATACCATTTACCCCTTTGAAAAGCTGTGATCACTAATGGCTTACTATCTGTCTCTAAAATAAAATCTTCTAGAGCATGACAAAGAGCGACTAAGGTATTTTTATAATAAACCCCTAAATTTAAGGGTTTATTGCTATTTTGATGATTTACGGTTAACTTTTGTAATATAGAGCCTTTAAGCATAATAGAATTTTCAGTTAAGTAGTATAAATATTCAAAAAGTCAATTAGACTTCTTACATTAGATGACCCATAGATAAACCCAGATAGATTTATAGCAGAATCTACCTCACTCTTTAAGATATTTAATGCGAAATCTTCTCACTGGAGGAGTTTGACTATCTATATAGTCTTCTAAAGCAACTTTTGTTAGCCCTAGGGTTTCGATGAAAGCTAACTCTTCTTTTGTTAAAGGATAAGGGGGATATTTACCCTGATCCTCTGATTTATTACGCCCCCGACAAATAATTAATAGAGTTCCTCCTGGTGCAAGATATTCTACTATTGTTTCTATTACCTGTTTTCTGGTAGAGCTAGGAAGAGATTGCAAAGTGTAAGATTCAAGTATGAAATCAAAGCTTTGTTGCCAAGATTGCTCTAGTTTTAGTGCATCGGAGACAAGATAATTAACCTCAGAATCAGGAAATCTTTGCTTACACCAGGCTATTGCACTAGCAGAAATATCAAAACCCGTTACAGCAAAACCTTGTTTAGACAAAGCTTCTGCATCATCTCCCAAGCCACAACCCACAACTAAGGCTTTTTTTCCCTCTGCTTGAATCTGATTGTTTTCTAACCACTCAGATAAATTAGGATTGACCCTTAAATCCGCCCAGGGAATTTGGGATGTATCCCCTTTTGCTTGAGAATACAAAACTTCAAACCATCCCGTAGGATTGTTTTGTTGGAGAAATCGATCAGCTAGTTCTTTGGTTCTAGTTCTAGCTGTTACTAATTCATCGTTCATCGTCACTTATAGTAGCATTATCAGGTAGGGTGGGCAGTACGGTGGGCAATGTCTATGGTGATTATCTGTCATAAACATGGACATTTTAGGAACATTGTTTGATGGGGTTGCATTATGAGGTATCCGCAATTCATAAATTGCGGATAGAATATTTATACCTTCGCCAATTCTTTTACTGGCGCACTCAGAGCGGATTCTAGAGGAGCGCGACCTAACTTATCTTCTAATATTTGCATAACTTCTCTTCCGAAATCATTAGGATTTTGTCGCCAAGCTTGTAAACATACTTCCCCAAAGAAAGAGCCTAAAGGTTCAGGATTCCAGAGGAGTTTTTTAGCTGTCCAAGGCATTAAACTCATAGGATCATATCCTGGTTTAAGAATGTTATTCTCGAAAGCATATTCTTCTAGGTGAGTATGAGGCTGTAAGCCAATAAAGAAGATTGCAGGTTCTACTTTATCTGCGCCAAAAATACTCTCTAGTTCTCGATGATAAGCAACTGTTTGACGAATGGTATCATAGGTTTCATCAATAACATTGAAAGAGTAGTTTACAGAAACCAAATCGTTAAATCCTGCTGCTTTCAAGTCACGACAGTTTTGTAAGACAACACGGAGGTTATAGCCCATCCGCATTTTCCTAACTAATTCTTGAGAACCACTAGTAATGCCGATCTCAAAGTAATTCATTCCTGTTTTAACCATCAACTCGCACAATTCAGGAGTCAAGTTATCCGCACGGATATAAGAAGCCCAATGGATGTCTTTCATTCCCGAATCGAGAATTTTTTGTAAAAGTTCTATCGCATCAGGAATAAATCTTTTTGCAGGAATAAATTGAGCGTCAGTAAACCAGAAATTAAGAATTCCCCGATCATACAGCTGGCGCATCTCGTCAACTACTTCATCAGCAGGATTAATCCGCACCTTCTTACCTTCTACTACTGTATAGATACAGTAGCAGCAGTTGTGGGGACAGCCTCTTTTAGTTTGTACCCCGATGTAAAAATCGTTTTCTTGGAAGTAATAGTCAAAATCTGACCAAATACTCTGGATATAATCGTAATTACAAGCAGTTTTCTCTAAAGGACTAGGCTGCTCATGGATCATTCTCTGTCTAGGTTCAGTTTCCCCCACCACATAACAACGCTCGTCGCTAAAGTCTTGACCCCGTAGGAGTTTTTCTAATAATTGTTCCCCTTCTCCTACCGAAACAATTGTTCCTGTGGGTAATTGCTTTTGTAATTGCTCATAAAAAACACTAACAGCACCACCACCAACTACTGCACGAGCTTGGGGACAATATTGTCGCGCTCTGGTGAGTCCTCGACGAATTAGACCTTTATTACGCCATAATTCCCCATAATAGGCAGTAGTAACTTTTAAACCACCCAATGCACCTTTTAATTTAACCAGAGGGTTACGAGCATAGTAAAATTCAAAAGCATTTTGTAAAGGATTACCCCCTCTACCACCTACAGGAGCATAGATCTGAATATCACGCCAGGAAAAGACCAGTAAAGTCGGCTGAAATTCATCTATGCAACGGTCTAAAGCAGAATTGAAGTCTAAAGGCGGGATTGTCCCCAAATCAAAAATTTTCTGCTCTATTTCAGGAAATAGTTTATGAATATGATCCGATAAATAAACTACTCCAATGGGGAATATGGGATTACAGGGGAGGCGAACGTATAAAATTTTTTCGTTCATCATCTAAAGCTATTGCTATTGTGAGGTTTGTAATGTTTTATGAGTATTAAAAAGGCTTAATCGAGTATTTATCTCATAATTTGTTGATATAACTTAACTTTAACTATATTATTCTTTTAGGATCAACCGCAGCGTGTTATTTGTAAAAACCAGGCAACAAATAGTAGTTAATTATTGCAACTATAAAAAACACCGTGATAGCAGATACCGATAAACTCAAGCCAGATTGGGCAGGAAATGACCCTTTATCCCGTTTTGTCAACTTTCTTATTGGGATTAAGCCAATTTATGGCATTATGAAAAGCCAAGCCAGACAGGTACTAATTAAAACAGCAGAAAAAAACGGTATTCCCTGGCGCAAAAACTATCAGGAGTTAGATAGTTCAACAGTAAGAGAATTATTAGATGCGATCGCAGACCCCAATTTAATTTATCCTGATTACTATCGTGTACCTTTCCATGCTTACGACGAAGGCAATTTATGCTGGAATGCAGCCTTTGAAGCAGAATCAGCTACTTATTCTATGGGGTTGCGAGTCTGGAAGAATGAACCTTTAACTTGGCAAGAAGCCCAAAAAAGACTCAGAGAAAGTTTTTATCAAGTGTTAGATACTTATATTCCCAATACTATTACAGACATCCTCGATATCGGTTGTTCTGTAGGAATTTCCACCACCAATCTACATCGCTATTATCAACAAAAACAAGAAACACCAATTAATACTATAGGCTTAGATTTATCCCCCTATATGCTTGCTGTCGCCAAAATGAGGGATACAAAGCAAGAGATTCAACAATGGGTTCATGGGAAAGGAGAAGATACACCATTTACCGATAATTCCTTCGATTTAATAACGCTTCAGTTTGTAATACACGAACTACCCAGAAACGCCACCCAAGCAATTTTCCGAGAAGCATTCCGTATTTTGCGCCCAGGAGGAATTATTGCTATCACCGACAATAACCCTACTTCTCCTGTAATTCAAAATCTTCCTCCAGTCTTATTCACTCTCATGAAAAGTACTGAGCCTTGGAGCGATGATTACTATACTTTTAATGTAGAAAATGCCCTTAAACAAACAGGATTTAACTATCAAAAAACTGTAGCCTGTGATCCGCGTCATCGTGCTATTGTTGCTGCTAAACCTGAATAAGAGGTTAGGCAAAATATGACGCGAGAGTTGAGATAAGCAATAGGTATTTATCCTCCCTCATCCTTCATTTGCTCTAATATTTGGGATAGTTTCAAAATACCTTGCTCTATTTCCGATTCTTCTAGTTGAGCATAGCCGAAGATAAACTCTCCTTGATGTTGAGGAGGTTGCAAATAGTAACCTCTAGCACTAATTAAACCGATTCCTGCTGCTGCTGCTTTTTCAATGACAATATCATCTGGTAAAACAGTTTCGATTTTTACCATCAGATGAATACCCGCATTTTCCCCAAAGATAGTGACTCGCGAGCCAAAATATTCCTTGAGAGCTTTTACTAAAGTTTGGCGACGCAGATCGTAAATGTGACGCATTCGCCGAATATGTCTTTCAAAATGTCCTTCCCCCATCCAATCAGTAAGGGCGTACTGTTCCAAAATCGGGGAAAAGCGATCGCATAACCATTTAGCAGTAGTCACAAGAGATATCAATGAGGGCGGTACAACCAAATAACCAATTCGCAAAGAGGGAAAGAGAATCTTAGAAAAAGTACCAATATAAATTACAGACTGGCTTCGATCCATTCCTTGTAAAGCAGGAATCGGTTGTTCTCCGTAACGATACTCACTGTCATAGTCATCTTCGATAATCAGACTGTCTGTTTTTTGCGCCCATTGCAGAAGTGCTATTCTCTGGGGTAACGACATAGTAACCCCTGTGGGGAATTGATGGGATGGTGTGACATGAACTAGTTTAAACTTTTGATGATATTGACTCAGAACTTCTACATCTAAACCATCTGAGTTCACTGCTATAGGTTGTAAATTAGCGCATTGTCCCATAAAGCAGTGACGTGCGCCAAGATAACCAGGGTCTTCCATTGCTACCCAATCCCCTGAATCTAATATTCCGCGTGCAATCAAGTCTAATGCTTGCTGAGAACCGTTAACAATAATAACTTGTTCTGGAGTACATCGAACTGCGCGAGAACGTCCCAAATAGTTAGCTATTTCTACTCTCAAGGGGAAATATCCAGCAGCATCAGCAGCATAATTTAGCAAAGCTGGAGAGTTTTGACAATGACGAGCCAGAATCTTACGCCATTGTTCCATAGGGAAATATTTGCTAGCAGGATTGCCATAACTAAAGCTAATTGCATAATCTGGTTCTGAGAGTTCTAAACTTTCTATAGAGATTAAACTTTTGCCCAATTGAGACAGAGTAGAAGCCTTGGCTATTTTGCTTGTTACAGGCTCGATAGGCTGTGATTTTAACCATTCATCGGGTATTTGATGACAGACATAAGTACCTGAACCATGGCGAGTTTCTAAATATCCCTCACTTTCTAACTGTTCGTAGCTTTGAGTTACTGTAGAGCGAGAAATAGTTAAAGACTTTGCCAAACTCCGAGATGAAGGTAATTTTTGGTTGGGTTTGAGTCTTCCTTCTAATACAGCACCACGAATTTTCTCCGTCAGTTGTTGATACAAAGGAATTTTGGAAGTGGAATCTAAATGGATAGCTAAGTCCATAATTAATTGGACGAAATTGAATTTACTGGTTAGGGAATGGGAATTGGGGACTTGGGTACTTAGGGACTTGGGGACTTAGGGACTGGTGGTTGATTATTACTTATTACTTATTACTTTTTTCTGAGTCCTTCATGCTTCATCCTTAAGAATAAGTGACTACTGGCTACTTAAAAATTGGACTGGTCTAAAAGATAAAAAGTGGCTCTTGAATCATACCAATATTCTTTTTATTTTGGTAAGAGAAAAACAACTACAAAAATAGACTGATGTCTGATTCCAATAATCTTCAAGTAACTCAAAGGAGTAAAATTAGACGCTTACCACAACGGGGAAGTCAAGAGCGAGAACTAATATACGACATCTTAGATGAAGCACTGATAGCTCATGTGGGATTTATTGCTGATAACCAACCCTTTGTGATTCCGATGGCATATGGGAGAGAAGGCGATCGCTTGTACTTCCATGGCTCTTCTGTAACCCGCTTACTCAAAACCCTACAAGAAGGTGTTGATGTTTGTTGCACTGTGACACTATTGGATGGATTAGTGATTGGACGCTCTTTATTTCATCACTCCATGAATTATCGCTCTGTAGTTTTGTTTGGTAAAGCAACTCTGGTAGAAAGCGAAACTGAAAAAATGAACGCGCTACGAGTTTTTACAGAACACATGATCCCTGGACGCTGGCTTGAAGCAAGAATCCCTAATTCTCAAGAATTAAAAGCCACAACTGTTCTTTCTTTCCCTATTGAAGAAGGTTCGGCTAAAGTGCGCACTGGCGCACCTAATGATGATGCAAAAGACTATAGTTTACCAGTTTGGGCGGGGGAATTACCTTTGAAATTAACACCAGGAGTTTTAATTCGGGATTCAAAGCTTACTGGTGAGATTAAACCATCGGAAAACCTAACCAATTATCGTCGAGGAAAATAGTGCCATGAAATTTTTAGTGATTAAACACCTTGTAGTAGAAGGATTAGGAAGCTTTGCCGAATTTTTCGAGCAGGCTGATATTACGGTAGATATTGTGGAATTAGAAAAAGGAGATCCCTTTCCTGAATCTCTAGAAGATTATTCTGCTTTATGGGTTATGGGAGGTTCGATGAATGTAGCTGATGAAAATGAATATTCTTGGTTAAGAGAAGAAAAACAACTCATCCGCGAAGCAGCGAGAGTAATCAAGTTGCCTTACATGGGAATTTGTCTAGGGGCGCAGTTATTAGCAGATGCTTTGGGTGGAACAGTTGCACCCATGACCAAGCCAGAAGTGGGACTATTACCGATACATCTTAGGGAAGTTGGTCGCAATCATCCACTAACCGCAGGGCTATCAGAATCATTTAAAGTTCTACAATGGCACGGTCAAGAAATAACACAATTACCCCAAAACACAACTATTCTCGCTTCATCCGATCACTGTCAGGTACAAGCCTATGCTTTTGGAGATAGGGCTTTTGGGCTACAATTTCACAGCGAAGTTACTGATGTAACAGTAGAAGACTGGAGCAAAATACCTTCTTACCGAGCAGATTTAGAAGTAACCCTAGGTCAAACAGGGTGTGAAGACCTAAAACAAGCTGTTGATGCTAGACTCCCCATCATGAATCGTGAAGCTAGAATTCTCTGGCAAAATTTCCTAAATATTATCAAAAATAGTCAGATTCCTCATTGCTAATTGTTGATTGTTAGTTGTTAGTTGTTAGTTGTTAGTTGCTACTTGCTACTCGCTACTAGCGCTCTTGCCAATCCCCCAATTCCCCAATTCCCCAATCCCCCAATCCCCCAGTCCCCCAGTCTCCCAACTCTCCTAGTCTCCCAGTCCCCCCTAATGTCAAAAACGCTTCATTGCTCTAGCCATATCCCGAGCATCTTGACGACGTTTTACAGATTCTCGCTTGTCGTGAAGTTTCTTACCCTTAGCTAAACCAATACTGACTTTAATCCAACCATTCTTAAAATACATTTTCAAAGGAATTAAAGTTAGTCCTTTTTGTTCAATTTGTCCAATGAGTTTATTAATTTCACGACGATGCAATAATAGCTTGCGATCTCGTCGAGGCTCATGATTAAAATAATCTCCTCCTGCATTGTAAGGAGAAATATGAACATTAACTAACTTCGCTTCTCCATTCCGTATTAGACAATAACCATCTCTCAGATTTACCTTTCCTTGTCTGATAGATTTAACCTCTGTTCCTACTAACTGTATTCCTGCTTCATAGGTTTCAAGGATTTCATAGAGATAGCGAGCTTGTCGATTATCACTGACTATTTTTATACCGCCATTTTTATCACTCATTCTCAATACTGTTTGGGTTAAGCTCTCAACAATGCCCCAATTTGTTTCGGATTTACCATTATATCATTAGAGTTAGGAGGTAATTAAGCAAATAAACCTCTACAATAAAACTTAGCAACAATCAACAGTATATTTGATTATATTTTTATGTCGCAATTTCTACTGACCTGGTTGGCAACTGCTGTTTCTATATTGATTACGGCTTGGATCGTACCTGGGTTAAATATTACAGGCTTTACTGCTGCTGCGATTGGCGCGATCGCTCTAGGATTTGTTAACGCTATTGTTAAACCGATATTGGTAATTTTTACCTTACCTCTAACTATTTTGACTTTAGGGTTATTTTTGCTGGTAGTAAACGCGATCGCCTTTGGTTTAGTAGGATATTTAACTCCAGGTTTTGAGGTGAATGGTTTTTTTCCTGCGATATTCGGTTCAATCGTACTTTCTTTAGTTTCAGGAGTTATCAGTCAGTTTTTCCAGGTTAACGATTAGGGCGTGTCATCAATTAGAAAAAAAGGTCTTTTTTTGCTCTTTTCGCGACCTACTGCGTCGAAAAATAACCTCCGTAGCGGTGCTACGCAGAACATTTTTCTTCTTGTATCTCGCAAAAATACCTTCCAAAGCCTCTTTCCCTCCAAATGATGACACGCCCTAGCCAAACTGTGAATAATTAAACTCAAATTAATTATCGAGGACACAACAATCATGAAAAGATTTCAAGAGATACCTGCTTTTTGGCGTTACTTTGGTGCTAGATTTAAACCTTTTACTAGACCAATGTTCTTAGGTTCTGTAGGATTTCTCACTCTATCAGGAGTAGCTTTCTATCAATATTGGCATCATCCAGATTGGTTACACAATAGTATTGAAAAACCTCTAGAAGCTGTATTTAGTTCGAGAAATAATCAAGAAATTCCTCAAATACCAGAAGAAGACTTAGCCAAAGTAGCAGATATAGATAATATAGATTTACTTCTTGAAGAAATAGGGGAAAATCAAGCTGCAACTCCCTATATTGCATACCCTGAACCTAACAGAAGAAGGAGGAGAAAAAACTCTTCTGATGCAGCTTTAACCCGCTTCCAAGAAAATGAATCGACCAAGACTAGTATTTCTAATTATGGTGATATAAAGACTAACAATAATGCTTTAGATAACTTATTAAAGCCACCTACTTTTACTAATTATAATTCTCCCATATCAAAACAAGCTAACGAAAACTTAATTTCTAACGGCTCTAATTCCCAAGTTATCCCTAATCCCGTAGGAAGACTATATAAGTCTAATGGACAATCCTCTTTGAGTAGCAATATCCCCAGGTCGAATTATTCACCTAATAGCCAGACAAATCCTTTATTAAAGTTAGGCGATCGCTCTGGAAATATTAATCTTAGGCAGCAAGTGGGAAATAGGGTAGGAACAAGTAATACCTTCGATGCTGCTGGTAATGCTACTAATGAAACCAGAGTAGAAAACCCTAATACCCCATTGAATCAGCCAACAAATACCAATAATAGTGGCTCAATTCCCACAGCTTCTACTAGTCAGTTTCAACCTTCTGCGTCAGGAATTAATAATGTCCCAAGTTCTTTCTCTCCCTATAATACTTCAGGAAATATTAATCGGGTAAATCCTCAGATAAATAGTAGTAATTTAAATAGTAATAATGTCCAATTAACTAACCCTAATATTTATTCCAGACCAACTTTTAATTATAATCAGTCTGTTCCTGGTAGCTATCAATTGCAACCAGGAAATTTTGGACAACAAAACCCCAGGAATTCTAATCAGCTAAACCCTCTAAACTCTAATCCTTTAGGGAACTCTCTGCAAACAACTAATCAATTCAATAGGAATAATACGTTATCTAGTCCACTTCAAAATCAACAATTGAACAATAATTTACTACCCAGTTCAAATCAAACTAGACAATTCAATAATCAACTCATTACTAACAGAGCTTTTACTCCAACTCTGCAACCAGCAAGCCCTTTATATAGTACTCCTATAGCGAGATAAGCAATTACTTATCTAAGAATTAAAGTCCGTCTTATAGGACTTATAGAAATACTGTTCGTTTAACACGTGATGAATATTTAGGGAAGTAGGGAAGTAGGGGGGTGGGGAAAGTAGGGAAGATAGGGATTTAGGGAAGATAGGGGGGTGGGGAAGAGTTCCCCAATTCCCCAAGCCCCAAGTCCCCCCGAGAGGAAACTTAATATATCTAGGTATTGAAGCCAAAAGAGGAGGACACGGGTGAGCCGTGCGACGGCTCACCGTAAGATATCCGTATCGACTTTGTAATGAAGTCTCCTTCGGTGCCCCAAGTCCCCAAGTCCCCCTCTAACCTATTCCTATATAATTAACCTTAAAAAATACTATCAAAAATGCCAGACTCTAATACAACTCAGTTAAGTGTAAAAGAAGCCGTTTCATTGCTAAAAAAATATAGTTGTAATTCTGTAGCAACAATTGATTCTACTTCGGAAAGAGAGCAAGTACGTCAAGGATTATTATTAGTTACTAGCTTATCTGAATGGGAAAACTTTGGGATTTGTGCTGATAACAAAACCCAGGGGGTGATGGCTCTTGAAAGTTATCTTCAGGCTTTAGGATATAAATCAAAGTTAGAATCATACAGTAGCCAAGATATTCGCGAGCAGAAAGCAGAAGAAACAGAAAATTCCGCAGTGTATATTAAATTTAATACTCAAAAATTATCTTATTATATAGATTCTTATGTAGGAGAATACCGTGGCGTTTTGGTAGCCATTCAAGGAGAAGATGACCAGATTGTGGGGACTTATGGTTATTTTCCTTTAGATTTATTTACTAAATAGTGTAAAAAAACCTCTTGCTCAATTTGTACAACTTCTAGTAGTTGTAATTTAATTCCTTGAGATTGGAAAAAACCGATTCCTGCTACTGGTGTAGGGGAATTTTCTCCACCCAAAATCAGGGGACATATTGTTAGCCATAATTCATCAATTAAATTTTCCTGAAATAGAGAAGCTATTAATTGTCCTCCTCCTAAAATAGCTAACTTGTTAAGACCGAGTTGTTTAAGTCTGTTAAGAGTTACTTCCCAATGATGATGATTCGGTTTGGTATTAGATAAATCTGTGACTAAAATTCTGTCAAATTCTGGTTGATGTTGCCACAATTTAGCACCAGTTTCAGTGGTGATTAACCAACGGGGTATGGGTTGGTGAAAAAATTGGAGTTGGGGGTCAAACTTTCCTGAAACAGAACAAACAAGATGAACTGGTTGAAGGGGTTTTTGTTGTGCTTGTCTGTTGTGCAATAATTCAGGATTGGTAATAGGTAAACTTGTACCGTAAGCTCGTAGTGTTCTGGCTCCGAAGATTACGCCATCGGCTAAAGCTATTTGTTTTTCGAGATGCTTTTTATCTGCTATTGAACCAAATCGGGCTGCTGAACCCTTTTTATCAGCAATTTTGCCATCAGCAGTCATAGCGATAATAACAGTGGTTTGGGGTCTTTCTTTCATATATCTTTCTATTTGCTTGGGCAAATATGGATATTATTGAATAAAGTGGAGATAGATTCAACGGTAAAGCCTTTGTTATGGCATTTGGTCAATCATCTTTTCGTCGCATACTGCTTTCACGCTTACTTTTGTTAAGTGTACCAGTACTGTTGATGGGAGTTTATGTTACTTACAGAAAAGCTCGTTCCGCTTTTTTGGAAACTGCTAGAAAAAATTTAACTGAAAGTGCAATTCTCAAAGGAGAAAGTATTTCCCAGTCTATTGAAGCTCTAAAAACTAATTTGGCGAATGCTAGTGATGCGGAAGCTTTACAATCTGATTCTTTAGAAGAGCGTTTGACTTTTGTAGCTCAACTTAAAGAAGTCTTACCAACAAATATTTTATGCACTCAATTGACTGATTTAGTAACAAATAATATTGTCATTAATACCTGTGGCGAAACGGCGGACTTAACCGACAGTTCTTGGCATAGTCAAAGACAAGACCTAATAAGAAATTTACAACAGATAGATATTGATTTTATTTTACCTTCTCAGAATGTATCTGCTCAAGGGAGGAGTAATCAAAGGAGATTATCCAAGAATCAGCTTGTATTGTGGTTAAGTGCGCCTGTATATGACCATCAAGGTAATTTACGTTATGCCTTGAGCGTCAAGTCTTCTATTTTAAGCCAAGAAAGAGTTAAACCGGGTTCTTTTGAGGGTTATTCTGTAGTTATTGACCAAGAAGGAGTGATTCTGGCTCATCCTTCCCTTCAGCGAGTAGGCTTAAATATTCGCCAGATGCCAGATGCTCAACGATTATCTAGTTTATTACGAAATGCGATCGCTGGAGAATCAGATTTTCTACATTTATTTTATTTAGAAAAAGATGGGGTGGAGTTAGTAGCAGGATACAGTTCTATTGATAGTCCAATTGGCAATAATGAAGCGGAAAAATGGGTGATTTTGGCTGTAGCTCCTTTGGACACGGCTTTGTTTCCTCTCAAGGATATTCGTCAGGTTTTAGTGGTAATGACAGTGGGTTTGATTGTAGCAAGCTCCTGTGCCAATTTATATATATCTAGGGAGTTGGCTCGCCCCCTGGAGCTAATTCGCGATTATGCTTTAAAAGAAGAGCATTTGCAATCAAGTGATCGCCTACCCGATAATTTTCAGATTCGTGAGTTTAATCAACTGGCTGTAGCAATTAACGAAATGGTAGCAAGATTAAGATCTTGGGGAGATGAAATTCTGACAGCTTGGAAGGAAGCTAAAAATGCTAATCAACTAAAAAGTGAGTTTCTCGCTACAACTTCCCATGAGCTAAGAACTCCTCTTAATGGCATTATTAATTGTATTCGAGTTGTTAAAGATGGTTATTGTGATGATAGAGAAGAAGAACTAGATTTTTTAAATCAAGCAGATGAAGCTGCTATTCATCTTTTAGGAATTATTAACGATGTTTTAGATATTTCCAAGATTGAAGCAGGAAGATTATCTGTAGTTTTAGAAAAAGTTGAGTTAGGAAAATTAATCAGCGAAGTAGTAGATTTACAAATAGTTCCAATTCAGCATAAAGGTTTGAGTTGCAAAACTCCTAATTTATCAAATAAAATTTATGTTCAAGCAGATAGGGCTAAACTTAAACAAGTTTTAATTAATGTAATTGGGAATGCAGTTAAATTTACTGAGTCTGGCTATATCGAAATTAAAGTAGCAATAGATTCAGGATATAAACAAGCTAAAGCTCCTGTAGATATCTTATCCAATTATGAAAACTATTCTGTTTCTTATAATGAAAATAATTATAATAATTCCCATCAAAATATCACGGGAGAATACATTTATACAGAAGATAATCGCAAAGTCTTTTTAAAGAAAGACAACTTTTCTAAAAATGGTTATTCCCTCAAGAAGTTTGAAACAGCACCGAAAAAAATGGGGGCAAAAAAAGTAATAATTACTATCCAAGATACAGGAATTGGTATTGAGCCGAGTCAACAAGATAAGTTATTTCGTCCTTTTGTGATGGTGGACGGTTCAAAAACTAGAAAATTTGGTGGTACAGGTTTAGGTTTAGCTATTTCTCGAAATTTGATCGAATTAATGAATGGTGAAATTAGTCTAAATAGTAAAGGTTTGGGTAAAGGTACAACAATAACTATTGTCATACCTGTAGCAGAGAATATTTAAAATTTATCCTTAAATAAAAACGGTATTAAGTATCTTCATCTATGATGCTGTCTCGGTCTAGTAGTAAAAGACTCCGCAATTGATTAGTGTCTAACTTAGTCAACCATTGTTCTCCTGCGTCAATGGTTTGTTCTGCTAGCTCTTGTTTGCTTTCAATAATGTCATTAATTCTTTCTTCTAAAGTTCCGCTACAAACAAATTTATGAACTTGGACATTGCGTTTTTGTCCAATACGAAAAGCTCTATCAGTAGCTTGATTTTCTACAGCAGGATTCCACCAACGATCTACATGAAACACATGATTAGCTCTGGTTAAATTTAGTCCTGTACCACCAGCTTTGAGAGATAAGATAAATATTTGAGGTGCATTAGGATCATGTTGGAAACGGTCAATCATTTCTTGTCTTTGTTGACGGCGAGTTGCTCCATATAAAAAGAAAACTTCTTGATTTAAAGTATTTTCTAGATAAAATTTTAGCAGTTTACCCCACTCAGAAAATTGGGTAAAAATAAGAGCATGATTTCCTTCTTGAATAATCTCATCGAGCATTTCTGTAAGTCGCATTAGTTTACCAGAACGATGACAAAATTCATGGACATCTGTAATTAATTTGTTAGCTTTACTAGTTTTAGTTTTACTAGATATTAGTAGAGGATGATTGCAGAGTTGTTTAAGCCGTAGAAGCAAGGTCAAAATTAACCCATGACGCTTAATTCCTTCAGACTCTTCTATTTTAATTAAAGATTCATCGACCAACTTTTGATAAAATTCTGCTTGTTCTTCTGAGAGTCCACAAAAAACGTTCATTTCTTGTTTTTCGGGTAAATCTTGAATAATGTTTTTATCTGTTTTAAGACGACGCAGAATAAAAGGTTGAACTAGAGAACGTAAAATATTTAAAGAATCGCGATCGCCGTATTTTTCTATGGGATTAGCAAATCTTTTCTGGAAAAAAGTCCTATTTCCTAAGAAGCCAGGATTGAGAAAATCTAAAATTGACCATAATTCTGATAAACGATTTTCTACGGGAGTTCCTGTTAAGGCAATACGAAAATCTGCTGGTATTTGTCTGACTGCTTGGGATTGTTTTGCGGAAGGATTTTTGATGTTTTGCGCTTCATCTAATACTATTCCTTGCCACTTGACCCGATTTAAAGTTTTACTATCTCGATGCACTAAGGAGTAACTGGTAATTACTATATGTTTTTTACTTACTTCGTTAATAAAAGTTTTTCCTTTACTTCTGGTGTCTCCATGATGAATAAAAGCGGACAAAGTAGGAGCAAATTTTTTAACTTCTCGTTCCCAATTATTTAATACAGAAGTAGGGCAAATAACCAGAGTAGGCTTACTAATTAAATCTTGATTTTTGAGATGTAAAATAAAACTAATTAGTTGCAAAGTTTTTCCCAAACCCATGTCATCTGCGAGACAAGCACCTAAACTCCACTTTTCTAAAAAAGCTAACCAACCAACACCGCGAGCTTGATAGGGTCTTAATGTTCCGTTTAAATCTTCAATATTAGTAATTGCTTCTACAGATTTATTTTCAGTTAAGTTACTAATTAATTCTTGTAAAACTCCTTCCGCTTCAAATTTTACTACAGGCAATTTTACTAAAGTTTTAGTGTCACCAGTTGATAGTCGTAGCGCGTCTTCTACAGATAAGTTTAATTGTTCGTTAGATTGATTTAAAACTGCTTGGGATGCTCTAACATCCGCAGGTTGTAGGGATAACCATTTGCCATTAATTTCTACTATGGGAGACTGTTGCTCTAAGAGTTTTTCAAAGTCTTTTTTAGAAATTGTGGTATCTCCGACAGTGATAGAAAGTTTATATTTTAAGAGGCTTTTTAAACTTAATCTTTCTCCTTTCTTTTGGATAACTTCAGCATTAATTCTCACCCCTAATCTTTGTTCATTTTCTCCTGAAGCTAAACCAGGAGGCAAAATCACACCTAAACCATTATTTTGTAGTTGCCAAGCAATAGAGCGGAGAAATTCATATACTTGAATTGGATTTAGTTGACAATTAATAGGATTACTTTGTTCTAAGCTTTCTGCCATAGGAGAGTAAATACGAGCAGCTAAACCTAAACCTTTTAAAAGAATTTCTTGGGCTTGTTCAATAATTCTACTTCCATGATGTAATACTGATTCTGTATTTTGCCAAATGAGTTGTGAGTCAACAAGAAATTCAGAATCATCTAAAGCTTGCAAATAATATTTTAATTCCCAATCTCCTTGAGGTTGTTGCTTATTGATTACGGGAGGCTCAAGAGAAAAAGCAACACGATAGCTATTTTGTCCTAGGTTTTTATTATCTTCATTTACTAAATATTCCTGTATTGGCAAGCTCCAATTATAGAGAGCATTTTGGATTTTTTGCAGATTCTTATTGTCTTTAGTAAATAAAGCCCTATCTTCTGAAGAAGTAGCAAGCGATCGCAACCAAGGCGCGATCGAAACTGAGCGAGTATAATTAATATTGGGTTCTATACTGTTTCGCAGACAAACATCTAAAATTTTGGCTAAAAACTGCAACAATAGTTCTTGAGAAGATAAGCTGTTTTCTTCTGTATCCTGGTTATAAGCTAAACAAACTTCAGGCATCAATTGACTAAATTTAGCCAACCGAGTCAAGTCAATATCACTATCTAATAAAGGTTGCCAAATACTGTAAGATTTATCTTCAATAATCTCGACTCCAGGTAAAAATTTACCTCTATTGATTAAATCTAAAACCCAACGATAAATCTGATGCCAAAAAGAGATATCCGCCCCTAGATAGCTAATATTTAGATTATTGAGAGGTACAGCCTGAAAAAATGCTACTGCTTGCTCAGGAGTCAAACTTAATCCTGATACTTGCCAAGGATACATCTGTAACACTGAACTATCAGTTATCTCTAAAGATGTCAAGTTCTGGGAGAAAATAGGGACTAAATCTTTCCCTTTCGCCGATTTTTGGCTAGGAATAGTAATAGACTGTTTAGTCCAAACAGAATCTATATTTGTCTTGAGAAAACCCTCATCAATCAATTGATGCTTTCTTAACAAATCAACTAATTCTGTCGAATTCAAGCAAAAAGGGTGTTGTAATTGATTATTATCGGGAGTTATTTCCTGATTAACTAGAGAACGCCAAGTTTCTCCCCAAACAAAAAAAACCTCACTATTTGAATAGACAATCCAACTACCATGAAGAATAGACATGAGACACCTTTAGTTAATCTTTCCCGAAAAGTAAAATTATGGGTAAAATCGTCCAGCTATAAAAAGAATTTTTGCTGTGATTTTTGAGCTTTTAGCTGCTTTCTTTATAAGCTCTAGCCCTTTAATCCAGAGATTTTGAGAGTTAGTTTAAGAGCAATTATTAATTAACTATATAACCAGAAATTACTGAAAGGGTAGAGAAATTTATTACGAAACAGCGATATACTAGCCATTAAAATGCGAAAAGTAATCTTGAGTAGTCGGTAAAACGGAGCAATTCGTAGTTAATCGGAATCCCCCCTTAATAAGGGGGGAACTAAAGGGGGGATCGGCTACACCAGAGGGACGTACCTAGGTACTACGCTTTTTAGGTCATGACCTTAATAGGGTTCGCTAGCTCTAAGCGGTCAGAGTCGGAACATTAACTGATTTACCCAGGAGAAAAACCGAACTCGCTATCAAGCCTCTAAAGCATTGTCGAAGCTAACCTTACTCCCAAAAGGAGAAGCTGTTAATGAGCGCAATAATGAGAAAACTGTAGCCTTTGACTACCGTTTTCTCCCTATTTACCCGCTAGTTATTGGTAGCTTGCCCCCAAAAATGTCCGTTTTATCCAGTTTGGCTATGTTTTACTCCAAAATAATGCTACCTAATTGCTTGACGCAAAAACTTAAACTTAAGACTAGATTAACTCGATACCGTAAACAAACATGAATTCAGGAATCGACCTACAAGGCAGTTTTATCGAAACCCTAACGGGGTTCGGACTTCCACCAGGCTTGGCAAAAACAATTTGGCTACCCTTACCTATGCTACTGATGATTATCGGGGCAACAGTGGGAGTTTTAGTTGTAGTGTGGCTAGAGAGAAAAATCTCTGCTGCTGCTCAACAGCGCATTGGTCCAGAATATGCGGGTCCTTTGGGAGTTTTACAACCTGTGGCAGACGGCATCAAATTGGTGTTTAAAGAGGATGTAATTCCTGGCAAGTCTGACCCCTGGCTCTTTACTTTAGGTCCAGTTTTGGTGGTTGTTCCAGTATTCTTGTCCTATCTTATTGTTCCTTTTGGGCAGAATTTGAATATTACCGATTTGAATGTCGGGATTTTTCTGTGGATCTCCCTATCCAGTATTGCTCCTATCGGGTTGTTGATGTCTGGCTATGCTTCCAACAACAAATACTCTCTCTTAGGGGGTTTGAGGGCTGCTGCTCAATCTATCAGCTATGAAATTCCTTTAGCATTAGCAGTACTTGCGATCGCCATGATGTCTAATAGTCTCAGTACAGTTGACATAGTAGAGCAACAATCTGGGTACGGCATACTAGGCTGGAATGTGTGGCGACAACCCGCAGGTTTTATGATCTTTTGGATTTCAGCACTAGCAGAATGTGAGCGTCTTCCTTTTGACCTTCCTGAAGCAGAAGAAGAACTTGTTGCAGGGTATCAAACAGAATATGCAGGGATGAAATTTGCTCTGTTTTATCTAGGTTCTTACATTAACTTAGTACTATCTGCTTTAGTATTTGCAGTTCTCTATCTTGGTGGTTGGGAATTTATCGTTCCTTTAGACAGTCTAGCTAACTGGCTAGGAGTAAGTGAGACTACTCCCTGGTTACAAGTTTTGACTGGTTCTCTAGGAATTTTGATGACCCTTATTAAAGCTTATTTCTTAGTATTTTTGGCGATTTTACTGCGTTGGACTGTACCTCGTGTTCGTATCGACCAATTACTAAATCTAGGATGGAAATTCTTACTACCAGTAGCTTTAGCTAACTTATTGCTCACCGCAGCATTAAAACTAGCTTTCCCCATAGCCTTTGGTGGATAAGAGAATTTGGTATTGCTGAAGTGGGGAGCATGAAGTTAAAGATCTAAGTAATAAGTCATGACTATTGCCTTATGCTTTCAAGATTATTTATACCCTGGTTCAGCAACACCAGAGATTTTTCAGGATAAAAATAGGGATGGGGGTTCTAAATCTTACTAAACATTTAACTTTCTTGGGGAATATTACCCTACTGGGTAATATTCCCTTCTACAAGAGCAGATTAAAAGTTTTCAATCTATGAGATTGACAAAGATTTAAGACCCCTAAACGCCAAACAAAAACAAAAAATTAGCTATTAGCCTTTAACCAAAATGTTTAAAGTACTCAAACAGGTTCAAGAATACGCTAAAGAAAGCGTCCAAGCAGCTAAATTCATTGGTCAAGGTTTATCTGTAACTTTTGACCACATGAAACGCCGACCCATTACCGTTCAGTATCCTTACGAAAAACTGATTCCTTCAGAACGTTATCGCGGTAGAATTCACTATGAATTTGACAAGTGCATTTCTTGTGAAGTTTGTGTTCGAGTCTGCCCGATTAATCTTCCTGTGGTAGATTGGGAATTTGACAAAAAAGCGAAAAAGAAAAAACTCAAGCACTACAGTATTGACTTTGGAGTCTGTATCTTCTGTGGTAATTGTGTAGAATATTGTCCTACTAATTGCCTTTCTATGACAGAAGAATATGAGCTAGCATCCTATGACCGTCATGAATTGAACTATGACAACGTAGCTTTAGGAAGATTACCCTACAAAGTTACTCAAGACCCTGCTGTTACTCCTCTAAGAGAACTATCTTACTTACCCAAAGGAGTAATGAAACCTCATGATCTTCCTGCTGGTTCACAAAGACCTGGTAAACGTCCTGAAGAACTTGTAGAGTCAGAAAAGGAATAAGGGATATAAAAGGGATGAGGGATAAAAGATGAGGATTGGTATTAAGGGACATTCCTATAGGGATAAAGGAGCAGAAAATATCAATAGACTTCAACTAGGGTCACTCCGTAGTTTCTTTCTCCTCATCCCTTATAATTTATCCCTTGACAGTAGTATTCAATAGCCCCTAACTTTTTTGTGTCCAGTGATTTTGAGAGGAGAATAAAGTGAATTTAGCAGAAGGAGTACAGATAGTATCCTTTGGAATTTTAGCAGTTATGATGTTGGCAGCAGCTTTAGGAGTTGTGCTGTTATCTAACATTGTTCACTCTGCTTTTTTATTAGCAGGGGTATTTCTCAGTATCTCTGGTTTATACATCCTACTCAATGGAGATTTTGTAGCTGCTGCTCAAATTTTGATCTATGTGGGTGCAGTAAACGTACTAATCTTATTTGCCATCATGTTGGTAAATAAACAGGAAAATTTCTCTGAGATTCCTGGGAGTAAGTTTCGGAAAATAGCAACAGCAGTAGTTTGTATAGGATTATTTGTTCTTTTAGGAACAATGATTTTAGTCACCCCTTGGGCTTTAGATTCTACTTCTCCAGCAGTAATTGAAAATACTATTATTGCTCTTGGAGAACACTTTTTCAGTGATTACTTATTGCCTTTCGAGTTAGCTTCTGTTTTGTTGTTGATGGCAATGGTAGGAGCAATTATTTTGGCTCGTCGTGATTTAATTCCTGAAATTGCTGACACCACAGACACTGTTAGTACTAGACTAACTTTACCCGAAAGACCAAGGGAATTAACTTCTATTGGTAATGTTGAGGAAATTAATTAGATATAGTAGAGGATTTTTTTAAGTGCAACTGGAATATTTTTTAGTAATAGCTGCTGCTCTTTTCTGCATTGGAATTTATGGTTTGATTACTAGTCGTAATGCGGTAAGAGTTTTAATGTCAATTGAGTTAATGCTAAATGCGGTTAACCTCAACTTGATGGGATTTTCTAATTATCTCGATCCTTCAGCTATTAAGGGTCAAGTATTTACGGTATTTGTGATCACAGTAGCAGCAGCAGAAGCAGCAGTTGGTCTGGCAATTGTGTTAGCTATTTATCGTAATCGCGAGACTATTGATATGGAACAGTTTAATCTGTTGAAGTGGTAACTATATCACTTGTAATAAATTTTAATTTGTGAGTAGGGGTAATTGTTTAATTGCCCCTACAATGTTTTTTATATACAATCGCTTTTGACTCTTGGTCTTAACTGGTATGGAATTAGCACTTCAGTCTTTAACCCATCATTGGATTGAACAACACCCAAGAATACTTTGGTTGCTACAACATCCAGTTACTACTCTAGTGGGTATTTTAATCAGCATTATTTTATTCAGCAGACTTTTAGCTGCTATTGCCTATCTTATAGACAGAATTTGGCTCTGGATTATTAAAGCTCCTTGGTTATTAGTTAAATCTCTGTTGGGAATCAAAAATCAGACTTCAGAAGCAGTAGGACAGACAATCAATTATGAACTAGCAGTTAATCCTGAACAACTTACAAAAATTGTCAATCAGCTAGAAAAAATCGAAAAACAGCAACAGCAAATATTGCAGGATGTAGCTATTTTAAAGCAGCAATCCCAAACTATTAATACCCAAAAGTCGGTAGCGAGTTTACCAGAAGAAAAATCTTAATTATTAATGATGTAGTTATACTTTTGGCTTTTATTTTGTACTAGAAGCATAAATCCTGTTTGGTTCTTCAAAGTTTCCCATACAGGGTCACTAATTGCTAAATCTAAATACTTTCTCGGATAGAGGTCGATCGCTTTTTCTAGATAAATAATTCCCAAGTTAACTTGGTTTTGACAAGCATAACAACAAGCCTGACGATAAGATAAAGTATCAGAATTGGGTCTATTTATTTCAGCCTGTTGGTAACAATTAATCGCTGCCGAAAAATTGCCCAACTTTTCTAGAATAACGCCTTTTTGATAATGCGCCCAATAGTCTTGGGGTTTAATAGCCAAAGCTAAATCATAATTAGCTAAAGCTTCATCCCATTTTTCCCATTGCTCGAAGGCTTCTGCTTTGCGATAACAAGCCCAATAATCATTAGGACGTAATTTTATTGCTTGCTCAAAATAAAAAATAGCTTGATCGTACTCTTTATGCTTACGATAGGCTTCTCCCAACCGATAGGTCACCCAGTAATCTTTCCGCTTTCTTGCTAAAGCGTTAGTAAAACAGGCGATCGCATTTTCGTATTGTGCTAATTCATCAAGACAGATACAACCCTGTTCATACCAAGCCCAATAATTATCTGGTTTAATAGTTGCAGCTTGGGCATAACTTTCTATAGCCTCACGATAGCGTCCTAATTCTTCCAATACCCCTGCTTTACGATACCATGCCCAATAATCGTGGGGATGATATTCAATGGCTTTAGTGTAACTCACTAAGGCTTCTTGATAATAACCTTTTTTTTGTAGGCTATTTCCTTGTTCATACCATCCTTGATAGCTGTCGGGTCTGCATTCTAGTGTTCTAAACATTTCTATTGACTCAGTAAACAGTTATCTAATATCAATTATTAATTATTAGTTATCAACGATCAATTCTAATTATGCTTCCTTCTGATCTCTTAATTTATCGGCAAAATGGCGAAACCGTAGTACCGAAAAAGTTATCAATCGATCGCAGGAATCTCAGTCTAGCCAGCGATCGCATTGACTGTTTTCAAGAATATGTGGGTAAAACTCAGGGGGAATTAGACGCTAAATTAGCCCAAATGGAAGGGGATAGTCCTGACTATCGGGTAAGAAGAGGATTAGCACACATCTTAAAAAATAGTTTTTCTACCTTTGAGATTATCAGTCCTCTTGAGCCTCAAACCTTAAGACAAAAAGTATTTGCTGAAGCTGCTGCGACTGGTAGTTTACCCCGTCATCGTAGCGTGACTCTAGACGCGATCTCCGATAATTTAACTACCGAATTAAATCGTAAAGTTTCCCGCACCGAAATCGAAAAAGGTTTATACGCGGACTTACAAGAGAATCGTATCTTAACAGAGTTTGACCCTCCCATTGCTGATGCTTTAATTCATCGTTATAACTTATCTCAAGTCCAGGGTATTTTCTATCGTGCTAGTAATATAGTTATTAACGCCCATCGCAACGATCCAGGGGAATATAAATTACTGTTTCGCTATCTCAAATTGTTTCAATTAATGGCATATATTGAGGGAGACTCTGACACTGGTTTTACTATTACTATAGATGGTCCTGTCAGTCTCTTTAAAGCTAGTACTCGTTATGGTTTAGCTTTAGCCAAAATGATACCTGCATTACTTCATGTCAGTAAATGGAGTTTGCAAGCAACATTGCAACAAAAAGACCCATATTCAGGGAATATAAAAACAGGAAGATTTGCCTTAGAAAGCGATCGCTGTAATTTAGTAACTCACTATCCACCAGGTAAACCCTATGACAGTATGTTAGAGGCTTCTTTTGCTAAAAGTTGGGCAAAAAAGAAAACTGAATGGCGATTAGAAAGAGAAGTTGATTTAGTACCTCTCCCTGGTAGTGTCATGATTCCAGACTTCCGTTTAGTGCATCCTGATGGCAGAGATTTTTTATTAGAAATTGTAGGTTATTGGCGACCAGAATACCTCAAGAAAAAGTTTTACCAAGTCCGCAATTCTGATGTTAATAACTTGATTTTAGCAGTATCCGAAAGATTGAATTTAGAAAAAGCAGGAGTTAAGTTTACCGATTTACCTAATAGAGTAGTTTGGTTTAAAAACAAGCTACAACCGAAGGCAATACTAGAACTTATCGAAACTTAAACATTTTATAAATGATAAATGATAAATGGGTTAGCGGATTATTTTACTATAGTCTAAACTCCAGCTATCAGTAGATTTATTAATATTAAGAGATGGTTGAAACTCATCAATATAATATTGTTCTCTTTCTTTAGGTTTATCGGTAATGTCTAAAATAGCAAACTCAAATCCTGCATCGCCGTATTCTTGCCAAAATTGATGAAATATTTTTGATACTGATTTATGTTTGCTCCTAGAATGTTTGCGAATCTCTTTCCATCTTTGTCGAAATCTTCTATTAGTGCTACCAATATATTCTTGTCCTGTGGGAACACATCTTATCAGATACACTGCGCTATATTGTAATTCCTCAATGGCTTGATTAACTTGTAGTTCTTGCACAGAATAAAACTTCAATGGGTATAAAATCATAATTCGCTTTAGTTATCAAAATTTTTTCTATGTCACCTCAAGTAACCAACTTTCTTACAAGATAGGAGCTACCTGCATAATCTCAATCTATTGCAACCTATACAAGATGAGAAGTCAGGATAATCATAGCAGTAGTATGATGTTATTTATTGCTCTAGTCATGATACTTGCGGGTAATTATTTCAGACATAAGCTGACTGAAGAAATAGAATCTTTATCCGCTACCATAATAGCCTGTATTGGTCTTTTACTTTTTGTCTTTTTTGCTCCATTAGTAATTAAGTTATTGTTATTTGCTTGGTTATTAATCATCAAATAAAAAAAGCGATTTTCACGCCTGAAATAAATTTCTTGGCGCTTTACAGAAAATTCCTCTTAATTCTACTCTTATGTAGTTTTAATAACAGTTATAGTCTATTTTAATAGACTTATTTTATAATACGCGAAACTTCAGTTTTAGATAGAAAAGAGTATTTGTTTTCACTGTCAACTAAAACATTGGGCTTGTTTTGACAATATTACAGAATTCTCTGATTCAGAACCCAAATTTTCCGAATCTTCCTGCCAAATTCGTCCTTTTTCAAGGTAATATAGCCTATTAATATCGGTTTGCAAAAGGTGTGAATTCTCACTACTAATGAAAAAGTTGAGCATTATCGTTAGCAACTCCACAATGGATAAACCTCTTTCCGCAGCTTCTCGATGAATAACCTCATGAAGAAAAGCTGGTATAGCAATTGTGGCAACTTCTTTATCTGATTCTGTTGGGGGAAAAAGTAAATTGCGAATGTTTTTGGCGGTTATTTTATCTAGAGGAAGAGTATTAATTACGCTGTGCCATTTTTCGACTAATTCTTGTCCTGTTAGCTTGGCTAGAGTTATGGCTTGAGAAACATTAGTCGGTAAAATTTCAAACCCCGCATACATTAACTCTAAAACCACTCTGGCAGCCCGAATTGTATCGTTAATCTGCCAGCGTTGTTTTCTTAATTGTTCTCTACAAAACGAGGCAAAAGTACCGTCGCCATAGTTTTTGTATAACTTGAGAAATTTGATTTTAGCCAGCAGCAAGCCGTTACGAACGAATCCAAGCTGATTATAGGCAAACTCGAAGCTTAGGTATTTTAAGTCGAAATCTCCTTCTATTTGGTCTTCTAAACCTCTGGCGTATTCGTCTAATTCTTTAATCTCAGGCTTATCGCTTAACAGGATATCGTCTTGATATAGAGCGTCGAAAGGATTGAGCAGGTATTTTTTAGTCATCGCATTTCACCTTAAATATTGTTTTGGAGTTTGGTTTTTAAAGCTATTACGTCTAGATTGGATTGATGTACAATATAGTTACTCATTTTGATTCAATTCAATGGTTATTAATTGATTCGATATGAGCTAAAGAGGCAAAGCTAAGTTTTCCAGGCTGAGGTTGCCTCTTAAATTTCCTGTAACAATATTATCATTGTTTGGATACCCAAAGAATATATTAATTAATAAGTTTTGTAAAGATGGCTAATCCTAATCCAAAAATAGAAAATCTCAAACCAAATAAGCCTCTAGGAGAAAAAGCTTTAAGCAGAAAATCTATTGGTGTAAAATTAGAGCCTGAATATTACGAAATGTATATGAAACTCCCTGCAAAAACTAGAGGGAGCTTTGTTCGGAAAATTCTTCAAGAAGCTATTAGGGAAGAAATTAAAAAACAATCTGTGTGAAAAGTAATCTATCTAAACAAAGATATTTCAGTAGATTCAAGTTTCAATGATGTTGGGGATGAAAACGCGCTACCATTCCCTACAAGAGGGGGCGATCATTAGTCATAGAGTCTGCTATGTCAGATAACTAGGCAATTTATTCTACTTTTAGAATTACTCATCAAAATCAGTGTTTTGATTTCTTTCTGAAGGAATTGCAGAAATAATAGCATCAATGACTTTAGAAATATAAATAACTTCCAATCCTATATCATCAGGGAGACTTTGACCTTTAGGAACGATCGCCCGTTTAAAGCCGAGTTTTGCTGCTTCCTTCAGACGCAATTCCATTTGGGATACTAGGCGTACTTGTCCCCCTAAACCCACTTCCCCAATTAATACGGTACGAGGATCGACAGTGCGATCGCGGAAACTAGCGACAAGAGCGATCGCAATCCCTAGATCGGCTGCTGGTTCAGTGACAGTTAAACCTCCAGCAGAAGCCATATAAGCATCAAGTTTGGATAGGGGAATACCGACTCTTTTTTCTAGTACTGCTAAAATTTGCTGTAAGCGGTTCAGATCCACTCCTGTAGTGGAACGACGGGGAGATGTATAGCTAGTAGGACTGACCAAAGCTTGCAACTCTACCACAATAGGGCGTGTACCTTCACAGGCGACAACTGTAGATGTTCCTGGGGCGAGTTCGTCTCGATTTCCTAAAAACAATTCTGAGGGGTTTTCTACTTCTATTAAGCCCTTATCCGCCATTTCAAAGATACCAATTTCGTGAGTCGCTCCAAAACGATTTTTTACCGAACGCAACAGACGATGGGAAGCATAGCGATCGCCTTCAAAGTATAATACAGTATCAACTAAATGTTCTAATACCCTAGGTCCCGCGATCGCCCCTTCTTTAGTAACATGACCTACAATAAGTAAGGTAATATTTTCCCTTTTTCCTACTTGCATCAGTGCGGAAGTACATTCTCTGACTTGGGCGACTGAACCAGGAGCGGAAGTTAAAGCAGCAAAGTGTAAAGTTTGAATACTGTCAATAATAGCGACTTGGGGCTTTAAAGACTCTAATTCCCGTAATATTTCCTCTAAATCTGTTTCTGGCATCACATAGAGAGAATTATCAGGTATAGAAGCTTTTTTACCATTGCTATTTTCGGTAGAATCCCCATTTGTTCCCTCTACTCCCAAACGAGAGGCGCGTAACTTTACTTGTTGTCCCGACTCCTCTGCGGAAACATAGAGAATACGGGGTAATCGTATAGATAATTGATTAGCTACTTGTAGCAAGAGAGTCGATTTACCGATACCTGGATCTCCTCCAATCAGTACTAGAGAACCAGGAACAATCCCTCCTCCCAAAACTCGGTCTAACTCCTTATAACCTGAAGGAAAACGAGCTTGTTCATCATTGTTGATATCGGTAAATTTTACTGATACTCTGGGTTTTGCAGGACTTTTAATTTTAGTAGTTTTATTGCCAGACTGCCATCCTCCACGACTAAACCCGCCGTTAGATAGTTCAATTGGTTCTTCAGAAATTGTGCCAAACTCGTTGCATTCTTTACACAAGCCAAACCATTGGCTATATTCTGCGCCACATTCACTACAAACGTAAATTTGCTTTGATTTTGCCATTTTATTATTTTTAAAAAAATATTAAGAAAGTTATAGAAAATAGTCAATCCATAGGTACAACTCTTAAAGAATGACAAAGTAGCTCAAAGATCAAATAAATCTGAAAAAACCCTAAAATTACTGGAATTGACGGGAGGTTCACACTAATTAAGTACCATGAAAGAGATATTCTAGATACTATGACAAGAAAAATTTAACTTAAACTTCAGTAACCTAATTTAAATAAGGAGTGCAGACTAACTTGGAAACTCATAAAGAAAAAATTTTAGTAGTAGATGACGAAGCTAGTATCCGTCGTATTTTAGAAACTCGTTTATCCATGATTGGTTATGATGTGGTTACTGCTGCCGATGGGGAAGAAGCTTTAGAGACTTTTCGCGTATCCGAACCTGATTTAGTAGTTTTAGATGTGATGATGCCTAAGCTTGACGGTTACGGAGTATGTCAAGAATTGCGAAAAGAGTCTGATATACCCATCATTATGTTAACGGCTTTAGGAGATGTAGCAGACCGCATTACTGGCTTAGAATTGGGAGCAGACGACTATGTAGTAAAACCCTTCTCTCCTAAAGAGTTAGAAGCCCGCATTCGTTCAGTGTTGCGTCGAGTTGAAAAGAATGGCGCGCCTGGTATTCCTAGTTCAGGAGTAATTCACGTTAGTTCCATCAAAATTGATACTAACAAGCGACAAGTTTATAAAGGAGATGAGCGTATTCGTCTTACAGGAATGGAGTTTAGCTTGCTAGAGTTATTAGTAAGCCGTTCTGGTGAACCTTTTTCTCGTTCTGAAATTTTACAAGAAGTTTGGGGTTACACTCCTGAACGTCATGTAGATACCCGTGTTGTAGATGTCCATATTTCTCGTCTCCGCGCCAAATTGGAAGACGATCCAAGTAATCCAGAATTGATATTAACCGCTAGAGGTACTGGCTATCTGTTTCAGAGGATACTAGAACCAGGAGAAGATTAGGGTTTGTTTCTGATGGAATGTTGACTCGGCAGAGGGATGGGGAGGTAGCGGAAGCGCACCTTTGGTGGGGGGATGGGAAGAGAGAAAGAGAGAGAAGAAAAAAAACACCAGAAGAGTTAGGGAGGTCAAAAAATAGGATTCTTAACCCACCTCATCAGTTATCAACAATTAACCATCACTAATGAGCAAATCAGATTCTAATCTAGTAATACGTTTATTGCCGATCGCCGTTGGGGGATTGGCAGGTACTTTACTGTTAATTAATCGCTTACTAACAGTATCTCTAACTGATTCTCAAGCCCGTTCAGATGCTTTGGGCATCATAGAAGGTGCAGTATTACTATTAGTAGGAGTATTGTGGCAACAAATTCAACCGCGATCGCCCGATACAGTGGCTTTAATTGGGAACTCAGGTTTTGAATTAGCACCAGAATTACCAGACAGCGTTAAAACCGAATTAGCTTGGGCTTCTCATCTTTTATTAACTAATACAGTGACGCGATCGCTTGTAGTTTATTATGATGGTAAAACTCTGATGCGCCGAGGTGTCTTAGGTAAAAACGAAACAGTCAAACCTGGTGCGATCATACAAAGAGTTTTAAAGAATCAAAAACCTGTATATCTAGTCAATCTCAACCTGTACCCAGGGAAAGTAGAATTTGATTATTTACCCGAAAATACCCAAGGAATTATTTGTCAGCCCATAGGAGATAAAGGAGTCTTAATTTTAGGGGCTAATGCTCCCAGAAGTTACACTAAACAGGATGAAAACTGGATCGCAGGAATTGGAGATAAGTTAGCAGACACTTGTAAAATTCTGAACTTCACTAACCAGTCCTAAATAATTACCAAGGGCAAAATTATTTGTACAACTAGCTCATTCCCTACTTGCTACTTGCTACTCCCTATCTCAACTACCACTCTTAATGAGTAAATCGACTACTTATCTAAATATCTCCTTTCCAGTCGGGACAAGGAGTAGTTGCAGACCAACCATAGGGATGAAAACCGCATACTAAGGTAGTGCGAGTAGCTAGAGTTTGTCCATAAGCTTTTCCGTGGTAATGAATGCAGCCAATACAAGAAGAGGGGCGAGAACTTTTAAGACCATTGAACCCTAATTGAGTTCTTAATATGTAGCTTTGAGATTGGTGACGATGCCAAAGTCGGTAAGCATTTTGTCGTCCAATTAAATTAGCTTTCTGTAAAATCGAGCTTGGGGGAGCATTGAACATTGATCATTTAACATTGAACATTTATCATCTTCCTTAATATTGACACTCCGCGGATTAAAAATGACGCGGATTCTCGGTTCGCAGACAAAACTTACTCTAACAGGTGGGGAAGGGGGGAAATATCCAGAGATTAACTGGTTCGCTGCCAAAAGACAACTTAAAATCCCCCCTTTCCCCCACCAGCTAAAATAGCGGTTTCATCTCCCCAAGCTTTAGTTCCCGTATGCCCTACGGTACTTAATCCAATTGAGAGTATATTTTTAGCTGCATTCTCATCTCTGTCTAAAACACAGCCACACTTGCACTTGTGAGTTCTAGTGCTAAGAGTTTTAGTTACCTTTGCTCCACACTCAGAACATTTGACTGAGGTGTATTGAGGTGGGACGGCAACTGTTATTTTGCCAAACTTACCTCCAAAATACTCCAGCCAAACTCTAAATTGATACCACCCCGCATCGGTTATGGACTTAGCCAAGTTATGGTTTTTAACTACATATTTTATTTGGAAAACATTGCCTAAAAAAGTCCAAACTAGGCAATGTTTATATAAAAAATTTCGATTTAAAATGGCTTCAAATGGGGTTGACAAGTGTGACATCATTTCACCTTGCCCCTGGTTACACGAACCTTCTATTTAGGCCGAGTACAAAAGCTAAATCGGAACTTTATATGTCTGCGTGGCACTTCATGGTAGCTACTCTAGCATTACGCCGACTAGCAAATCTCGAAGAAGACTGCTGTTTGAGTATGGGGGTAGTTACCGATAAAACGAGGTCTAGCAGCCAGGGTGTAAAACGCTGACACAATAAAGCTAGATAACTCTGCCACCCCACACAAATTTCTTCTTGATCTCGCTTCAATCCCTCTATCAAAGCCGAAGCCACTTTCTGGGCAGTCATCGGTTGGACGAAACGAAATAGTTTGAGTCCTTTAACCATATCGGTATCCGTTAAAGAAGGCAGCAAGGCGACAACTCGCACATTTTCAGGAGCTAATTCTGCTCTCAAAGCTTGAGTAAATCCTACTAAAGCAAATTTGGTAGCCGAATAAGTAGCCATAGTAGGAGCAGCAATTTTGCCCATCAGGCTGGAAACATTGACGATAGTTCCTTCTTGTCGATGAACCATCCGTTTGGCGATCAAACGAGTGATGTTATAAGTTCCCATTAGGTTCAGGGAAACTTCGGCTTCTATGTGAGACGGATTGGTTTGCAAAAATGTATTTTGGTGTGCCACTCCCGCACAATTGATTAGTAACTGAATTGGACCTTCTTCACGCATCGCCTTGATTAAGGTAATACTCACATCCTTGATTTGAGTTATGTCTAAGGGTAGAACAACAACTTTGATGCTGGGATTAAAAGATTTAATTTCTGTTGCCAATTCTGCTAATTTATCCGCATTACGAGCTACTAAGAGTAGTGTTTTGAGGTCTTGTTGAGCTAGGGCAAGGGCGATCGCTCGTCCGATACCGCGAGAAGCTCCCGTGACCAGAGCAGTTTTCTGTGAAAATTTCATAAGCTTAAACTTTTGATTGATTATGGTTGCAATGTGCTGAAGAATCAAAGACGAAGTTAGTAAATTGTTGTAGAGAGATGAGCTAGAGGATTGAATCAAACTGATGAGTTCACCAGTTGAGGAGTTATGGGAATTTGCCTCCGTTGGCAGAGTAAGTACGAGTCCCCATACCAGAGACTAAATACCAGCCTGAAAATAAAATGCCTTACTTGGTGCAATTATCATGATATTTCTCCTCGGTAAAGTACCGTACTCGAATTACATACACAACTTAACAAGTCTGTCGAGGGAATTTAACGTTTTTTAATGACGTGGACTGGTGTAAGTTAGACGATGGTACGGTAATTAATCTTGATTTAATTGAAGAATTCGAGTCGTAATAGTTTTTGGTCTTACCTCTCTTTTGTCACTCTAGGAAAATTTAACGAGTTTGCATTGTTTAAGCCAACGAGAAATTAAGGTTTTAACCTCTGACAGAAGAGAGTTACGCTCTTTACAATTTTCTGGTAGTCTTCTCCAGAGCGCGCACTCTGAAGCCAAGAAGAGCGCGCGCTCTTCTCAAGAAAAAGAATAATTTTTTAATCTTTGAATCTCTAGATTCTTAGTGAACTTATTTTAGGTTCGGTTCATTGGCAAAGTAAGCATAAGTGCCGATAGTAGCAGCTAAAAGCCAGCCTAGAAAGAAAACACTAATTAGTGCAATTATCATGATGTTTCTCCTCAGTAAAATACTGATTGAGGTACCGTCATAATCTAGCAATTGTGTCAAGATTATTTCAGGTTTTTTAATAAAACTGGCAAATTGTCACATACTGTCATAAATTTCTCATATTTTTGATGGGATTGAGAATTCACTGTTGACTTCTTGTTATTTGGTCGCTCGCTTGTTATCAACAACTTTTTGATATTAGATTATTTGTACTGTAACTCGGTTTTTATGAGAAAACACTTTATCATAATTGGGTTTTATGAGTTCGATGTATCAGCAGACTGAGAGCGAGTACTTTGACCTAGGTTCAAGCACAAAGAGTGTACGCCATAATTGGCTCTAGATGTTGCTTATTGAAGTAAAAATGTAGTGCTAATTATAGTACTTCAGATCTATTAAATTGGCGATCTCCAATTGGCCAAAAAGCGATCACTGATAATCTCTCATATTACGAATAGAAGTATTACTGTAAGACAGTGTTTCGTACACATGATCTTCTAAAAAAGGCGGTCGCCAATATCTAAGGATGCGATCGCTTATTGTTAATATATTACTACTTGAAATAAAACTGGGCTCTCTCGAACCTGTGGTGATAAGTAAAAATTATACAAATAAGCAAGCTAATAGTTTTTCTCGTAAAGATTCAAATTTAATTTTAAGGTATTAATATTCTTCCGTTTGGAGAATATTTAAGTTTAATAACAATATTTATAGGAATTTTATTAACTAGTTTATATTTTAAATCAGATCAATATCAACCAACAAGAATTGAATGTAATTCTCGTGGTTATCCTTGCAAACTTGTACCTATAGAATCTCCTTATCCTTCAGAAAAGCGAAAATAAACTATCACAGTTCTTGAATATGGCTTAAGCTCTTAGTGGATTCATTCCAGATCAAGTTAAAACCGTGATTATTACTTCTTAACAGGATTATTACCATTTTCGGAATTGTCTTTTTCTTTAGTCAGCCTTTTTACAACCTTGTAACCAGCGACTGCTCCAAGAACCATACCAGCTGGTGGAGCAACAAGCCAAACAATATCTTGAGCAACACCAACAAGGGGCAAAACTAGCGAAGCTGTTATGGGGGGCAATAAGCGCTATCTACGCTTACCCTGTAAGGATTTCAAAATTAGATTTTAGCGATCGCGCAGCGCCAGGCTCCGCCTGTCCACGAAGTGCCTCGCTGTGCGAGATCGCTATATCGGAGTAATTTTTGCAGCCTTTGGGTAGTTACTGCAAAATCAGGAATTTTTCACAAAGTAAGTAAATTGCTGAATAATATATGCTGCAAGGATTGTAGAGATTTCTACTAATCAATGATTTTTACTATTTCAATCACTGAAAGCTGCAAAATTATTTAGATTGCCACTGATAGCAGCTTCGCTAGTTCTCCCCCTACTCAAAAAAAGACCGAGCTTAGTATCGCTAGTATAAGCGTTAAAAGTTTTCTCGGTTAATTCTGGCTGATTCCAGTAACGAGAAGCAACACTATCGCCAGTTACCCAAATTTCTCCTACTTGGCGGAAATATAGGGTTCGTGCGACGAGGGGCAGCCTACCTCTGAAAACCTTATTCTACAAAGGATACAGCAATTTTATTCTTGGCTGTTAAGCGATCGCCATATGTCGTTTCATCTTTCTGCTTGGTCTATTAAAAATCCGATTCCAGTAATTGTAGTGTTTTTAGTTTTTAGTTAAAGCGCAAAAAAGAGAATTCAGACACTATTTAGGCGTAGATCGAAGGTTGGTGCGATATGGGGCAACCTGTCGCTGAAACCATTGCTGTACAATCAATACAGCGATCTGATTTTTTTTTAATAGCGATTACCAAAATATAAGTTACATAAATGTTTTTAAAAACGCATCCATAGCAAAAAAACATTG
>JASJCP010000161.1 GCA_030065935.1 Xenococcaceae cyanobacterium MO_167.B27
ATTCGATGATGCGATCGACTCCTATGATAAAGCTCTAGAAATTAAACCTGATAATGATTCAGCTTGGAATAACCGTGGAGTTGCTTTAGGTAATTTAGGCAGATTCGATGATGCGATCGACTCCTATGATAAAGCTCTAGAAATTAAACCTGATAATGATTCAGCTTGGAATAACCGTGGAGTTGCTTTAGGTAATTTAGGCAGATTCGATGATGCGATCGACTCCTATGACAAAGCACTAGAAATTAATCCTGATGATGATTCGGCTTGGTATAACCGTGGAGTTGCTTTAGGTAATTTAGGCAGATTCGATGATGCGATCGACTCCTATGACAAAGCACTAGAAATTAATCCTGATAAAGATGAAGCTTGGAATAACCGTGGTAATGCTTTAGGGAATTTAGGCAGATTCGATGATGCGATCGACTCCTATGACAAAGCACTAGAAATTAAACCTGATTATGATGAGGCTCTAAATAATCGCAATATTGCATTAGAGAAATTAGGGAAATTAGAATAGGCGATTGGAAACAAGACAGTAAAAAACTATTAGCTATTAGCCATTAAATCAACAACGCCAAAAAAATACCGCCTGTTTATTATAAACAGGCGGTTTCCAATCAAAAAAATTATGATTCAATTTTGAATTACATAGCAGAGCCTACACCAGCATAAGCACCATAGAAAAATATACCTACTACAGCAATTACGCCTAAACCTGCTACTGTAGCAACAATCCATAAGGGAATTCTACCTTCTGCAAACATAATTTATATACCTCCTACTTGCTATTAATTAATTTTCCAAAAAAAAGACTAAATTTAGTTAAAGAAGTAACTAGAGAAGAGAATACCTAGAACAGCAACAAGAAGTAATCCTAAGTAAAGAGATGTTCTGTTAAGTTCGACTGGTTGTCTATTGGGGTTTGTATTTCTATCCATAATTTGATTTATCTTTGAATGAACTGCATGGCTGCGATCGCGCCTAAAAAGAAAACAGTAGGAACTGCTAAAGTATGAACTGCTAACCATCTAACAGTAAAAATGGGATACGAAACTGGTTGATTAGGGCTGTTTGTCATGATGTTTCACCTTACTTATTTTGTAAATAACTTATTTGTTAAATTCTGTGATTTGCTCGGAAGCATTAAAGCGATCGTTGAGAATAGGTAACTCTAAACGATCTTGAGTGAAATACTCGTTAGGGCGAGGAGTACCAAAAGCATCGTAAGCCAAGCCAGTGCTTACAAATAACCATCCTGCAATAAAGAGCATAGGAATAGTGATACTGTGAATTACCCAGTAGCGGATACTGGTTATGATATCGGAAAATGGTCTTTCCCCAGTAGTACCTGCCATAATTTTACTTCTCCTTCCTTAAAAGTTGTTTACCTTAATTTACATAATACGCAACCGACTGACCATCTGCTATATGATTTCTAGACAAATCTAGACAAGCCAGATTAACTAGTTGTCACTTCCTGCTTCAACCTAGCAGTGTCGGCACTAACTAGTCCACAGGCTTAAAATCGGGAAAAGCCTTCCCTATAAAATCTATTTTTCCATTTCAGTACTTCACTTGCCACTTGCTTTTTAACATTTCAAGGTGACACTTTCTCAGCTACCTTTTAGGGCTACTATGTTTAGCCGTAAGGGCTGATTCTGAAGCCATACTTTGATTTAGCTTGGTTTTCGCTTACTGGAATGATACATTGTTTCAGCTTCCTAAACAACCTGGAAATTTTGTACAGCTTGGTCAATTTTTGTCTAGAAAAATTGCGATAATACTAAACCTCACAACTATTCAGATACAATTAAGTGCTTGCTGAATCATAATAAGTCCTGAGATACTCGTTCTCTTTAGGGTGCCAGAGGTAAAGGAGGCTTGCATTGAGTAGCTCTATGCTATATCAATTTTGCAAACATTTCTCTAGGCAGGAACAGTATTTGACCTCCAAGTGTTGTAAGTTAAAAATTTGATATCTTTGGGGTTAGCTGATTGAGTTAACCGCTTCCCTGTTTCAATTGAATGAAGGCTAATCACCTTCCTGTTGGGTTCAAATTTGGTTGGCTTAACCATTTCACCACCAACATAAGTTAAACCCCATTTTGGATGCTTGACTATCGAGCCTCGCTTGAAACCAGCAGATATAGTACCTCCATAGTTCGAGCGTATATGTCCTGGTGCGTGTTCTAATCTATGTAACTGGCGACGATGAAAGCGTAAAGGAGTTACCACTAACAAATCTCGATTACTAGGGTTGGTTTCACCCCCAACAGCAGAATAAGCGAGAGTGAAGCTGTCAACACAATGGGCAGAAAATACTGTAGCCATCTTATTCTTCTTCTTCTTTAGCCCAAGTTGATTTCTTAACTCCGCAGTTTCGTGACCTTGGAGCAATTCAACTGGTGCTAGTTTCTCTAGTTCGTGATAGAACCATTCTTTACCTACTTGAAGCGGTGAAAAGGTTTTACCCCATTTACCGCCCCAAGATCTGGCTTTGATATCTTCCACCACAAAAATTGTAATAGGATAGATTTTGCTCAACCAATTAGCTAGTCTAAGCTTCCACTGCCATCGGCTCTTGGTACTAGGAGCTAACCTGATTTTGTTAGCCAACCTGTTCCATCTGGGTTGCCGACAAGGAGTTTTATGATAGCGTCTATTTCGACGCATTTCACGTCTGGTTTTAATGTGCTTTTTTACCCAATCAACTGCTTTGGCTTGAATGTTTATGTACTGGTGTTTGGCACTAGCAATTGTATATGCTTCCATCCTAGAACCTGGGTCAATTCCACAAGCTACGGGTTGATAATTTCGCGCACTTGGTTCTTGATTAAGACGAACACAAAATATTCCACGCTTCCAGAATCCCGTTGCTTTACCGCTTTTAATCCATCTGTCCGCTCTTGCTCTAGTTGTAGGCATGAGTGGAATTTGGTTGACATCTACTACTGGTACTGATTGTTGCATTTGGCTATAAACCGAATATGTACTTACCTTCGCTACTGATTAGCACAGAGGATAGGGACTAGGTAGGCATCTCTATCGTGTTTTGATGTACCACCATCAGCTAATTCAGTTAAATAGCTAGACACTCGTTTAACTTGCGCGACTCCGATGGTTTTCGGTTTTGCTCAAGCCCACATCCATTTATAGTGTGGGTGTGTGACTGGGTTCATACTTGAGTAGAAAGCCTCTTTCTCCTAGTACAAATCCTTGTTCTGGAGAGTTGAATACTACTTTATATAGATTAGAAGGAATGTCCTCCACATCTCTATCTTTTTGCCAAGTCGCGCCACCATCAGGACTATATAATAGATTACCACTTCCTCCTGCAACCCAGAGTTCTTCACTAGTACGATATCCCAGATCTAGTAAACCCCAACTAGTGGAAAATTCAGGATTGATAGCATCGCTCCATTCCCCTTCTTCTCCTGTGTCACTAAACTGAACTACGCCACCGCGAGCGAGTAACCACAATTGACCATCTTTGCCAAAGCCCATATTCTGGAGTCTGCGAGAAGAATTACGATTATGGGGAGTCCATTCTGTATCACCAGGATTCCAAGTAGAGTAGAAGTTACCCTTATTAGAAACCGCAACATAGCTACCATCGGGAGAGCGAGTAATATTACGAGCTACACCCACAGCCCCTTCTACTTGGGCTTTCCAGTTTTTACCACCATCAATAGTCTTATAGATAGCACCCAAGTCTGTAACCATTTCTGCTGTATTCTCAGCTAATGCAATAATGCCATCAGGACTACCAGGAAGCTTGGCACTTAGAGGAATTCTTGACCAATTTTCTCCTCCATCATTGGTGTGTAGCATTATAGAGGGTTTGCCAACAATCCAGCCTTCTTGTCCATAAAAGCTAACCCCACTAAAAGCGATTTTTTCGTCTCCTAGGTCAATAGTTTTTTCTTCCCAGGTGTCTCCACCATCATTAGTTTCAAAAATAGTTTCTTGAGTTCCTACTAACCAACCATGATTGTTATCATCGGTGAAAGCAACATCCGCAAAGATGGCTTCTGTGGGTAAGCTTAATATTTTCCAAGGGTTATTACTAACCGAGGGAACTTCACTACAGCTAATACAAAATAGACAAACTACTAATAAAACGGCTGCTTGTTTCAGTTTGGGCAATACCTGATTCATATTTTTTTAGTTGATACTATCTACAATTACTAAACGACATAGAAACAGCCTCTTCAATTCAGACCATATAAGCTCAGGAAAAACAAGAAAGCTAATCCTAAACCCCCGAAAATGAGGAGGTTTTTTTGATTAGGAGTTAAGCGATTTACTCCAAAACCATAGTTTAAGTTTTCTGCAAAACCTGATGGTGCGCCTTTTGCTCCAATGTCCTGAAATTGACTTTGGGAAACGCCACAAACAGGACAACGCCAACTACTGGGTAAATCTGTAAAAAGCGTCCCTGGAGCAATTTTATTTTGATTATCTCCTTTAGCTGGCTCATATACATAACCGCAAGCACGACATTCATAACTAGAGGGTGCTTGTTCTGCTAGAGTTTTTTCTTGACCTGGTTCACTCATTACTCAAGGAAATATAACAAATCTTAAAAATATTCTAATCAGGATTATCGCACAAAAAAAGAACAGCAACGAAATAATAAAGATGTTGCTGTTGTCTGGATAAGTTATGGTTAGCGGGATTACTGATTATTGATTACTAATAACGCGCTCTAACTTTGCTCCTAGTCCTTGTAATTTATCTTCTAAGTTTTCATAGCCTCGGTCTAAATGATGTAAACCTCGGACAATAGTTTTACCTTGGGCTGCTAAACCAGCTAATACTAAAGCTGCGGAAGCTCTTAAATCCGTAGCCATCACTGGTGCGCCAGAAAGCATAGGTACACCTTCAATAAAAGCGTGATTTCCTTTGACTCTGATGTTTGCTCCCATCCGTTGCAATTCTGCTACATGACGCAAACGATTTTCAAAGACCGTTTCACTAACTACACTATTTCCTTCACTGATACTTAGTAATGCCATAAACTGAGCTTGCATATCTGTGGGAAACCCTGGATAGGGTAGTGTTTCAATGTCAGTCCCTTTTAATGCTCCTGGTATTAACTTTAAGCAATCTCCTGATTCGGCAATCACTCGACACCCTACAGTTTCTAGTTTGGCAATGACAGGAATTAAATGTTCTGAGATTACAGGAGATAAAGCAATTTCTGAGCGGGTAATTGCTCCTGCGACTAAAAATGTCCCTGCTTCAATGCGATCGGGAATTACTCTATAATCTACAGAATGAAGACGCTCTACTCCAGAGATAATAATTTTCTTTGTTCCTGCTCCTCGGATTTTTGCTCCCATAGCACAGCAAAAATTAGCTAGATCGACAATTTCAGGCTCTTGAGCAGCATTTTCAATAATTGTCTCTCCCTCAGCTAAAGTTGCTGCCATTAAAATGGTTTCTGTCGCTCCAACGCTAGGATAGTCTAGATAAATTTTGGCTCCTTGCAGTCTGCTGTTTCTACCTTTAACATTGGCTTGAACAATTCCTGAGTCAATGAAAACATTAGCTCCCATTGCTTGTAATCCTTTAACATGGAGTTCTACAGGTCTTGCACCAATAGCACAGCCTCCTGGTAAAGGAATTCTTACTGTCCCAAATCTGGTGAGTAAAGCACCAATGGCAAAGAAACTCGCTCTGAGTTGAGAAACTAGATCGTAAGGGGCTTTGGTTGGGTTAATCTCTCTAGCATCTATGTTTAGAATATCGCCATTTTTAGTGATTTTCGCGCCTAAAGCTGTTAATATTTGGCTCATGCGCCTGATATCAACTAAATCAGGTACGTTACTTAAGCGACAGTCTTCAGGACACAGTAAAGAACCCGCCATTAAAACTAAAGCGGAGTTTTTAGCCCCACTAATTGTAACTGTTCCTGATAGCGGATGACCTCCCCAAATTTCTAGTACAGGTTCATTTTCTTTATTGGTGAGAGGGGATTGTGTTATCTTAGATACAGAGCTAATGGTCTTATCCTCCAAGTTTTTTTAATTGTGAAAAATTAAATAGAGTAATCAATTATGGCATGGTGTAATTGCCCAATGATAAAAGTTGATTGCTGTTGCTTGACAATAACTCCAAAATTATTCATAATATAGGTTTGTGTGCTGAATATGATGGGCGGAACTGGCGGAATTGGCAGACGCGCTAGATTCAGGTTCTAGTGTTCCTTGGAACATTCGGGTTCAAGTCCCGAGTTCCGCATTCAGCAAGTCAAGTATTACCCTAGTATCCGCTATTTGTCAATAGGTAGTGACAAATCTAATAATTACCAGCCTGAAAAACCCCCTAGTCAAGCAGCTTCGGAAGCTTCATCGGAGTAAGAACAGACACCAGCAAAATCTGTTTTTATTAGAAGGGAATAATACCATAACCACAGCAACAACATTAAATTATCCTCTAGCTATTGTTTGTTGTACCCCCCAATGGAAAAAATGTCATCAACAATTGTGGCAAACAATTACTCGTCAAGCGCAAAGAGTAGAATTAGTTAGTCCAGAAGTATTATCAGCGATCGCAACTACAGTAAATCCTGATGGAGTAGTAGCAGTAGCACCCCGTCAACTATCTCAGCAATCGGATGTTATTATCAAACATCTAGGATTATTAGCAGAAAGATTACAAGACCCTGGTAATCTGGGGACAATCATTCGTACTGCTGTAGCTACAGGTGTGGAGGGGTTATGGTTGAGTAGAGATAGTGTAGATTTCGATCATCCTAAAGTCTTGAGAGCTTCTGCGGGGGAGTGGTTTCGCTTACCCATAACAGTAACTAATAATTTAGCCCAAACTATCCAAGAACAACAAAAGCATAACATTCAAGTGATTGCTACTGTTCCCCAAGCGGGTAAAACTTACTGGGAAATAGACTTTTCTCGTCCTAGTCTGATTTTATTGGGTAATGAAGGGGCAGGTTTATCAGCAGAATTAATCGCTTTAGCAGATGAACTTGTTACCATTCCTCTAGATAGCGCAGTAGAATCTTTGAATGTCGCGATCGCAACTGCTTTAATATTATACGAAGCCAAGAGACAAAATAGTTAGTAGGGAGACTAGGGAGACTAGGGAGATGAGGGAGTAATAAGTAATAACTAACAACCAACAATTAACTACTAACCACTAACCACTAACCACTAACCACTAACAATTAACATGAAAATTCTCCAAATAGTACCTTCTGTCTCTCTAATTTATGGGGGTCCTAGTCAAATGGTGTTGGGACTTTCCCAAGCTTTAGCGCTAGAAGGAATAGATGTTACTCTCATCACCACTAATTCTAACGGAGATACAGGACAAGCACCTTTAGATGTTCCCCTTGGCAAAGAAATAGAACAAGATGGTTATAAAGTAATTTATTTTCCTTGTTATCCCTTTCGTCGCTACAAATTTTCTCTTCCTCTGTTGCAATGGTTAGGAAGTAACGCCAAACAGTACGATTTAGCACATATTCACGCTCTTTTTTCCCCTGTCAGCACCGCAGCAGCTACTATCGCTCGTCAGCAAAAATTACCTTATATTATGCGTCCTTTAGGAACTCTTGACCCTGCGGATTTACAAAAGAAAAAACAACTAAAACAAATTTATGGTTTATTGCTAGAAAAACCCAATCTTGCTGGTGCTAGTGGGATTCATTTTACCAGTCAAGAAGAAGCTAAAATCTCAGAAAAATATGGAACACATACCCCAGATATAGTAATTCCTTTGGGGGTAAATATACCTGAGAGTCTCCCACCATTGGGTAAGATGCGTCAGGAATTAGATATAGCTCCAGAAATACCTATTATCTTGTTTATGTCCCGTATCGACCCCAAAAAAGGATTAGATTTATTACTTCCTGCTCTAGAAACATTACACCAAGAAGCTATTAAGTTTCACTTTATTTTAGCTGGAACTAATCCTCAAGACCCTGACTATGAAAATAGTATTGCAGAAAAGATTAAACAATCTTCTTTAAATTCTATTATTACAATTACAGGCTTTGTTACAGGAGAAACCAAGTTAGGGTTATTACAAGATGCAGATATTTTTGTCTTACCTTCCTACTATGAAAACTTCGGTATTGCTGTAGCAGAAGCTATGGCAACAGGTACACCTGTGGTAATATCAGATCGCGTTCATATTTGGCAAGAAATAGAGTCTGCTGCTGCTGGTTGGATATCTAGTTGCGAACTCTCTCAGCTTACCCAAACTTTACGCCAAGTTTTACTTCATCCTGAAAATTGGCAAGAAAAAGCCATGAATGCTCGTAATCTAGTGCAAAATCAATATAGTTGGAATGCGATCGCAAAACGAATGATTGAAGCTTATCAAGAGATTTTGAATTAAATAAAAATAATATAACTAATTAGTCTAAATATCTCTTTATGGTAATGGTTTCTCGATCAATAGTGTAAGAATTATTGTTTAATTATTTCGATTTTTTAGCCAAACAAAAATACGGCTTATTTATAATTCCCAAAAGAAGAAATAAAATTTAATTAGAGAATTGATAATTATTATCGCGATCGCCTATAGATGGATAGGCGATCGCCAAACGAATGATTGAAGCCTATCAAGAGATTTTAATCAAACAAAAATAACGTAACTTATTATTCCAAATACTTCTTCAGTTAATTGTTTCCCTGTTGGGGTATTTTGAGATTAAGAGAAGCTCGTATATCTTCTAAAGGAAGATGCCACAGCTTATTCCATTGAATACCAAATAAAGGCTGGGCATTATTTGCCATAATCCATCCTTCAGTAATAGTGTCTAAATATTTTTCACTATTTTCAATTTGATAAATTGTGGTTTTTAAAAGATTTTTGGCTAGTAAAGATAACCAGAAGCGAGAAAATCGCAGTTGTTTAACATAGAATGCTTCTAATCTAATTTCCCCAATAATATCGGTATCACAACTAGTTACAACGTGCCAAATATCATGTGTTTCGCTCTTTGTGCGCCCCAATAAATTCATAATCATTAGTTACTTGTTTCGGTTGAAATTGAGTTAAACCTCGCTGCAACATATGATTGCTGTAAGCATAGCCTAGAGTATTTGTTGGTAATTTATGGAGTTGGTTAAAGTCAACATTACCTAATCGGGGATATTCTTGGAATGCTTGTTTTCCTTCTGGATGTTCTCTAAGAAATGTAGCCATTGATTTCATACTATCAAGATCGGCAAGAACTTGAGATAGTTTAGCAACCACTTCTAAATCTCCGTCTTTAGCTCTTACCATCTCTAGAACAGTTTGTAATGCTAACTCTTCCCACTTTTGTTTAGTATCTTCTATTACTGACATTTTAAATTGATTGATAAATTTCTAAGTTAATTTTGCTATAAACTATACATAATTTTCTTAACCATCTGCGGATTGGCGAGAAATGGGGTGAGAGAGTGGATTGAAGAAGTTACCAACAATATTAATTTTTGTTGTGTATCTTTGCGTCTTATTGCAGTTGTGACACAAACCAACAGCTAAATATCTCAAATTATTATGAAGCACAACAGTCCCCCGTCAACTGTAGTATTTTGTGGCAATATAAAAAGTTGCGAATATTACAATTTTGAGGAATTCGATCATGGCAAACCTCAGATTAGGCGATACTGTGCCTGACTTTACTCAAGCTTCTAACATGGGAGAAATTTCTTTTTATGATTGGGCTGGAGATAGTTGGGTAGTTCTGTTCTCTCATCCAGCAGACTATACTCCAGTTTGCACCACTGAGTTAGGAGAAGTTTCCAAATTAAGACCAGAATTTGAGAAACGCAATGTTAAAACTATTGCCTTGAGTGTGGATGGGGTAGAGTCTCATAATGGCTGGATTGGGGATATTAACGAAACTCAAAACACTACTGTCGATTATCCTATCTTGGCAGACGAGGATAAAAAGGTTTCTGACCTCTATGACATGATCCACCCCAATGCTGATGCTAAGGTAACAGTCAGAACTGTATTTGTGATCGACCCTAATAAAAAACTCCGTTTAAGTATCACTTATCCCCCTAGCACTGGACGTAATTTTGAAGAAATTTTAAGAGTAATTGATTCTCTGCAACTAACTGATCAATATTCTGTAGCTACTCCTGTCAACTGGAAACAAGGAGAAGAAGTAGTTGTTGCACCTTCTATTCCCACCGAAGAGGCTAAAAAGAAATTCCCCAAAGGAGTTACTGAAATCAAACCTTATCTGCGTATGACTCCCCAACCAGATAAGTAAGATTGTTCTGATTTAGGGCAAGCTATAGATGAAAAGCAGAGGAGGCAGAGGAGGCAGAGGGGGTGTGGGGTTCTAGTAATATATAAGTACCATTTGCCTAATTATTTACACATTTCTAATTCCTTATTGCTACCTTGCGCTTCTGGCATGACTGCCTTTCTTAACTAGATAATTGTGTGTAGCAATCATTGTTCTTCAAATTGTTGTTATAAGCTGCCTCTTCTCTTTTAGATCTTGTTGTTTGACATAATTATCCTTGTGGGTAGTGCATTATCTGTCTGCCCACTATCAAATTTTGGCAAGATAGGATTTTTGCATTGATGGTTAATTGTTATACTATTACTTTGTCTATTAATTAATGATGGGTAAACTTTTCTCCGCGTCACCGTGTCACTGCGTCAACCCATCAATTAAAAGTTGACACACCACTATGTTGCTTTGTCATAGGATAATATTGTATAGCGATCGCTCCTACCAAGGGTAACAAAGAAAAACTCAGAAAATAAGCCAAATATTGTTTAAAGCTTAAGAATTAATCTGTAATCTGATATCTATGGTTGCAATTAAGAAAATGCAGATTAATTAAAATATTCAGATGACAATCCAAAGTAACTTACATCATCAAATAGTGATTGTGGGTGGTGGCGCAGCAGGAATTACTGTAGCAGCCCAACTTTCAGCCACGAAAAGCAATTTGGACATTGGGATTATTGAACCTTCAGATAAACACTACTATCAGCCAGCTTGGAGTTTAGTAGGTGGTGGTACCTATGAAGCAGCAGCAACAGAAAAAAATGAACGAGAACTAATCCCTGATGGTGTAAACTGGATTCAAGATTACTGCGATCGCTTTGAGCCAGAGAGTAACCGAGTTATTACAAGAAACCAAACTCAGATTACTTACGACTATCTAGTAGTGTGTCCTGGGATTCAAATAGATTGGCATTTAATTTCGGGTCTATCAGAAACTCTAGGTCAGAATGGAGTTTGTAGCAACTACGCCTATGAACAAGCTCCGAAAACCTGGGAAATCATTAAAAATTTTTCAGGGGGTACAGCAATTTTTACCTATCCCAACACCCCCATTAAATGTGCTGGTGCGCCTCAAAAAATTATGTATCTGGCAGATGAAGCTTTCCGCAAGCAGGGAGTAAGAAATAAATCTCAGATTTTGTATTGCACTGCTGGAGGGGGGATTTTTGGAGTTCCTGCTTATGCTAAACCCTTAATGGAAATAGTGCAACGCAAAGATATTCAACTCAAAACCCTGCACAACCTCAAAGCTATTAAAGCAGATACCAAAGAAGCAATTTTCGACGTTACTACCGATAACACAGTAGAAGAAGTTGTCATTAAATATGACATGATTCACGTAACTCCTCCCATGAGTGCGCCCGACTTTATCAAAAATAGCCCCTTGGCGAATAGTGCTGGTTGGATAGACGTGGATAAATATACTTTGCAACACAATGTTTATTCCAATATCTTTGCTTTAGGGGATGCTTCTTCTTTACCCACTTCTAAAACTGCTGCTGCTGTCAGGGCGGAAGCACCTGTATTAGTGCAGAATTTACTTTCTTTGATGGCTTCTAAAGCATTAGAGCAACAATACGATGGTTATGCTTGTTGTCCTTTGGTCACAGGCTATGGCAAAGTGATGTTAGCTGAGTTTGATTACGATAAAAATCCTAGCCCTTCTTTTCCCCTCGATCCAACAAAAGAAAGATATAGTATGTGGCTGTTGAAAAAATATGGTTTACCCTACCTATATTGGAATCGGATGTTAAAAGGAAAATCTTTTGAACGCAATCTACTAAAGGGGTAATAGTTAATAGGTAATAGGTAATAGGTAATAGGTAAGTAAGTGATTTTAAAATTATTAGTGGGTACCTCGAAAAATTGCTCTATTCTCAATAAACGAAGCCCAGAATTTTCATGGATTTGTGGCTAGTTCTCAATAAGCGTGAATTAATCGAGGTGCCCTAGTATTAATGATTGAACCTGATATTACTATTCAACATAGAACTGAGCAATTTGCAATTAGAGTGATTAATACTTATACAGAAATTAATAAGGTTAATCATTTTAATGATGCTGTAGTTGTTATATCTAAGCAATTTTTAGGTTCAGGGGCAAGCATTGGAGCTAATCTAGATTAGAATAAGTCAATACTATCATTCGGATTCTTACTGCGATTATTAACAAGCTAAAAGTAAAATAAACATAAAAAACCTATTAACTATTACCTTATTTTATGGACGAAATAAATAGTGAATATGTTGCTCTTAAAGGGGAAGCAAGACGAGAAACTACATCAAAAGAACGTTTAAAGGAATTAGCAAGTATTAGGGATGAATTGGTGGAAATAGTAGCCCAAAATGTTGTAGCACCTCCAGAATTATTAGCTGATTTAGCTTCTCACAAGAATAAAGCTGTCCGAAAAGCTGTTACCAGTAATCCAAATACTCCTACAAAAACACTGCTAGATTTAGGAACGTATTTTCCACAAGAATTATTAAATAATCCGGTTTTTGATTTTTTAGCATTAGAAGATTTGGATTTTGTAAAAAAAATTCCACTAAGTACTTTAGCTAGTTTAATTCAAAGAAAAGAAGTACCAAAATTTTTATTGAATTATGCAGTTAGTTTTAAATATCATGAAATAGCAGATATAGCTAAAATGCACGTTGCTATATCAGGAGAAATGACAGAAGGGTGGCACGCAATAGCAAAATTAGTTCAAAAAGAGCCTTTTGCCAGTCCATTAATAAGCGAAGAAGAAAAAAAAGATATGCATATCTCGCTTGATTTACTAACTAATTTTACTGAATTTGTTTCATCTGATTTGTTTGAAAATTACAGATTTAGAGAAGCAATAGCACTAAATCCCAATACAAATTCAATGAAGTTGAGACGGCTTGCTAAAGATAGCAATGTTCGGGTTCGTAATAGTGTAGCAAGTAACCCAAATACACCTTTAGATATACTTCAAATCAAGTCTCGTGATGATAATTACGCGGTTCGTAATAGTGTAGCAAGAAACCTCAAGACGCCAACAGAGATACTAGAATTACTTGCTCGTGATTCACGTAGTGAAGTTCGTCAGAATGTAGCAAGAAACCTCAAGACACCAACAAAGATACTAGAATTACTTGCCAATGATTCTGAGAAAAAAGTCCGTGATAGCTTATCAGTAAATCCTAATACGCCGAAGACTATACTAGAATCATATGGTAATCCTAATAACAGAGATTATTTGCTTGTTGGATGTATTGCGGGAAACCCTAATACGCCAATAGATGTACTCAAATCATTACTCACATATTCAGACAAAAGTCGCAAAAGTTTAGCAAAAAATCCCAGTACGCCAACAGAAATACTAGAGCTTCTTACCCAGAATTCACACAGTGAAGTTCGTCAGAATGTAGCAAGAAACCCTAGTACTCCAACACATATATTGAAGTCTTTTGCTAATAGTTCTAGTGCTTTAATTCGTGCATCTGTTGCTAGAAATTGCAACATACCATTAGAGATATTAGAGTTACTCGCTAATGATTTTCATGCTTTAGTTCGTGCATCTGTTGCCCAAAATCCTCGCATATCAAAAGATACACTAAAATTACTTATCCATGATTCGGATAACCGAGTTCGTAGTAGCGTAACAAAAAATCCCAATACATCATTGGAGATACTACAATTACTTGCTAACGATCCTGACAATCAAGTTCGTAGCAGTGTAGCAAAAAACCCTAAATGTACTCGCCAAATCAAAGAAACTATTTTTAAAAAGTTTGCCAAATCAGAAATACCATCATTTAGCCGTGTGGCTCTTTTCCTTAGCGATTATGCAGAAAGTTCTGTTTTAGCTGAGAATAGTAACTCTATATCTTGGTTAGAAAGATATGCTATTGCCCAAAATAAAAAAACACCTCAAGATACTTTAAAAATATTAGCCCAAGATGGCAATCGTATCGTTCGAGCCACAGCAAAAGAAAGCCTACAGAAATTATATGATTAAGCACCTACTAAAAACCTAAACGCGCGTTGTACATAAGTAGGGCTATGTTTAGGGGCGGTCGCATCGTTTGAGGAAACCTCAAACGCTTGTGACGACCGTTTGGGACACGGTGAATTCCCATCAATACGATTTGACTGGCTACTGGCAGGAGAGAGGGGAGAACCCGTCTCATTACTATCACTAATAACAAGTGTCTTGGTGCGCGTTCCCTTGCGCCGTTCGACGGCGCGGGGTCGCACCGCAATTTTCTCTAGGGTTTTCATCCAATCAAAAAGTTCTGAACGTCTAACTTTGTTAGATTTAAGGAATCGTGCAATACGATTCCAAGTCGTCCAAGGATGCCTAGCTCGATCCTCTGGTCTTACTAGGCAGACTGGGGCGCGTTCGCTCATACCCATAGCTCTGCGAGCAATAGTCATGGCTGCTGCCGTCCCCGAATTTAAACCATATTTTGGCATAAACTTAATCATGCCGATGACAGAAGTAAAAGCAGGATTAACTTTATGTAATCCAA
>JASJCP010000162.1 GCA_030065935.1 Xenococcaceae cyanobacterium MO_167.B27
TGCTTTGGTTAGCCCATCAATCCAACAGCCTGTACAACTCAGCTTTATTTGCAATTCGACAAGCTCATTTTGAGCAATGTGAAGCTCGTACTTTTTTTGACCAAAATGATATGTATCGGATTGCTTTTAAAGACCGATACGTCAAAGCTAATTATGCTCAACTCTGCAAAAACTTCAAGACCAACTCTCACTATATAGCTTTGGGAGGACAACAAGCACAGCAGTGTCTAAAGTCGGTAGTTGAAGGGATAGCTAGTTACAATAATTTGCTCAAAATGTACTGGCAGGGGGAGATTAAGGACAAACCTCGTATTCCTAATTATCGCAAGTCTAAAGGACTCTATCAAGTTGCTTTCCCCGCTCAAGCCGTTACCTATAACGAGTACGAAGGTACTTGCAAGTTAGCCATTAGTAAAGAGTGTTTTCCAGAATTAGTTAACAAAGAATTAATCATCGGGAGTGGTTATGGCTTTAAATCTTCTCAGTTGGCTGAGGTTAGAATTGTTCCTGCTTGCGGTCAACTCTGGGCAGAATACGTTTACAAAGTCGTTTCCCTAACAGCGGATGGACTAGATTATTCTAAAGCAATTGGCATTGACCCTGGAGTTACCAATTGGTTAACAGTGGTCAGCAACAAAGGTAAAAGTTTTATTATCTGTGGCAGATTCATCAAATCAATTAACCAGCGATACAACAAAGCAGTAGCTAGCTATAAAAAGGGTAAGTCTGAATTCTATTGGGATAGTTATCTAGATAAAATAACCCATAAACGCAACTGTCAAATCAGAGATTCAGTTAATAAAGCTGCTCGGTTTATCATTAATTATTGTCTCAATCATGGTATTGGCAATATTGTTTTTGGTTGGGGTCAGGGAGTTAAAACTGAATCTAACTTGGGAAAACGGAATAATCAAAACTTTGTGCAAATCCCCACAGCTAGGCTCAAAGATAGAATTCAAGAACTAGCTGAATCAGTAGGAATTAGATTCACAGAAACCGAAGAGGCGTACACCTCAAAAAGTGATTTTCTAGCAGGAGATTTATTATTTAAGTTTGGCGAAAAACCCAAAGAATATAAATTTTCAGGTAGAAGAATAACTAGAGGTACTTATAAAAGTAAATTTGGATTAGTATGTGCAGATGCACTTGGAGGAATTAATTGCCTTAAAAAAGCGATTCAGCGCGGTCTTGGACGGGGCTTACAAGCTCTTGAAATGAATTCAAGAGACAGCGGATCGGCTTTCCCCCATGAGCGACTGAATCAAGACGTAGCGATACAGCTAGGAATCTCTCTAGCCGAGGTCGGTAGGGAAGCATTGACACTTCCCAAGCGATACGATTTATCTTGTCTGAAAAAATTGTATCGTAAGCGCGCAGAGAATCCGTTTCTAGCCGTTCTCGAAGCAACTGCTTAAGAATCCTATGGGTTTCAACCATAGGAGATGTCAAAATATGCCTGAAATATATAAATGAACCTGACACAATTGCTCATGATTCGACCAGCCACCCCCGATGACAATAAAGCTATAATGGCTATCGCTGAGGCTATCGGTCTGTTTAGTCCACAAGAGCTTGAGGAACTCGGTGGTATGCTGACAGAATACTTTGATAGTAATCTCGGCAGCGCACCGCAAAGCGGATCTCTTCGAGATCACTTTTGGATTGTTTACGACGATGGTGAGCCAGTGGGGGTTGCTTACTACGCGCCTGAGCGGTATGCTTATGGGACGTGGAACTTGTATTTTATTGCTGTCCACCCAGACCGTCAGGGGGAAGGGCTTGGTGGTCAACTGTTGCACTACGTCGAACAAACATTAGCTACACGGGGCGAGCGTTTGCTATTGATAGAAACTTCTGGACTGCCAAACTTTGAGCGTACAAGGGCATTCTACCGCAAGCATGGCTACGAGGAAGAAGCGCGAATCCGAGAATTTTATAAAGCGGGGGATGATAAGGTGACATACTCTCTCAGGCTAAAGCCATGAGAGTTTCTTGCTTCTACCTATCATATCTAGATGAGTTCCACAAATGCTGAAAGCACATCCCCGACAGAGGACAGTCCACAAGCTTCTTGATGCAACAGCGAGTGGGGGAAAGCCAAGGGACTGCGTCGCGCACCGCGACTTTAAAAGTCTCGCCCAAGACCGCACTTTCGCGCTTTTCTGTACAGAACCCGCGCTTATCCAGTTTTCCAGGTACTTTTCCACCTCTTAAATTTCTTAATATCTTATGATGTGTTAATTTTCATTTGAGTATCAATTGATGTGACTTTTGGATGTGTAGTAGGGTTATTAAGAAGATATTTGTTTAGTTCTACTTTAGTTAAATTTATACCATTTCTATTTAGACTTGCTACAAATGGGGGGTGGGGGAGCAGCAGGGGAAGCAGGGGAAGCAGGAGAGTGGGGGGACAGTAATATGTAGCTTGACTTTTCAGAATTGGTATTAAGTTCAGCAGTAACCTTTTCTAAATTTTCACTTCTGTTAGAAACATGAAGCTGAATAATGTAGATCGCCCTTCTTGAATTCCTGATTTTAATACTTGCATTTAATTAATATTTTATTGTTAATCCTTTCCATGAGCGCAGGATTTTTTTGCTTAATTTTAAAAATACATATTGGGGCAAATACCTAGCTTTAGCTATAACAATTTCTAAAAAGTCAAAATCAGAATCATCAGGATTAAAAGGATATTTAGTTAATTGGGGATTTGTGATTTTAATTAAATCTTCCTGAATCTTCGAGCCTAGGCGTTTATCTTTCCTAACACTCAATAACAATGAAGATAAATATGCGGAGTTGAGAATGGGGAATCGAGTTAGATCGTTTAAATCGTAAAGTTGTTCTTTTGAACTTAACCAACCTGCTTGCCTTTGTTCAATAAAAAAACGATCTCTCCAATTCAAATTGTTTTGAGGATATTCCATAATCCATCCTAACCAATTTTCGATCCCAGAAGTCGCGCTACAATCTGCCCTTTCTTGAAAAATTTTGGCAATCTGTCTAGCACTTTCTTCTATGCTAGTAATGCTTTCTGGTAAAGTGTAAAGCTTGCCAAACCCGCTGGCAACGGCAAATCCATGCCCTCCGAAGGAAATACCCTTTAAATCATCCCGACTTCCCTGGATAAACGGTTCTGCATCTCCATCCGACACATGATAACCAGTATGTTCTCCTATCAGTTTTCTTCGTTCGGGATAACGTTTCTGAGTGTCGATGAACAAGTGATTAATATTACATTCTTGAGCTAGTTTGGGTGGCAATATTCGATCTGCTACCGACATCCTTGCGGTTACTCTAGTAAATGTTTGAACTGGAATCCCCGCCATGTGAGTTAAAGCTAACATCAATCTAGAATCGTATCCTGCTGTTAAGCCTAGCCAAAGATCGGGAGTAATTTTAGCCAATCCCCGAAGAGTAGTTAGTAAAATTTGCTGAATTTGTCGAATTATCTCTTCATAATCTCGCTCAAAGCAAATTTCTGGCATCAAAGATTTTGGTTTAATTTCGCCTGATTTTAAATCTAAAACTTGACTGGGTAACAATCTTGATATCCCTTCAAAGCGAGAACTAGGTGGAGTGTACCAAGAAATCCCTATTTCATAACTGAGTTTTCGAGAATCAATAATAGGTGCTTGATTCTGAAACAAAACTCTCGCCAGAAGCCCCGCACTACTAGAAACCCATATTTGTCCTTCAGCATCTTTGCCATAAAAACAGCCCAGTAAGCCACTAGCATCTAGATACAGCTTTCCATTCCCAATTAGTACCCAACGTCCAGCCCAACTGTAGCAGAGTTCACTTACTTCTCTGGTCGCAGTGCGGGAAATTTCTGAGAGCGGAGATCGCTTTCCCCCTATGGTTTCTATTGCTAAACCCAATAAAAGCCAATCTATCCCTTCTAAATCTTGAGTCCAATCAATTCTTAAGTCAGGACAATAACTAATACCTAAAGATGAGCCTAACTGACGATAAACCCAATTATCGTAGGGGAAAAAACTTTTATTTCCGATAATAAATTGACGGCGATGGGGTCTTGTCTTCATTTAGAAAAAAGTAATTATTAACAATTAAATTTGATGTCAAACTGTAACCAAAGGCATTCCTATAACACCGATTCAGTTAAGCAATATTTAATTTTACAACTACCCTTATAAGATTTAAATTTACAAGCTAGAATCGAATTTGAAAGAATTTTGTAGTTAAAATACTTCACTTATTAAATTCTTTTCCAAGTTTCTTTGTTTATATTCACATCCAAAGATGAAATCAGGATGAAATTACTAGCTGGGGTAAATAAGCGCGAGGTTGACACCAGGGACAATCTGAACAATTTTGCAGCTAGAGGTGTTTGAGATGATCTAATCTAAATAGTTATTTTTTAATAACCCTCAAAATCATAAGAGAGGAGAAAAAAAATTAAATTTTTAATTCCTTTTATAAAGCCCGATTCGCGCTTTATAAAAGGAAGTTGCCATCGTCTTTGGTCAAGATGTGACAAATACCGCATCACTTCCAGACGGGTCTTATGGATTTATTTTGACGAGCCTCACTATGTGATTTCCTGTTTTTTGATAAATTTCATTGTACCATCAGGTTGAACTCCAACAGGAATCCAGCCAAGATGAACATAAAAACCATAGGCTCTTAAATTAGGGTCATTATCAGTTAATAGCCATATTTCCTCAATATCTTGTGAAAATAGCCAAGATTCTGCTTTTTGCATTAAAGCCCGTCCAGCCCCACGCCCTTCAAATTGAGGCAAAACAAACATTCCAAAAATGGTTTTTGCTGTAGCATTAGCAATAGAAAATGCGATCGCCTTCCCTTCAATTTCCGCAATCCAAGCACGACAATCTGTTTGTAACATAGAAGCAACAGTATCAGGAGTAATCCGTAATTCTGCTATTTCCGCACGAGATTGATGATTTTCGGTGACACTAGTTCTTATATCAAAAAGGGTTTCAATGTCTTTTAGTCGCGCTTGACGAATATTGAGCATCTATTTTAATCCTTATAACAAGATTGATAAAGTGAATGTAAGGTTGTTCCATCCTTGGGAAATTCTGCTACTGAACAGCTACAACTTACTTGAAAACGGGTATTATCGGGAGCAGTAAAGATTTGTTTTCTGAGAATAGTTAGTATTTCTGTTAAATGTTCTTCAGCTTCAGTTTTACTTAGATTGGGAATACCGATAATAAAATCACCATTTCCCCAATAGCTAGATACTTCTTGGTTGCGAAAAGCTGCTTGAATAACTTTACCCCATTGTTGTAAAATGCGATCGCCTACTTCATGACCATATTTAAGATTGATCTGGGGTAACTCATCCATTCTGAGTAATGCTAAACTCAAGGGTTGATGAGAGATTTTAGCTTGTTGCAATAAAGATTCTAATTCCCGATTGCTTTGGGGTCGGTTTTTTAATCCTGTTAAAGTATCTTTGGTAGCGAGATTGTGTAAAAGACGACTGCGATCCAGGCGGTTATTAATCCTAGCTAATAAGGCTACATCCACCACGGGTTTAGAGATATAGTCATCTCCTCCTACTTCAAATACTTGTTGAATAGTTTTTGCATCTTGACGCGCCGTAAGAAAGAGAGTGGGTAATTCTTGCCAATCAGGATCGCCCCTTAGAGCCTGACAAAGTTCAATACCGTTAATTTCGGGCATTTCTACATCTAAAATGAGTAAATCGGGATGAGTTGCTTGCAATACTTCCCAGAAGTTTAGGGGGTTAGAGAGGGTAGTAATTTTCATTCCCCAAGGCTCTAACATTGATCGCATGGCCGAGAGAAATACTATATCATCATCTACAATTAGAATCTTAGGCAGTCCAGATTGTTCTTGTTCCAGTAGTTGATTAGCAGTTTGCCATATAATTGCCGAGGTGATGGGTTTGACTAAAAAGCCTTTAGCACCAGCACGAGCGACAGTAACGCGATCGCTAAAGCTATCAGTAGCAGATAAAACTAATGTAGGTATTGCAGGGGTGCGAGAGGTTAATTCAGCAATTAGAGATAAATATTCTGATGCTTGACTAGTAGTTTCCGTATCTATCGCCACTAAATAGGGGGAATTGCTTTGCAACCATGTTTTAGCTTTCTTGATACTATCTATCTGATGCCAACCTAATTCTTGAGACTTTCCTAATCTTGGTAATTCTTGAGCTAGTTGAGTATCTTGGGAGATCAGCAGTAATTTTGCTGTTTCGGTTGTCGAGTCGGTAGTTAAAGTTGTATCGAGAGCTAAGAGACTATCTAAATCTGTTACTAAGGAGATAAATTTTTCTTGTTGCAGAGAATCTAATACAGGGTTATTTTCTAGTAGGGTTTCAATTTCTTTTGCGATCGCTGTTCCTGTTTCGCGATCGAACATCCCCAATACTCCTGCTAATTTATGGGCTGCTCGTTCCGCTTCATAATGTAAATCCGAGGATAATTCTTGATTTTGCAGCTTATTTACAGCATTTTGCAAAACTTTCATTCTTTCAGCCATCTTATCTTGATATTGCAGCCACATTTGTTCCATTTTCTGGTTAAATTCTTGCTCAACAGAACTAGAAACAGGCTGATTCCGCTCTAAACTCTGAGTTGAGTTGACCATTGGAGCATTGAGACGATAGCCGATCCCATAAACATTTTCAATCCAACCGATGATACCAGCTTTTTTTAGTTTCTTCCGCAACCCTTTGATATGAGCTTTAACGCTGTCTTCGAGAGGGGGATCGTCAAATGTCCAAATACGATCTAGTATCTGGGATCTACTAAAAACCCGTGAGGGATTACGCATGAATAATTCTAATAAGCTATATTCTTTGGCAGTAAGTTTAATAAGTTTTTGTTGATAGCTAACTTGACAACTAGTAGGGTCTAAAGTCAGTCCATTAACCTCTAATACAGCAGTAGGAATTACCTCTCCCCGTCGCGACAAAGCCCGAATTCTAGCGTTTAACTCTCCTAAATCTAGGGGTTTTGTGAGATAATCATCTGCACCAGCATCTAATCCTCGTATTCGATCTTGACTAGCATCCTTAGCAGTCATCAGCAAAATCGGAACTTTATAACTTTCTGAGCGGATTTTCTCGCACAAACTCACCCCATCTAATATGGGTAAATCCACATCCAGCAAAATTAGATCGTATTCAATAGTCTGCACATATTCCCAACCAACCTCACCATCCTCCGCCACGTCTATAACATGATTTTGATTAGCAAGGGATCGGCTTAACAGATCAACTAAAATATCATCATCATCAACTACTAAGATTCGCATAGCCTACTCTGGGACTACCGTTAATTATAATTATGATGAAACTAACTAGGGAAGAAGTAGGGAAGCATTAATTCTTGATACAGAAAGACTAGATCTTATAAGGGTGCGATCCCTTTTGAAAAAGCGATCGCAGTTTTGATATTGATTATTAACGGGGTTTATTGACAGCTTAAAAATGGATTCTTCTGGTTGGATATATGAATATCTTTATATTATGGAGGACAACTTAGCTCAACTAATAAGAGATATTGAATTATTTAAATAATCTAAAAGTTAAATTAATTCTCGGGGTCACTACCTTTAATCTCTTGGGAATCGAGTGTTTATACTCGTCTTGACAACCAGGGAACATTACTAACATATCACCATGATTTAAGAAAAATTCTCGTTCAATTGGATGCTTTCCTTTCTTTTTCCGAAACTGCATAACTCTGGAAGCTCCAAATGAAATAGAAACAATAGCAGAGTTATCTACGCCCTCTTTTTCATCATCAGAATGAAAACCTATATAATCATTTCCATTTTTGTATCTATTCAGAAGACAAACATTGACTTGATAGTTATTAGATACCTTTTGAAAAATTTGGTTTAAAGTAGGACTGTACTCAAAACTAATACCTTGATTATGAGTCCCTGTGTAATTATAAGTTTTTCTTTCTGGATGAGAGTAGAACTTAGTTAATCTTGGCAAAGATATAGTCTTTCCCATTATTTGGCAATTATGCTGTTCCCACTCAACTTCTTGATCTAACTTTTGAAAATCAATTTCTTGAAAGACATTGGGCGTGTAATTAATAAATTTGTGCAACATAACAATACATAATTCCTAAGAGACTTTTTGTAAATAAAATATTAAGTAGTTCTGAATTTTCTACTGGGATAATACCATTTCTATTTAGACTTGCTACTTTCGTTCCCCATCTAATACCAATCCCCCCGGGAGGAGACTTAATATATCTAGGTATTGAAGCCAAAATAGATCGACTTTGTAATGAAGTCTCCTTCGGTGCCCCACTTCCCCATCTGTAGCTTGACTTTTCAGAATTGGTATAAGTAATGGACAACAAGCAGTATTTTGAAAAAACTGAGCGGGAATTCCCATTTCATTGATGGGGTGGATTGATCGGCGAGGGGGATAACTTTTTGGTCATAGGTTTACAGTTTTGATACGAAATCTTTATATAGTAAGGCTTTTGGGCGTTGTATAATCCCGATCACCAAGAGATTTATGTTGATGGGGAATTAGTTGGTTTTATGGATTTACCCCTAAGCTTAACTACTGCTCCTCAATACGAATACTGTCAGCACCCCGCGCTAAAGCTTTCCGGGGCTTCGGTGCCTCTAACTTTAGATAGTTGACCAGTCTAAGTTCTCACGCGAACTACGTTATTTAAGTCATGACACCTTAAGGTGCTTGCCAGCCTTCGGCTCTGTCGTTAGTTATTAAACATTCCTACGAGGGGTAAGAAAGTGTAACTAACTCAACAAGCTTAAATAACTTTGACGAGGCGCACATTATCCATTCATGGAGAACAGACGCAAAAATGTCTAACTATGTATTCGCATTAGATACCAACTTTCAACCACTAGAGCCTTGTTCGCCAACCATAGCCAAAAAACTATTGAAAGCAAATAAAGCTGAGGTATTTAAGCAATATCCATTCACAATCATCTTAAAAAAAGCCGTCAATTCCAAGGAGATTAAACCATGTCAATTAAAACTTGACCCAGGTTCAGTCACCACTGGCATAGCAATATTGCAGGATTATAAACTCATCTGAATTTTAATATTTCACGGACAGCTTATTACTGTCTCACGATTGTTCCTCCGCGATTTAAAAATGCGCGGTTTCCCAAGTACGTATTACCATGACTACTCAACCCATTAATGACACTGAAGCTAATACGTCATCAACTGGAGTTGTTGTTGACGAAAATTTTACTGATGGTAATTTTGATAGCGAAACTGTTGACTATTGGACGATAAACGGTGCAGGAACAGATTTTCGCGCTCCTAATGACCGTGATTTTAGCTTTGCTCTTTCTAATAGTATCGCAGCAGGAGGGGGTTCTTTTAGTGATAATTTTGCTTTTAGTATTCCTGATGCAACTACAACTCATCCTTCAGGATTACAACAGTTTCGGATTGCTAAAGATGATGAGGTAGCAATTGTCCGCTATACTACTTTTTCTGATATTGCCAGGAATTCTAGGGAGCAGTTTCATGTTCAAGTAGCACTCCTACAAACCGATCCTAATTTAGCAGGTTCGCCTAATTTTGGACACGATTTATCTCTTGAAACTGAGAGTAGATTTGTCAGTCATAATGCTAACCATCCTGATCGCCTACAACTAACTGCTAATGTAGAAAATACGGAAAATATTACCCCAGAGCAGAAAAATGCTTACTATAGCAATACCATGACGGCTGCGGATTTAGACGGCGAATATAGCAATCTGGTAATTTGGCGGGATATTCCTGGGAATGGGGTAACTAATATTGAACAATGGGCTAGTAATGCTATTGGGGATTACAATGTTAACGCGGAAATGGTTAACGAATTTGACCCCAATATTGATCCCAATAATGCTTTGTTTAATGAAGTTCGAGTATTTCTGCAACGAGGCGGTACTAATGTTGATTTAATTCGAGACAATGTTAGCATTGACGATGCACAAATCGGACTTATAGAGCTTCATGTAGGAGTTACTAAAAAAACGGACTTCAATCTTGACTATCGCACCGATGCAAGAGACTTTATCATCTGGTACACCTATTACAACTCAGCGGATGTCACCCCCACCATGTTAACAGGGGATGCTGATAATAATAACGCGATCGAGATGGCTGATTTTGAATTGTGGAAACTCAATCGAGGACTAATTCACGATGCTAATTTTAATGTGAGTCAATCGGTTTATACTTATGATGCTGAAGCAGCAATTAATAGTAACTATTTGATTCCTAGTGCGGATAATCCCGACCCCATTTTTGCCTATAATTCCCTAACAGGAGAACTTGCTGTTAATACTCAAGGAGAGTCTTTAGTTTCTTGGATTGTTCACGGACAAGTAGCTAATTCAGTAGTTTCTCTAGGAAGTAACTGGTGGACAGAAGCAGTAGGAAATACTCAACAGTGGGTTGATTTTGATTTAGTAGGGTTTAGTAGTAATGAGTTGGTAACAATAGCTAATCTAAGTCCTGGTTTAGATAGTCCAGATTTAAAAGAGATTGAAGTCGTTTTTGCTGGTGGTGGCGGGAATTTAGTTGCACCAATTGTCATAAATAACGAACCTAATAATGCTGAATTAATTGCTGAACTTCAGTTTGAAGACAATAGTGGAACATTAGCAGCAGATTCTTCTCCTTTTGGTCAAGATAACTCTGGTAGTCTGCTTAATGGTGCAGACTTGACATCTGTAGCAGGAAACCTGACTGGTGTAGTTAACTTTGATGGTGAAAATGATTATATCGCCCTTTCTAATTCTAGAGATATTAATTTAGGAATTCATGAGCAACGTACTATTTCTCTTTGGTTTCAAGCAGACGATATAAATACTAGCACTGGTAAGCAAGTCCTCTACGAAGAGGGAGGAGGTATCAGAGGATTAAATATTTATCTAGACGCAGGACAATTATATGTTGGCGGTTGGAATACTCCTGAAAGTGGTTGGTCTGGTACTTATCTTTCTACAGATAATATTACTTCAAATAAGTGGCATCATGTAGCTTTGGTTTTAGATGGAGAAACTACAGTACAACCAGATTCTTTCGTTGCCTATTTAGACGGACAAGAGTTTGCACGAGGCGAAGGTTCACAACTTTGGTCACATGGTAATGCTATTGGTTTAGGGAATATTAATGGTGTAACAAAATTTCATGATGGAGTAAGCAATACCAGTAATGGTTTTGCAGGTAGTTTAGATGAATTTAAAATTTATAATCGTGTTTTAGATAATATAGAAGTGGACGATCTATTTACGTCTTTTTCTAATTCGATTTTGTAACATTTTCTTAAGTTATTTTGCCGTAGTTTAAGATGACAATCAGGAGGAATTTCAATCATGGCAAATAAAGATTTTTTTCTAAGTCCAGATGATGCCCAAACATTAGGGGACATCAATTATATGAGAAAGCCTAATAGAATAAGACATACTTTCCCCAAAAACTTAAAAAATCCCCAGGGTTTTGAAGTAAGTAAAGATGTATCTTCTTTAGAAGAAAATTCTAATACTACATTCCAGCAAAGTAGTCAAGAAAGTTCTTTTTCTACTACTACACCTCAATTTACTACTAGTAGTAATCAATCTAAACCTGCTCCTAGTTCCAATAACATGGATATGTTCCGTAATATGGCTCGGAAGATAGGAAAAAGATAAAAGATAGAGTTTTCTAAAAGGGCGAATTATCGCCCTTAAGATTAATATAGATAATAAGAGATGATGTTCTTGATTTGGGAACATTTATTGTGTATGACTAGATTTATATAACCACCACCACTCTGTCAGTATAGAAGAGGGTATATTTAAAGCAATATCCTGATAGGAGAGAGCATCTTTAGCTAAGGAAAAAATTAGTTTTACTGAACCTTTTGTAGGTAGTTGCGAGAAGATTTCTGTAAGATCATATTGACCCACATTAGCAGCAGGAGCAGATTTAGCAAAAACATCTGGTGCAATTAAAATATTGCCTTCGCTGGTTATTATTTCTAAAGAAGAAGGGTGAATAAAGTCTGCTAAAGCAGGAAATCCAACTAATCTTACATAATAGTTAGGATTTTTTTGATTGATATCTTCAGGAAATACAATCACTTGCCATGCTCTTTTTTGTTGGTCTTGAATCGAATATTGTGCATGATAACTAAGTATTCCTGGTGCTTGATGATGTTCCCTTAATACAGCTAACGCAGGAGAACTAAAGATACTAAAATTTAGGAATAATAGAATAGTTAAAATGATTAATAAACTGGGTTTTTTCATGTTTTTTTCTGGATTTTTTAGATGCTAATTCTACAGATTTTACAATGGCATTATAGTTATTACTATATATATAAGTAAGTTGACCCATTAAATTGCAGAAGTTTCTTCGCGCGAATTTTCACATTTCAATTCTAATTGTTTGGGAGCTTTTATCAGTCAATTTTCTCCAGAATACAAAGATGAAGTTCAGGTTATTCAGCTAGATAAACACCAGTTAATACAGCAGATAAACTAATAGTTACTGACAATGTAATTTTATTGTTTCAATCTACTTACTATAACCAAATTAATCCTATTGAAAGAGTCTGGCTATACCTTAAACAAAAGATTAAAAATATGTTTTTTACCAGCCTTGAGTATGTCAAGTATAAAGTTGCTACAATTTTGAACTCTTTATCTAAAGATATCATTCATTCTTTAACTGGTTAGGATTATATTAAGGATGCTCTATCTCTCTAGCTAATGGGTGAGAATTGGTATTATTACTGAGAAATTTCAGCAAACAAGGGTTCTTGCTCTATAGTTCTTATTTTTTGTCCATGGGTAACTCCTAGCTATAGCAATACCTGTTATATTTAGGACATTTTTAAAATTGCCATCTCCTAAAAAGCTACTTACTACTCGCTACTCGCTACATCGCCCGCCAATAGTTTTCTTGTCCTAACCAATTAACCTACTACGATAGTTCCATGAATGGTCGTAAAACCCTTTAAAATGATTGACCACAAAATCCTTTAGAACCAGCATTATCATTAAGCCAAAAAACATAATATAATATTTGAAATTAACTGAAAATACGGAAGTGTTTTGCATTCTTTAGCAGCTCTGATCGAAAATAATTCGCTTATTTTGCGTTTTTTGTTCTGAGTAATTTGCTCTCAACACCTGATTGAGAACCTATTTGTTTCATTGTTAAAAATAAATATATTAATAGCTCAAATGTCTGCGTATAAAACTGACAAAGGCAAAGATAAATCCAATTCTAAGATAATTGAAACTGATATTAATCCCGAAGTAACTTTAAGTAATATGTCTCAGCAGCCTAGTTCCCCGAAAAAGGGACACAGAATCCCTGAGCCAAATAAAGTTTCGCCATCCCTTGTTCCTGAAAAAGAAACACAAGAGCCATCTTATTCTTCTTCAGAGAGTCCTCAAGACAAAGGAGGTCAATTAATTAAAATTGAGGCAAAAACACAGAATAAAGCTCAAGGACAATCCATCTTTCAACAAGTAAAAGCTACGACAACAGCTATTTTAGTAGGTACTGTTGTGATGCTGCCAATTTTAGCAGTGGGAACAGCAACCTATTATTTCGGTAATCAAGCTATTAATAAACAGGCAATCTTCTTGGCAAGAAGGCTGGAGAATAGAGACCTAGCAGAAGCAGAATTGGCACGACAACAAAAATTACTGGCAGCTTTGTTAATTGGTACTGGAACAACTGCTTTGCTGGCTGGTGCTATAGCTGCTTTTGGAACAAAACGGCTCATAGATGCAATATCTAAAATATCTACAGAGAAAACCGAAAAAGAAGCCGAACCAGAGGTATATAGAGAGTTTGTTCCAAATTTAAGCCAGTCTGTTCCTCAAAAAAATATTCTCCAAGCCATCGTTGAAGAAGCACGGAACTATCTAAAATGCGATCGCGTTGTGGTTTATAGCCTCAATCAAGATCAATATGGCGTAATAGTAGCAGAATCAGTAGCTCCTGGTTACACACAAGCATTAGGTAAAACCATTTCTGACCCCTGTTTTGAAGCCAAGTATCTCGACAAGTATCGTGATGGCAGAGTTAGAGCCATAGACAACATCTACGAAGCGAAAATGACTCCCTGTCATTTGGCGCAATTAGAACAGCTAGAAGTAAAAGCTAATCTAGTCACTCCTATTAGCAATGAAGGCAAGCTATTCGGGTTATTAGTAGCTCATCAATGTGCCGAATCCCATCAGTGGCAGAAGACAGAAATTGAGCTTTTAAATCAACTCGCTACAAAAGTAGCATTGCTTCTTGATAATGCCAGCTTATTAAATGATGTGGTTCGCCTCAAGATTCGAGCCAAGACAGAAAGAACCTGGACAAATTACTTCACCGATGCGATTCAGCACATTCGTCAATCCCTCAAACAAGATGATATTCTCGAAATCAGCGTTGAAGAAGTAAGGCGAGTTTTAGAATGCGATCGCGTTGTCGTATATAGTCTTAATCAAGATAACTATGGGGTAGTAGTAGCAGAATCAGTAGCACCTGGTTACACTAGAGCCTTGAATCGAACCATTTCTGACCCCTGTTTTGAAGCCAGGTATCTGGATAAATATCGAGATGGCAGAGTGCGCGCCCTCAATAATATCTACGAAGCAGGAATGACCAACTGTTACCTAGAACAGTTAGAAAGCCTAGAAGTCAAAGCCAATCTAGTCACCCCCATTCTCAATGAAGGGAAGTTATTTGGATTATTAGTCGCCCATCAGTGCAGTCAACCTCGGGAATGGCAAGAGTATGAAATTCGCTGGGTAGCCC
>JASJCP010000163.1 GCA_030065935.1 Xenococcaceae cyanobacterium MO_167.B27
CTTCTGGTGCATCTATCGATGTGAATTTAGCAGCAGAAACTCTAGCAGTGGACATCAATACTCCTAATTTCAGCGCAGTCCTGAATCGTAATGTAGTTAACTTTGTTAATGTTATCGGTACAACTCAAGCAGACAGTATCACTGGAAATAATCAGAAAAACTTGTTAAACGGTGGTGCTGGTAACGACAGTCTATTTGGTAGAGGCGGAAACGATACTCTCAATGGCGGTAATGGCAATGACCGTTTATTTGGTGAAGCGGGTAACGATACTATTAATGGTGGTATTGGCAATGACACTGTAAATGGCGGTAATGGTAATGACCGTTTATTTGGTCAAGGAGGTCGCGATTTTATGAATGGTGGTGCTGGTAACGACCTTCTAAATGGTGGTATTGGCAATGACACTTTAAATGGTAGCTTTGGTAACGATACTCTCAATGGTGGTGCTGGACAAGATACTGTTAATTACACCAACTTTGGTCAAGCTGTTACTATCACCCCCACTGGTATCATTGAAAAGGCTAACGGTGAAACTGACTTACTAGTTGATGTGGAAAGAATCGTTGGTGCAGACGGACAAATCAACGTTATTGATTCTAGTTCTGTTAGTGGTACAGTATCTCTCGATGTAGATTTATCTCTAGAACAACTCACTATTAATGGTGTTCCTGGTATTGGTAGTCTTAACTTTGAGGTAGAAAACTTCGTAGATGTTTTTGGTACTGACCAAGCAGACACTATTGTAGGGGATGATGATTTACTCGGTAACATCCTTGAAGGAAATGGTGGTAATGACTTCATAGATGGTGGTGCTGAAAATGATACTCTTGATGGCGGTGCTGGAGATGACTTCCTAACTGGTGGTGATGGAGATGATGATCTAACTGGTGGTGATGGAAATGATGATCTAAATGGTGATGCTGGAAATGACTTCATAGATGGTGGTTTTGGAAATGACTTCCTAACTGGTGGTGATGGAGATGATGATCTAACTGGTGGTGATGGAGATGATATTTTAGTTGGTGCTAATCCTTTTAACTTTGATGCTGGTTCTGGAGAATCAGATGTACTTACTGGAGGAACAGGAGCAGATTTATTTATCTTAGGAGACTCTTTTGAAGCGTACTATCTTGGTGATAGTTTTGTTACGATTACAGATTTTGATTTCTTAGAGGGAGATCAATTCCAAGCATTTGGTACAGCTTCAGACTACACAGTCACAGAATTAAATGGTGGCGCGGAAATCTTCTACCAAGGAGACAAAATTGCTTTTGTTTCTAATACTACTGATGTTATTCCATCTTTGGATTTTATCTTTGATCAAGATCTGATCTTTGGCTAAGGTTTAACGGTAGTTAAATATAAATTAATTTTCTGGAGATATGGTAATTACAATTTGCTGTATCTCTTTTTTTTATTACTTGTGATAAGGTATAGCTTACTGCTGTTGGGTTTCATACTTCAACCCAACCTACTAGCTACGATGAAAGTTCTAACAAATGACTGAAAAATAACGTCAGCCCCATCAAGCCTTAACACAAGAGTTAAGAAAAACTCAAGGGCGAAACATTATTAATGATTCATATGATGGTGATGATTCTCTTCTGAATTAGGCATTTCATGTTGATCAGACTCCCCTGACTTAAGTTGAAAAACACTCATACTGTTTTGTCCTATACCAATTAATCCCATAGAGACAGTACCAACACTAAATATTCCCATAGAAACAAAACCGACGGCGATCAAGCCCATGGGTACTAGCCCAATAGAAACCACTCCATGAGGAATTACACCGATAGAAATAAATCCATGAGGTGAAACGCCAAGAGAAATCATACCGTCATGGGGAGCAAAACCAATGGACAACAATTTTCTTTTTCCTTTTTTTGTGTGTATTGGCTGCTTTGTTACTTTCTGTTTCTGCACTTGATTGATAAGGATAGATAAATCTGAACTTTACATCTTCCATAAGTGTCCTAGGTTGCTTAATCTCTGTCAAAAGACAAGCAGTCAAACTTATACTCACCTGAATGCACCTTGTAAACTTGAATAGCTATAAATTATACCGTTTCTCAAAAGTAATAAGAGACTTAGTTGTAACTCAAAAATCAAAAGTCAAAAGTCAAAAGTTAATAATAACAAACAAGGGTTTTGGACAGTAATTATATTAGTAAATAATTTGGTTATGTATTTAGCTAGTTTCTAGAATTGGTATAATATATCATGGGCAATAAACATAGCAATCAAATAAGAATGGAATTTATTACTTGTTATAAGGTATTGCTTACTGCTGTTGGGTTTCATACTTCTTCTTACGAAAGTTGCTCATGGGGGAAAGCCAAGGGACTGCGTGCGGAACTTGTTTCCGCACTTTAAAAGTCCCGTCCAAGATCGCACTGAAAGCGCAACCCAACCTATTAGCTAATCTACTTTTTGAACGACTAACAATTAACAACTAACAATCACCAATCAACAATTACTTGTTGTAACGTAAAGTGTCTATAGATTGAGCCGTCAAGAATAAGCCTAAAAGAATATAGCTAAATAACAAAACTAAATTACTAGTATCGCAAATACCTTGTACTAAGTTTTTATAGCATTCTAATAAAGATATTTTTTGCAGGACTTCACCAAAAATATTATCAATATTCTGAGCAAATAAATCTATAATCCACAAAAACAGCATCAAAGCAAAAGTTAATATTGCTGATATGATGGTACTATCTGTTGAAGAAGAAATGAACATTCCTAAAGATAAAATAGCACTAGCTAATAAGATTAATCCTAAGTGAGCTAGTAAGGGTACTGTTGGAGATATGGGAGGTTGGGAGGCATTAAAAATAATAATTTCATAAAATAATAAAGGTAGTATCATAGCTATAAAAAAAGCTATTACCCCTAGTAACTTCCCTAAAGCTACTACCCAATTACTGATAGGAGAAGTTGCTAATAATTCTAAAGTACCTCTTTGCCTTTCTTCGGTGTAAAGTCCCATAGAAAGTATGGGCAAAATAAATAAACAAAGATCACCAATAGCCCAAAAAAAATACTGCAAAAAAATATAGGGTACATCAATAGGAATTCCCAGTTGTTCCGCCACAGAGACTTGCTGAATAACTCCTTGTTCTCCTAGTAATATTTCTACCATGAATATCCCAGAAATCAACCAAAAAATCCCTGATACAATATATGCTAGAGGGGAATAGAAATAACTTTGAAATTCTTTCTGAAAGATGGCGATCGCGTTAGTGATAATCATAAAAAAGAAACAGGATTTAACCAAAATAAAACTTCTTTTTGCAGACGGGGTAAATCTTTAGAAAACTCTTGTTTAAACCATTGTCCCACCGCGTCTAGAGGGGTGAAAATATCTCCTGTTTGCCATTGAATGTTCTGACTCAACGGTGTAAGGTGATTACCTGGAAGATTGCGTAAAGCCGTAGTATCAGAAAAACGCTGTTGCAAAATCAGATTGAGATTGGTGGTTTGATCGATGTCGTCTTTACTGAATTTGATCAGAAGATTGCGACGGATACTATAGTCATCAGCAATTATTTGATTGGTTTCTGTGGGAGAGGGAGTAAACTCTAAATCAAAAATAGCATCAACAGGAAGTTGATCCGCAAAAGGAATCGCACGACGCACAGGATAGTTGTTAAAAGAGATAAAAATATTACCTGCTCTTGTCACTTCAAATAAGCTACCAATGATTAGATGTAACTTACAACCCATACTATGACCGATACCATAGATCGGAACATAGCTTTTACCCAAAGAATTAGTTTTCTGGAGTCGTTCTAGTATAGTCTCAAAACGATTCAGAACTTCTCTGGCGATCGCCATATGATCAAAAGTGTTGATAAAAGGAGTTGCAATAATACCGTATCCTTCTTGAGCTACTTGCTCTAAAAAAGAACGATAGGATATTTGGGGTGCAGTAGCTACAAAAGCCCCTCCTAAAAAATGAATGATTCCTTTTATTTCTTTACTGGGAAGATATACCCAACCCCCAGAAATCTCTCGCCATTCCATTGTTTTAACTGATAACCTTGATATTTACTATAATAATTTCGCTCTTTCTAATTTTTATATTGTATTAGTAATTAGTACCTAGTAAGAGCGTAATTTCTAATTGTCTATTCCCCATCTCAAATATCGCTGTGCTAATAGAGCAGCAGCAACACGATCGATCGCGTAAGGAGCTATCATAAGTAGCCGAAAACTTATCTATAATTGATCGCGTCTTAAATATACATATAGCAATCCTAAATCATTTGTGAGAAAGTGCCAGCGTCTCCCTCGCGTGAGCAAGGGGCTTCGTACTACAGTTTTTTTTCATGAATCATTCCTGATTGCTATATCAGTAGAATCAATCAGTGAAATAATCGGAGTATGTGATGAACAATTCAGTTAAATTTTGGGACAACACCGCAGAACAATATTCTAAACAACCCATTGCTGACGAAGCAGCTTATCAGAAAAAACTGCAAGTTACACAGAAATACTTTAAGCCAGACATGGAAGTGCTGGAGTTTGGCTGTGGGACAGGATCGACCGCGATCGCTCACGCCCCTTATGTTAAACATATTCAGGCAATAGATTTCTCGTCTAAAATGATTGAAATTGCCCGAAGTAAAGCGATCGCCAACAAAATCGAAAATGTCACCTTTGAACAATTGACTATCGATGAATTAAGTGTTGGCGACCGCACCTTGGATGTGGTGTTAGCACTCAATATTTTGCACTTAGTTGAAAACAAGGAAGAACTAATCGCCAAAGTTTACAAGATGCTCAAACCAGGCGGGGTTTTCGTCACCAGTACGGTGTGTTTGGGAGATACGATGAAGTGGTTTAAGATTGTCAAGCCGATTGGAATATTTTTGGGTTTGATGCCGTTAGTTAAAGTTTTTACCACGAAAGAATTGTCAGACAGTTTGACCGATGCTGGTTTTACAATTGACTACCATTGGCAACCGAGCAAAAGCATAAGCAAAGGAATGTTTAAATTTAAAGGGGTGTTCATTGTGGCGAAGAAGGTAAGGTAGGATTAAACTGCCTCTCTACTTGATATTGACGTTTAGCTTGGTGTGAACGGATTTATGCTCTGGGTGTTGGTACTAAACCTATTCCACAAAAGAAATTGACAGCTAAGAAACTGGCTGAAGCTATTAGAGAAGTAACCACAAATCAAGTAATTCGACAAAATGCAGCAACTTTGCGTGAAAAAATACGCCAAGAAGACGGAATTGCTAATGCGATCGCCATTCTATAAACTGTCCCATAGCCAAGTTCTACCATTTTTCCAAAGTAATAACAGACTAGGGAAAGCAGAAACTTATTTCATTCTTCACTCAAAAGCGCGATCGCATCATTACACCAAGTAATCCAACTACTTTCGCAACGAATACCACAACGCAGAGTTAGATAACAACATTTTTCTTCAAAAGATAATTCTGTAGGATCAGGGAAATTTTCCTGCTCTATTTCTTTATAAACTGATAGCTGTTGAGTATGAATTTGACGATGACGCTCAATCTCTTGCAAAATAACTGACTTGGGGACTAATTTGGCTGCAATTACTTTAACTAGCAACTCTTCACGGATTGCCATTGGTTCGGCTGGTTCTAATAGCCAGGTTTTCAGTATTTCTGTCCCCTTTTCTGTTATCCGATAGAGCTTTTTATCGGGGCGACCTTCTTGATGGATAATTTCTGAGGCGATCGCACCTTTTTTTTCTAGTTTCCCTAATTCTCTATATATCTGTTGTTGGCTTGCTTGCCAATAATATTTAGTGGTTTGGGAAAATTCTTTCCATAAATCATAACCACTGTAAGATTTATCTCCTAGTGTTGCCAAAATTGTGTGGGCTAGTGCCATTTTCAGTTATTAGTTATCAGTTATTAGTTATCAGTTAAGAAGCTTTTAACAAAATTAGCTTGACATACTCAACAAATTTAGTATAACATTTATTTAGTACACAACAAGTTGTATAAAAATAATTGTGTATTAAGTCAGTAAGCATTTTTACTCTGCTATGAAGCCATGAATCACCAGTCAACATCAGAATTTCTGGAACCAGAACAGTTTTCTCAAAAAAAAGAATCCCCGTTGTTACTAAAACCACAAAACTCTGTTCAACTAAAAAGATGGCAAATAGTTTCAGCTAGTTTGATTCTTTTACTGGCTGGTGTGGGAATTGGTCAAATTGGTGGGAACTCCGAGGCAAATCAAGCTCCCACTGCAACAGAAAGTCAAATCAATCCACTTCCTGTTAAGACAACCCAGATTCAATTAGCCAAAACTTATCAAACGGTACAAAACTACACAGGGGAGGTAGTTGCGATGCGTAGCAGTGAAATAGGTTTTGAGGGTGGAGGTAAATTAGTAACAGTGGCGGTAGATGAGGGCGATCGCGTTACTATAGGGACAGTCTTAGGGAAACTAGATACAAGTAACTTAGCAGCGCAGCGTCGGTCTTTAATTGCTCAAAAAGCACAAGCAGAAGCGAGACTCGCAGAACTCCAAAACGGTGCGAGAGCGGAACAAATTACAGCAGCACGAGCCAGAGTTAGAGATTTAGAAAAACAATTAGAATTGGAACAAATCAGACGCGATCGCCGAGAATACCTTTATCAAGAAGGAGCGATTTCTAAAGAACAATTAGATGAAGTAGCATTTAATGCCAAAGCTTTATCAGAGCGTTTGACTAATGCTCGAAGTAATCTAGAAGAACTACTTAACGGTACTCGTTACGAACAAGTAGCAGCACAAAAAGCCGTAGTTGAGCAATTATCGGCTCAAATTGCCGATTTAGAGATTACCATTGCCAAAAGTACTCTTAAAGCTCCGTTTACTGGGACGATCGCTCTGCGTTATTTTGATGAAGGGACAGTAGTTGAGACAGGTAATCCCATTGTGCGTCTAGTGGAAGACAGCCAACCAGAAGTAAGAATAGGAGTTCCCATTGATGTTGCTGCGAACTTGTCATCAGGAAATCAGCAATCATTAGAAATTGGGGGAACAACTTATCCAGCTACAGTCAAGTCAGTCTTACCAGAAGTCGATCCAGCTACTCGCACTCGTACAGTTATCTTAGAGCTACCATCAAACGCTCCAGTCTCCCCTCAACAAATTGCACGATTACAAATCACTCAAACTGTCGCTACCGAAGGTTATTGGCTACCACTAACAGCTTTAGTCAAAAGCGAGCGCGGTTTATGGTCTTCTTATGCTGTAGTTGCAACAGAAAACAGTGATTTAAATTCTGGAGGTGATACTCAATCTTATCAAATCGAACGCAGATTAGTAGAAGTATTAGAAACTAACGGAGAACAGGTTTTAGTTAGAGGAACACTGCAACCAGGAGACGTGATCGTTACTGATGGTACACAAAGACTTGTTCCTGGTCAATTGGTTAGTAAACAATTGATAGAGGGATAATTACTCTAGACAAGTAACTGTTTCAACAAATAGTGAGGCAATAAAATGAAAAATACCACCGAAAGAAAGAGCATAAAAGTTGGTGCTACTGCTATTATCTGGGCATTTGCAACAGGAATGATGGCTATTTGTATTCCTCTGGTTGCTATATCTCGAAGCGGTATTATTTTACCATTAGCTGTAATTTTGGGAGCTAGTACAAGTACAGTTGCAATTTGGCGTAGTGGTAATCAAAAAGCTCTTGAATTATCCGATAATTTTCAGCAGCAAATAGAACAAAGAGTCAGAGATTTAGAAACTATTTGTAGTAGTGAAGATTTAGATGCTACTAGAAAATTTAAGCAGCTAGAAAAATAAACTAAAACCTAATTGTCTGTTTTACCAAGAAGCGCGATCGCGTAATTGCTGTTTGATTTGAGCTATTGCTTGTTCCACTTTAATTACTCTTTCTAATAGGTTTAAGCGTTCTGAATCAGCAGATTATTGATTGAACTTTTCCCGTCGATCTACTGTCAACTTAGCTATTTCTCCAACCCAAGTCCTGATATCCTCTCTCAAACTGCTGATATCTTTTCTATTGCTTCTAATTAATGCTGCGTTTTCTTAAATCTGAAGTTCTACCCTAGCTATGTTGTCTGTATTTCTGATTTGGCTTTCTTGTATCTATATTTAAACAGCAAACATCTGTTAGATATTGTTCCTAATTTCTTCTGGTGTCATAGTGCATTGATATAACTCTAGTATTTAATATTATCAAAGATTAACTCAGGATAGCGATCGCAAAAACAACTAACAACTAACAACCGAAACCAATTAACAATATTTATGTCCTTATACTTCTTATGTTTACCCTGTTTTATCGCAACGCCCGCTTACTGATTCTTACCCTCATCTTAATTTTTGTTTGGGGGATTTCTTCCTATTTAACTTTACCAAGACTAGAAGACCCTGAATTAGTTTCTCGTAATGCTGTAGTTAAGACTTTTTTCCCTGGTGCTGATGCAGAGAGGGTAGAAGCTTTAGTTACAGAAACCATAGAAGACAAACTTACAGAAATTGAGGAGATTGATAACTATCGATCTACTTCCCGTGCTGGTAGTTCCATTATTAATATTGAGTTACAGGATACTGTCAAGAAACAAGAAGTAAATTCAGTTTGGTCGCGAGTTCGGAATAAACTGGATGAAGTTACTGTGGAACTACCTGCTAATATTAGAGAGACAGAATTAGAAGAAGTTAAAATTAAAGCTTATGCTTTGATTGCTGGTTTAACTTGGCAACAAGATGACCAACCTAATTATGCAATTTTACGTCGTCAAGCAGAAGTTTTAAAAGAACGTTTAGAACGGATATCGGGGACAGAAGAAGTAGAAATTTTTGGCGATCCTGAAGAAGAAATTGTCGTCGAAATTAATCCTCAAACTTTGGCTAGTTACAATTTAACTGCAAGAGAATTATCACAACAAATTGCCCAAAGTGATAGCAAGATTGCTGCTGGACAATTACGGAATAATGATAATAACTTGTTGATTGAAGTCGCAGGAGAACTAGATACTTTAGCCAGAATCAGACAAATTCCTATTAATTTTGGGAGTGGGAGTCAATTTGTTCCTTTAAAAAACATTGCAACTGTTAGTAAAGGAATTACCGAACCTGCTAATGAACTGGCTTTAATTAATGGTTATTCTGGTGTAGCGATCGCAGTTCATGTACAATCAGGACAAAGACTAGATTTTTGGTCACAAGCAGCCCATAAAAAGCTAGCTGAGTTTCAGTCAGAGTTACCTAGTAGTATTGGTTTACCGATTATTTTCAATCAAAGTAGTTATGTTGAAGCAAGGCTAAATACTTTAATTATTAATCTCTTGCTAGGTGCTGTTTTAGTGTTCGGCGTAACTGTCTTTATGATGGGTTGGCGCAGTGCTTTGATAGTAGGTTCAGCATTACCCTTATCAGTATTGATGGTGTTTGGTTGGATGAATTGGTTAAATATTCCTCTTCATCAAATGTCCATTACAGGATTGATTGTCGCTCTGGGTATTTTAATTGATAATGCGATCGTCATGGTAGATGAGGTGCAGAATCAACTGCGACAAGGAATAAGAGCAAAAGTTGCAATTAGTAAGAGCGTCAAGACTTTAGCAATTCCTCTATTAAGTTCCACTCTAACCACAGTGTTAGCTTTCTTACCAATTGCGCTGTTACCTGGAAGCGTGGGGGAATTTGTAGGGACAATTGCCATTACCGTGATTGTAGCCGTATCTAGTTCCCTGTTTATTTCTCTAACGATTATTCCCACTTTAACAGCTAAATTACATCCAATGCCCCCTAAATCCCCCAATTCTGGGGGACTTTCTCCCACTCTAAAATCTTTTACCCCCAAACCCCCCTTTTTAAGGGGGGATCAAGGGGGGATCAAAGAGCTAGGGGGGCAAAATCATAACCAGAATAATGGTCACAAACCAATCTCCCTGTCAGTTATCTCTAGCAAATCTCAATCAAAACATTACAATTCATGGTTGCAAACAGGGATTTCTTATCCTGCTCTGGCTCGGTTATATCGACGCACCGTAAAATGGACTATCGCTCAACCTGTTTTGTCAATCTTGTTAGCTTTACTGTTACCAGTTATCGGTTTTATACAAATTGGTAGTCTCGAACAACAATTCTTTCCTGCTGCGGATCGCGATCAACTACAAATCGAACTAGAATTACCTCCCTCGGCTTCTTTGGCGAAAACCCAAACTATAATTCAACAAATTCGCGCCAGAATAATCGATCTTCCAGAAGTAAAAGATGTTCACTGGTTATTAGGTAGAAGTGTTCCTCGTTTTTACTACAATATCTCTGGTGGAAGAGACCAACAAGCCAATTATGCTCAAGGATTATTACAATTAAATTCTCTTGCTTCTAACTCTATAACCCAAAAGTTACAAACCAAAGTAGATAAAGCTTTTCCCTCAGCTAGAATTATTGTCAGACAGTTAGGACAAGGTCCTCCTGTAGCTGCACCCATTGAAATGCGGATTTATGGTTCTAATTTGGAAGTATTGCAATCATTAGGGAAAGCAGCCAGACAAACTTTGGTGCGAATACCAGAAGTCACTCATACCCGTGCTAGTTTAGATGAAATTCAACCACAACTACAATTACAAGTAGATGAAGAACAAGCCCGTTTAGCAGGATTAAACCGTAATAGTATTGCACAACAGTTAGACAATACTTTAGAAGGTGTGGTTGGTGGTTCAATTATAGAAGCAACAGAAGAGTTACCCGTTAGAGTTCGTTTGGGAAATCAAGATCGAGGTAATTTAGCAGAAATCTCCTCCTTAGATTTATTAGCAACTTCTCCCAGTCTTGATAGTAATCAGAATAATTCCCTAGCTGCTGTTCCTCTTTCTTCTTTAGGCAAAGTTCAAATCAAACCAGAACTTGCTCAAATTACTCACTACAATGGGCAAAGAGTTAATAGAATTCAAGGTTTTCTGACAGCTGGAGTCTTACCCGCAGGGATTTTAAGTCAATTTCAAGCCAAATTAGCAGATAGTGATTTTTCCTTACCTCCTGGCTATAGCTATGAATTTGGTGGAGAAGAAGAAGAAAGAAATAGTGCAATTGGGGGTTTAGTTGCTACTGTAGGGGTTTTGGCCATCATAATGGTAGCGGTTTTGGTACTTTCCCTTGGTTCTTTCCAACTAGCAGCTATTATTGGGGTAGTTGCGATCGCATCTTTTGGTTTAGGTATCTTATCTATATGGATATTTGGCTATCCCTTTGGCTTCAACCCCATTATCGGTACAGTAGGTTTGATTGGTGTAGCGGTAAATGATTCCATTGTTGTTCTCGATGCTCTCTCTCATCATCCATTAGCCAAAACTGGCAACCCTAAAGCCATCCAAGAAGTAGTCTTACATTCGACTCGTCATGTCCTGACTACCACTCTGACAACCATGATCGGTTTTGTCCCCCTACTCCTATCTGGTGGTGAATTTTGGCCTCCTTTAGCAGTTGCGATCGCTGGTGGCGTAGTCGGTGCAACTCTCCTGGCTCTTTATTTTGTTCCTTCAGCATATTATTTACTTAAATCAAGCTTTAGCAAACAGCGATTTTCCGTTGGCGGAAGTGAAGTTACGATGCTACAACCTAGATCTTAGGGTGAAAAATTTAACCTGCTTTCTATTTGGTTGGATTTCTAGATAGATCCCCTCAAATGAAAAACATCTAGACTAGTCAAGCTGAATGCGATCGCAACTTTGAAAAATATTCAAAGAGTGAAATGTAGCTATAGCCAGAGCTTAAAAAGGAGATCGCTCTTTGGCGTAGTCGGTGCAAAAATCTCCTGGCTCTTTATTTTATTGAAAGCGCGATCGATTAAAAAACGGTTTGCAGTCTCCAGATAATAAATTATCTGTCTGATAACCAAAGTCCATCTTATAGGACTTCTTATTTGAGCCAAGAAATTGATTTCTTGGTGGCTCAAAAATCCACTCGCCTGACGGCGGGAAAGAGGGTAAAGGGGAAGAGGGGAAAAGGGCAGAGAGCTAAGGAGTCCTGCCAACGCCCAACACCACACGAAAACCGATATTGAAGCTACGATTCGCGCGGGTATTGTTGTTGCGAAACGCCGAACGGCAACCGCTAGGATCGATGCTCCAGGAACCACCGCGCTGTAGAGAACGATTATTATTATCACCTTGAGTCCAAGCACTACCATCGGTTGGCGCATCTTCATAATTATCATGCCAAGCATCCGCGCAGCATTCCCAAACATTTCCGTGCATATCGTATAAACCAAAGGCATTAGGCCGAAATTGTCCGACTGGTGTGGTTTGTTGTCTATATTCTCCTAGAGATTCACTGGCATAGGTTTGAGTAGTACGATAATTAACTAACTCAGTGGTAATTGTCTCGCCAAAATGAAAAGGTTGGTTATATTTCTCATTCCATTTTTCTACTGTCAAATCCCCACTGGTCACTGATAACTGATAACTGATAACTGCTCTACAAGCATATTCCCATTCGGCTTCTGAAGGTAATCTATATTCTTTTCCTGTTTGTCTCGATAATCTTTGGCAAAATTCTACAGCATCATACCAAGAAACTTCTTCTACAGGACGCTCATCACCTTTGAAGTAGGAAGGGTCAGGTTTGAGGTCGCGTTCGACTTTGGGTAGAGATGCGATTTCTCTCCACTGTGCTTGAGTGACGGGATATTTGCCCATAAAAAAGGATGGGACACTTACTTCGTGTTGGGGTTTTTCGTTGTTACCTTTTTCCCCTTCTGGCGAACCCATCATAAATCTACCACCAGGAATTTCAACCATATCCAAAGTGACACCATTTCCTAAGTCTTCGGTGAAGTATCTAGCTTGTTTGGGTTCTCGCTTGATGATTTCCCCGCGACGGTTGACGGTGACTACTTGAAATTTAAATACCTGTAAATTATCATCTTCGGGTTTGGGAATTTTAAATTGTACTTCCCCTATCTGTAAATACTCGCCATGTTTTTGACGCAACTGTGCAAAATTCTCCTCCGCTTCTTTCGTATCTCCTTGAGCTTTGGCATCCAAACCACGGGAAAACAACAACAAAGGTTCAAAGCCAGCTTTAATTAATGGATCTACATCAGCATAGGTTTCTATATACGGAGTTAATCTTACCAAATCGTTAGAATTTGGCTTTCCTAGTGCTTCCTTGAGAGCCTTAGCAATGTCATTAACTGCTTCTTTAGGTTTAAAATAAGCCAAAGCAGTCCAGTGGGGGGCTGCACCCAAATCTTCGTCAGCACGATAATTAATTTTTAACTTCTGGCGAATATAAGTCACCATAAAATCCGATAATTCCCGTAATCGCTTGTCCCCGAATTTTCGTTTTAAGATAACGAGCAACTCGTGACGTACTTCTGGTTGAAATTCATACAGTTCAAAACCTACAGGATCGCAGAGAAAGAGTAAAATATCATTAACCGCAATCCAAGGGGCTTTATCTTTTACTTTGGGTGGGAAGTTTTCCCGCAGGCAGTACAAAAGCTCTGGTGTCAGTGCTAGGGGGAAAGCAGCGTGACAAGCTAAATCTAGGTGAGCTTTACCAAAGCGATTTGCAAAGCTTTTTAACTGTGGATGGGTAAATTTCTCTTTATCTGTTTGGGATACATTCATCTTTTAAGAAATCCCACAGCGTCTTTAAGTCCTCGGTAATCCAGTTCAAACATTTGTACCAGTTCGGAAATTTCCTTAGCACTATTATATTTATCTTCCCATCGTTCCGATGGCATGGGATTGAGCCAAGCGATATGACGGACGTAAGGGGTAAGTTCCCCTAAAAATTCTTCTGTGAGTTTAATGCGCTCCTTATTTATCCCACCACGAGCAGCACCCCCATCACTAATAATTAAAACAACAGTACGATTGCGATGTAATTTTGGTAATATTTCCTTAATTTCTTTAGCATCTGGACGACGGGGATGGAGATAAAGATAATCCCTGGGACAGTTACGAAAGTAATAGATATCTGCCTTCCCTAAACGACTTCCTTGCAAGGTTGCAACTACTCTCTCGTAAAAGAGACGAAAAGGAATCATTGAGTTTGATACATCAATTAACAGCAGCATTTCTACCCGATTAACGCGATTAGGTATGAGTACGGGTTTGAGAAAAACTCCATCTTCCATAATCTGCTTAACAGTAGCTTCTATATCTATCTCCGTTAATGCTCCTTCTCGAATCGGACGACGTAAAGAACGCCAATTTTGCTGAATTTGTCGCCGAGTTGCAGGAAAGTCCTGGGGAATTAATCGATAACGTCTTTTTTCATCGAAAGGTTTTTCTGGAAGCAGTCTTCCTCGAATTGCTGTAGGAACTTGTGAATAATTCGACGAGTCAGGTTTCTTTGATTTTGGAGTTGGCTTTTCTGGAGTTTTTGAACTTTTTTTAGTAGAAGTAGAGGTGCTTTGTTGCTCTTGTTCTTTTTTAGTATCCCTTGGCTCTTGTTTTTCTTCAGGCTTTAAATTCTGAGAAAATTCTTCAAAATACTGGTCAAAATATTTTTCAAATCTTTCTACTTGTGGTGAAGATTTTGATTTGAGCCACAACAAGCGACAAACTTGTTTTAACTCATCACGGCTACTAATACCAAACCCACCCTTTAACGCTTGCAAAAGCATATGATACTGGTCAATAGTCAGAGGTAAACCTACTGAGTCCCGCATCAAGATAAACAAATCCAACAGAGGTGGTTTAGATTTACTCAATATCCTCCTCCTCTTCCTCTTGCTCTTCCTCCTCCTGATAATTGTTTTGGTATCTTTCCTGGTCTTCTTTAGTTTTCAGTAATGCTCCCAGAAGCGGTTTATTCTGAGGAAGATTCTTAATAATTTCCCAAGCTTTCTGCGGATAACGTTTCAGCCAGCGTATCCAATCTAGTAATTCGCTAGTACTAGCTTTTTTCCCATCTCTTCTACTACTTCCGTTCTTCCGTAGGTTACGAAATCTACTCACAGCCTTTTTTACTAATTTTTGTTCTAAAGAATCAGGAAAGTGAGCATTAACAATTTCTATTAAATCATCGTAACTGGGAAATTCAATATCAGTAGATGGACAAGTTTTCCCCAAGGCGATCTCGAAGAGAACGCTTCGCGGTCGCTATGCTAAGAGGCTTGACTTTTACAACTATTTATCAGTACTCATGTTTTAATACCTAAGATA
>JASJCP010000164.1 GCA_030065935.1 Xenococcaceae cyanobacterium MO_167.B27
ATGATCTAGTGGATTTAGAAACTGCCACAGCCACAGAAGATTCTACTAGCAATCTGGAAGAGAGTTCTTCTTCCATCGAAACACAACTCGATGATCTAGTGGATTTAGAAACTGCCACAGCCACAGAAGATTCTACTAGCAACCTGGAAGAGAGTTCTTCTTCCATCGAAACACAACTCGATGATCTAGTGGATTTAGAAACTCCCACAGTAACAGAAGATTCTACTACCAATCTGGAAGAGAGTTCTTCTTCCATCGAAACACAACTCGATGATCTAGTGGATTTAGAAACTGCCACAGCCACAGAAGATTCTACTAGCAATCTGGAAGAGAGTTCTTCTTCCATCGAAATACAACTCGATGATCTAGTGGATTTAGAAACTGCCACAGCCACAGAAGATTCTACTAGCAATCTGGAAGAGAGTTCTTCTTCCATCGAAACACAACTCGATGATCTAGTGGATTTAGAAACTGCCACAGTAACAGAAGATTCTACTAGCAATCTGGAAGAGAGTTCTTCTTCCATCGAAACACAACTCGATGATCTAGTGGATTTAGAAACTGCCACAGTAACAGAAGATTCTACTAGCAACCTGGAAGAGAGTTCTTCTTCCATCGAAACTAAACTCGATGATATTTTCAAGGATGAAGAAACAGCCCCATCTACAACTCCTCTGGCAACAGAAGCTACAGAAACACAAGATTCTACTTCTACCCCTCAAGATAGTTCCTCTTTAATCGACACTAAATTCGATGAGCTTTTCAAGGATGAAGAAACAGCCCCATCTACAACTCCTCTAGCAACAGAAGCTACAGAAACACAACCCTCTAATTTTTCTAACTCAGAAATGGAAGTCAGTAATTGGGAAGATGACTCAACTACTAATTGGAACGAAGAATCAACTTTTGCCAATTGGACAATAGAATCTTTGGAGACAACAAAACAATATACCAGCCCATCTCTATCCGACTCGGAAAAAGTTGTTACAGAAGAATCAGACACAGAACTAGAAAATTATCAAGAATTATCAGAAACACCAGATGATATAACTAAAATTTCTTTCCCAGATTCAAAAACTTCAACAGATAAGGAATAAAGTTACCAGCCTCCTTTGGGCTAAGTTAGTGGTTAGTGGTTAGTGGTTAGTCAAAACTATAACTTTCTATAACTTTCATGTTAACTTTAGTCTTAGCAATTTTATCCATTTCTGCTGCTGTAGGTATGAGACTAGCTCTACCACTGCTAGTTATTAGTTTGTTTTACAGTCAGGAATTTTGGTCTGATGTTCCTGTTTTAAGACACTTTGATCCCAGAGTAGTGCTAGCAATTTCTATTGCTTGGTCTTTATTAGAACTATTTAGTTCAAAACAATTTTTAGGACAAAGAATCTTGCAGATGATTCAACTGTTATTTAGCCCTATATTGGGAGCAATAGTTGCAGTAGCATTTGCTCATATTGCAGAGATTGATTTTACTCCTTTCTGGCTCATTGGGCTTGTAGGAGGAATGTTTGCTCTGGTTTTAACTATTGTACAAATCGGTTGGTTTTTTCGTCTGCGAGGACTTCCCCTTTGGGTAGTTTTATTACAAGATATTCTGGGAATTGTTCTGGTATTTATGGCATTTTCTTACCCAAAGGAAGGAGGCTTAATTGCTCTATTATTATTATGGTTGGCGATTCGCAGTTCTAATACTTGGCGTAATTGGTATTTAGAATCAAAAAAAACATCTCCATAGTTAAAGCTACTTGACACTCCCTCACCCATTTGGCGTGAGGGATTCTTGACTCATCCCATGCTAACTAGGTCGCTTCGCGTGCCTTCGGCAGCGAACAATGATAGTTGTATGACCCCCGTTGCATCTGGTCTGCAAGCTTTCTTACGACAATCGCTCATGGGGGAAACCCAAGGGGCTGACACCTGAACTTGGTTCAGGTGCTTGAACGCCCCGTCCAAGACCGCGTTGTCGCGCTTTTTTCGGACGGGCTGCCCGACCGCCTCTTTACCTCTCATTTCTATTCTTTTTGCACCAGCAACATCTCTGTCAATTTGATATCCACAGAATTGGCATCGATGCTCTCTTTCACTCAAAGATTTTTTTCCTGTATGAGCCAGACATTGAGGGCATTGTTGGGAAGTGAAGTTTTTATCTATTTTTTGCAAAAATACTCCTTTTTTCCATGCAACATAGGGCAATATTTGGTTTATGAATTTTCCAATCCCACTATTACCGACTTGTTTACCAAATAGCCCCTTTTGCCAGCTTCTGAAATCAATATCTTCGACAAAGATCTTATCTGTTTGTGAGCAAAAATAATGAGGGAGTTTATATAGCCAGTCTTCTCTCGCGTTAGCTACTTCTTCGTGCAACTTAGCTATCTTTTTTTGGAGTTTTAACCAATTATTTGACCCCTTGGTTTTCTTTTTCAAGCGACGCTGAAGTAATTTCAACTTTCTAGCAACGTTTAAAACAAACTGAGGAGTCTTGACTAATTCACCATAAGAAGTAGCTACAAAAGAACTTATCCCAGCATCAATTCCCATACTCGTTACCCCAGGGATTGGATCGGGTACGGATACTTGGCTCACAAATATTATCTGAGCAAAATATCCCGTCGCTTTCCTAACTATTCTCAACTGTTTTGCGTCAAATCCAGTAGGATAGGGTCTAGATTTTTTGAACTTAACCCATCGGATTTTGGGCAATCTAACTTCGTTTTCTCCCAAATCACTATCTTTGATTTGAGGATATACAAAGCTTCTAAAACGATTTTTGTTTTTAAACTTCGGCAATCCTCTATCTTTGACTTTGAAAAAATCATCCCAAGCTTTATCTAATCTTTTTAAAGTAAATTGAAGTACTTGAGAATGGACTTGTTTAAGGTGAGGATATTCCTTTTTAGCTTGAGTTAGATTGTTTGATTGAATGTTATAGTTGGGAAAAGGTCGCTCTGCTGGGATTATATATTCTTTTTCAATCGAACATCTATCAATTGGACTTTTTCTAGATTGAATCCAATCTTTTCTCTCACCATGATTATAGTTATATACCGAACGACAAACTTCAAGATACATCTCTAGATATTGAAGTTGCTTTTTGGTTGGTTTTAACTTAAATTCGTAGGTAAAAGAAATCATTTTGCTCGACCAATGTTTGAAACAAAATTATCATTAGTTGAGGTACTTATTTTTAAAGTTTTGAAAAAGAATTATTACACATTGACTCGTTTTCGACGCGGAGCGAACCTCTCCCATATCCCTTTAGGGATATGGGTATTCTCACTCGCACTATAAATTGGTAGAAATCGCTTCTAGAGGACAAGTAGAAATACACTGTTCGCATACTACACAACGAGATCGCCAGAACTTAAGACGGAAGGTATCAGGATCGAGGGTTAAAGCTTCTGTTGGACACACCCCAGTACAGTTAAACTAAGCCACTTTGTCACCAAAGCGACTCGTCTTCAGAACGCAGCATGAGACTTTCACCTCACTGCGCTCCTCTGTTATCAGGTTCTTTATGAATACCCAAACCGTTGAGTAAGGTTGGTATATCATCCACCCAGTCCCAGTTCAATAATTTGAACTGTTTTTGAGTTTTTGACCATTCCTTTTCAGCTTTATATCGCTTTATAACCCGTAGGTCACTCTTGGTTTTAATGTCGTGGCAATGTCTGTGAAGGAGTTGTAAATTATCTTTTTTACTATTACCACCAGCACCCCTGGGGGTAATATGGTCGGTTTCTATAATGTCTCCTTCACTGAAAGGAAGATTACACCAATTACACTTTCCGTCTTGTTTGTTAAGCAGTTTGGTTACTTGGGTTTTAAGTTCTGGGTGTTTAGACATCCGTTTACCCCAGTAGAGTGTGTCTCCATCAAAGGGTGAAGATGACCCCTTAACTTTGACGTGGCGTATAATGGCTGTTTGTGTATGTTTTATTAGTTTGTGGTCATTCCCTTTGTACTGGGTAGCGAATACCCAGTTATCATTTCCTACCGTTTTCCAATATTTATCAGATACCCAATTTTTACCTTTATTAGGATGTCTTCTGTCAGCCCATGTGCGTAGTCTGAGATACGTTAAACTAGAAACCTTAGAAAAGGTTTCTTTACTACACACAGTTTTAAAATAGTTGCACCATCCCCTAATGATGGGGTTTAACTCTTTAATGAGCTTTGTTTGAGGTGCTGCATTAAACCGTTTTATTGTTTCTGATAATTTGTTGTAGTGTTTTTTGACACTATCATCGGAGGGTTTAATGATGGTTTTAAAACCAAGTATTTTTCCATGTTGGTTTTTGCTAGACTGGTGTTTACCTACTTTGTACTGTCTGATATTAAAACCTAAGAAATCAAATCCAGGTTTATTACCATTCAATTCGTTAAGGGTATGTACCAATTTGGTCTTACTTGGCTTTAATTCCAAATCAAATTGGGTTAACCATTCACAGATTATCTTTTGACATTGTTTTAAAACTTCCAGATTTTCATGGAAGATAACAAAATCATCAGCATATCTAACGAGTGATGCGCCTTTGACTTGTTTTATTCTTGTCTCCATTCCGTGTAAGGCTATGTTGCTTAAAAGCGGGGATATAACACCTCCCTGGGATGTACCTTGTTGGTTTGGAGTTCTTTCATGTTTGGTAAAGTCGCAGATATCCGCTTTTAACCAGGCTCGGATTTGTTTCCTTAATTTGGGAAAGGTATTTAACTTGGTTAGAAGTTTTTGATGGTTAATTCGGTCAAAACACTTACTAATGTCGGCATCAAGTACATATTTAGATTTTTGTTTAACTTGATTGAATATTGCCTCAATAGCATCGTGTGCGCTCCTTCCTGGTCGGAATCCGTAGGAATTACTCTCGAATTTTGCCTCCCATTCAGGTTCTAAAGCAGCTTTAGCTAATGCCTGAACTGCTCTATCGCGCATTACAGGAATCCCCAAGGGTCGCACCCCCCTTTCATCCCCCCACCTCTCTATATCTCTCCTGAAAGGAGAGACAGATCGTTCCCCCTTGCAGGGGGAGTTGAGGGGGTGGGGGACAGAGGGGGGTTTGGGAATCCATACCCGTCTGATAGGTTGGGATTTATCCCCTAGTGTTAAATCTTTGGCGAGTTGAAGACGTTGTTTAGGTGTTAGGGATTTGACTTTATCAACACCCCCCTTCATACCCCCTACTAGGGGGGACAGAGGGGGGTTATCCTGTGTGACCTTTTTGACAGCTAACAAACGGTTGTAATAGGAATTGATGAGGGTTTTTTGCAGCCTTCTTCCTTTCTTTTCATCACCACTGGCATAGGCTCGGTAGATTCTCTTTTGCATCTTGAACACAGCTTTTTGGATTTTACGCCAATTAATTGTGTTCCATTCCACAGTATTTGACCTCTCTCTACCTCTCTCACCTCTCCAAACCTCTCCAATATAAAAAAAACTATTCCTCTGTCTTCCCCCCACCTCTCTATATCTCTCCTGAAAGGAGAGACAGATCGTTCCCCCTTGCAGGGGGAGTTGAGGGGGTGGGGATAGAGGGGGGTGGAGAGGCTCAACTGATGTCCCCCTGTAGGGGGACTTATAGGGGGTGGAGAGAGAACATATGGTGTCCCCCCACCTCTCTATATCTCTCCTGAAAGGAGAGACAGATCGTTCCCCCTTGCAGGGGGAGTTGAGGGGGTGGGGGATGTAGGGGGGTAAATCTGTTTTAGACATATTCAATGCTACTTAATTACTACTATCCTGAAAACAGTGGGTACGTCGGCGAGGGGCTGTCTTTTGAGGTCTCCTCAAAAGCTTGTACGCCCCGTATATCCTTGGTATTACCCTTCTTTTCCTTTGTTTCAGAAAAGCAATACTTGTCATTTCAAGTTAAGGCTTTGGCTTCTTACCCAATCCTTCTCCCCTAATAACCTCTACCTCTCCCTAACCCTCTCCAAAAAAAATCTTCCTTACTCATCCCCCCTGTAGGGGGGAATGAGGGGGGTGGAGAGGGAACATATGGTCTCCCCACCTCTCCAAACCTCTCCTGAAAGGAGAGGCTCAGTTGATGTCCCACCTCCCTATAATCCCTCCTGAAAGGAGGGATACGATTGTATCTCCCCTGTAGGGGAGATTATAGAGGGGTAGGGGGACTTATAGGGGGTGGGGAGGCTGGAGGGGGTAGAGAGGTTGCATCTTGGTTGATTACTCTGGATTATTCGACCAAAACCAGAGAGTTATTAAGGGTTTTCCTCGTTCCGAATATTCTGTTGATGTGAATCTTTAGGATGCGTCTTTTCACCGACTGCGAGAGCGTGTTGGTTAACTATTTCGGCACTAGTTAACAATCTTTGTGCAGTGTTGCTGTTTTGGCTATAGCTTATCAGGGTTGATTTAGCTATTTTTAATTAACGATGATTGTGACTATTACCTTTCCACCGACTGCGATTAGTGTTGGTTATTTACGGTTTAATTAAATAACAATCTTTATGCAGTTTTGCCATTTTGGCTATAGCTTATCAGGGTTGCTTTAGCTATTTTGATTTTACGGTGGTGTGGTGCTTCGGGCGTTACGCCCTATCCTTGGAATTCCTGCTAGGGGATGACCGAAACAACCTTTACAGTCATTGCCCCATTTAACCCCGCTTTACCGATTGATGACCAGTCGCTACAGTAGGGGTTACGCTTTTACTCCCAACACCGAGAGAGAAGGGCTTGTAAATTTACGCTTTTATTAATATTTAACTACCTTGTTACAGGCTTACTCACCTTCACAGAATATTCAGTTATCATGGTTCAATTTGACTTATTAAGAATTATTAATTTTTTAATATTCCTTAACATTTGTCTCCTTAATCCAAGCTAGAACCACGTACTTTTAAAGTACTTTTGTTCTAAACGAGTCGCACTAAACCGCAATCAACACACAAATTCTCATCAATAGCAATTTCTCCACTCATCTGAGAAACTTTAATACCTAATGCTCGCATCCATTCAATCGCAGCATCAATTTCGTCAATATCTCCTTGTAACTGTACTAGTAATTTACCAACTTGATTCGGTGCAACTTGGGCGCGAATGATATTAGCAGCAATATTAAAATCTTTGGCTAAACGATAAGTTAGGGGAAGATGAACCGTATTTTTAGGGAAAGTGAGAGTAATCCGTTTTTTCATTGAACTATAGAATTACAATACAGTAATACTAAATAACTATCCACCACCATGTTATTAGAAATTAAGAGAATTATTGTTCCCCCAGGACAAACCGTATTATTTGATAATGTCAGTTGGTCAGAATTTGAAGCTATTTTAGAAGATTTAGGAGAGAAGCGCAGTTCTCGTATTGCTTATGATTGTGGAAATTTGGCTATTATGACACCCTTACCCGAACACGAAATTAATAAAATCTACATCAGCAATTTTGTTGAGGTACTTCTGGAAGAACTAGATATTGAATTTTGTCCTTTAGGTTCTACTACTTTTAAAAATCAGTCGATGGCAAAAGGTATCGAGCCTGATAATTGTTTTTATATCCAACATGAATCCGCAGTGAGGGGGAAAAATAGATTAGATTTAACCATCGATCCACCACCAGATTTAGCAATAGAAGTAGATGTTACAAATCGCACTTACCCTGAAATTTATTCTGCTTTAGGTGTCCCTGAATTATGGCGTTTTGAAGCTGGTAAACTACAGATTCTTGTTTTAGATTCGGGTAAATATAGAGAGTCTCAAATAAGTCCTAACTTCCCTGATTTTGATTTAATCAAGAGTATCCCTCAATTTCTCCAACAATGTAAAACCGAAGGCAGAAATAAAGGGATTAAAGCCTTTCGTTCTTGGGTACTAAACCTAGTCTAGTTCCAGAACTAAAGTTTTTACAAACTCTTGTAAAAATCAGCTAATGAACAATATTTAAAATGATAATTTACGCAAAAAGCCTAATTATTAACTTATTTTTTGGCGATAATCCAAACAGCATGAATAATGCCAGGAATATAACCGAATAGCGTTAACAAAATATTAATCCAAAAATCTATACCAAATCCCACCTGTAAAAAAACTCCTAACGGTGGTAACAAAACAGCACAAATAATCCTAATAAAGTCTCCCATTTTGCACTCTGTTATTAAATTGAATACATTTCGATCATAGCGATAAAATAATTTTCCACAGTACGACAAGGTGGTAGGGTTTACCGCCATTATCTAATACCATTTCTCACCCATTCCCGATTCCCTACACCCTATACCCCACACCCCAATCCCTTTTTACCAAGATTATGATTTCCACGCAAATCAAGTTCACTTGCTATACCAGGAAATTCCTTCTTCTTGTTGCTTAAGGATCAAGGATGCTGAAAATAACGTTACTATCAAATATAAGTTTCTCAGTCTGCAATCTAGATATGGTACAAGCACCTCCACAGCAAACAATTCAAGAACTAGCCAACCTAGCAGTAAAATTGATTCGTCAAGCTGGTTGTGAATATGGTGATATTCGTCTTTGTAACTATCGTAATCAAAGATTAACTGCACGCGATCGCTCTTTAAAGAATCTTTCTGATAATGTTAGTTCTGGGTTTGGCGTAAGAGTACTATTAGATGGTGCTTGGGGTTTTGCTGCTTCTCATCGCAAGACACCAGAGGAAATTACTAGAATAGTTAATCTCGCAGTGGAAATTGCTAAAGGTAGTCGCCTTTCTCAGCAACAACCTGTAAAATTAGTTCCTGTAGAAGCTTATCAAGATAAATACGTTACTCCGATTAAAATCAATCCTTTTGAAGTATCTATCGGCGAAAAAGCGGAATTACTCCTCGCCATCAACGATCGCCTGTTAAGCTATGGGGATAAAGGAGTCAAAAAAGCCAATTCTTTCCTGAGTTTTACCCAAGAAGATAAAGTATTTGCTTCTACTGTTGGTTCTCTCATTGAACAAACTATTTATCGTAGCTATCCTGGTTTTAGCTGTACTGCGATCGCCAATGGAGATGCACAAGAACGCAGTTATGAACGTTCTCCTCTTAATATTGGATATGAACATATAGACCAAGAAGACTTACTAGGAAATGCTGAGAGGGTAGCTACAGAAGCTATAGAAAAAGTAAATGCACCCCAGTGGGAACTAGATACTAAAACTACTCTGATTCTCAAACCTACTAACTTGTTCCTGACAATTCACGAATCTGTAGGACATCCCACCGAATTAGACCGTGTCTATGGTTATGAGGCTAATTTTGCTGGTACAAGCTTTGCTACTACTGATAAGTTAGGAAAGCTCCAATATGCTGCACCTTGGGTAAACTTTATCGGCGATCGCACTCAACCCAACGGACGGGGTACTATGGCTTATGATGATGAGGGTGTACCTTCCCAACAGTGGTATGTAGTTAAAGATGGTATTCTCAATGACTATCTCACAGACAGAGAAACCTCCTACAGACTGGGTAGAGGAAGCAGTAACGGTAGTGCTTATGCTGATAGTTGGTCTAGTATTCCTATGGTACGCATTCCCAACTTGGGTTTAGAACCAGGAAAACCAGGGGGAAGTAATACCGCAACTTTAGAGGAAATGATTGCAGATACAGAAGAGGGTATTCTCATTGATGGTATTGGTAGCTACTCTATCGATCAACAAAGACGCAACTTTCAATTTGGTGGTGATGCTTTCTGGAAAGTTGAGAAGGGGAAAGTAGTAGGAATGGTGAAAAATGTCACTTATCACAGCATGACTACTGACTTCTGGAATAGTGTTGACGCAGTGGGTACAGAAGCAGAATTACAGCAGTGTGGGACTAATATGTGTGGTAAGGGTGAACCTATGCAATTGGCGCAAATGACCCATGCTTGTGTTCCTGTAAGAGTGCGAGATATTAGGGTTGGTAAGTAGATTATTGGGAATAAGAAAACAAGATATTTAGCTAGGGCTATTTCATTCTGACGGTAGTGAACCAAGAAATGAATTTCTTAGCTTAAATTACAAGTCCGTTTAAACGGACTTAACCTATTAGACAGTTTTTGAAAATGAAATAGCTCTGATATTTAGCTTTCATATTGAGGTCATCTGTACTCAATGAATACATCAAATAACAAAAAGCTTTTTATCATACAACCAAAAGGTTACAAATATCAGGATTTCGAGCCGTTATTGAGCCATATTGAAGATTATTTTAATATGATTCTGAGTTTTCTAAAAATTTCTACTCCTTCTGGCAATCCGACGGTTATAGAGTTGACTGTCGATATATTTAACCCAGAAAAAATCTCTGCATATGCGAAGCGAATTACAAAAGACCCTCCTGTTTATCAAGTCAGGATGAATGCTGGTCTTTCATTCTATCTTTGGACAGTTTCAAGAACATTTTGGATTCCTGATTATGAAATCTTACCCTGGATTGAAGAATGTAAAATTAATGTCAAAAATCATCAAGAATATAGTAAAAAAGATATAATTTCAGACTGTGCATTTTTGATAGGTAGCTACTATATTTTACTTCATGAGATAGCACATATTGTACTTGGTCATTTAGATTACTTAAATGACGAAATGAATCTAGATTATCTAAGTGAATTTCAAGACGAGCAAAAACAATATTCTGCTGAAGAGTTAAGAATTAGAAAAGCTTTTGAAGCGGAAGCAGATAGACAAGCAGGTCAGTGGTTAGTAGGCTTTTTTGAAAATTTACTTGGCAAAAATGGTATTGGTGAATATTTTTTATTCCCTTCTAGAGTTCATGCTTATGAATTTTATGTATATGCAATTGTAGCTGTATTTAGACTTCTGCAAGATTTAACACAAAGAGAAGGAGTAATACACCCTAAACCAAATGAACGTCTATATGTACTAATTGCTTCATTATCAAAATATTTTAAACAGAATATTCCAGATGAACATGACGAAATCTATTTTCATGCAGTTAAATCATGCTTAGAAGCTGGTAAAAAATTTTTCCTCATAGATTCTTTTGAACCTTTAGACATTATCCTGAATGCAAATAACCTCGCATTTGTTGATGATGTAGTTCGAGAAATAAATATTAGTAGTTATCAACATAATTTGACATCAATATAAATATAGGATGTTCCAATCTAAAGTTCATAGATAGGATTGCAGCCCAGAATTATAATGTTTTGCAAGTCGCTTTCCCTTAAAAGTTGTTAAATAAATTTAGAATATCTTGATTGGAACTAAATAATCAGAGGATAATTTCGATTACATTGGGTACAAGCGATCGCAAAAATATCCAAAATGAACCTGCTAAAATTCTTTTGGTAAATAGCAATCGCATTATTAGGACAATTATGACAAATAGAAATTCCTCTAATTGTTTAATTAATAATATTCAATGGCTGCACCAAAAAAAACAGCCTGGTTACTTATTAAGTTGGCGATAAAAAAATAAACTCGCACGAGAACCAATGTAGGGCCAAGCGAACACAAACGCCAGTACCACCAGTAACTTAATCAATAAAGGACTAAACAAAAAACTCAAGAGTAAAATTGTAGCACTCAGTATTCTAATAATTTGAGTTCCTATTTCATCTCCAGATTGACAAGTAAAATAAATAGCTATAATAGAGGTTAACAGTCCGACACAAGATAAGAGAACGATCATAATTATACTCTCGGTAATTGGTGTTGTAATTGGGTAGAGGTATGGGAGATTGGCTCAAGCTTCCAATCAGATTCTAGAGAAGCCTCTGTATAAATACTAAGAATTCCCTGATTAAAACTGATTGAAATCACAAAAGAACTCATCATTTTCCTATCGTCTGTAATAATTAGCTCCACCTGTTCAAAAAAGTTTTTTGAGCAAACAGCGTTTTCCTCATAGGTAGGTATGAGGAACGCAAGTTTTTGGGTGGAACTATTGACGATAAATGCTTTTACTTTGTAATGTTACTTATGAATAGTAAAAATTCAGTGTTTATACTTAGTATTTAGACTAGAGATTCAATTTTTATAACATTAATTTTTTTTAGGGGTATGGGCTATCGCCAAATTTAGAGCGCAACACCAAGCTAATCTTCTCCGCCCTACCTTATACAAGAATAGGATTCCAGCGCGACATTTTAGTTGAAGTTTTTATCAAGATTTTATGTCTAAACTGATAAGTTATGGCACAGTAGACCATCTCCACGCAAGAAAAGTGGGGAATTGGGCAAGAAAAGTTAAATCTAACAGAAGCTTGTTTAGAACTAAAATTTGAGTATAACTAATAAAAAGGAGCAAGAACTATGACAGAATTATCGCATCAGACTTGTGTCCCTTGTAGTGGTAAATCCGCCCCAGCGACAGCAGAAGAAATCGAGGAGTTAAAAACTCAAGTTTCTGAATGGGATATTGTTATAGAGAATAATGAACTACATCTAAAACGGGTTTATAAGTTTCCTGATTTTAAAACTGCTCTTGCTTTTACTCAATCAGTAGGAGAAATAGCAGAAGAACAGGGACATCATCCTGTTTTAATTACAGAATGGGGAAAAGTTACTGTAAGTTGGTGGACTCACGCCATCAAAGGACTACATCAAAATGACTTTATTATGGCAGCTAAGACAGACCACATCAGAAATTCTCTGAGTTGAAGAGATCATCAGCGGTTATTCTTCAACTTAGTGCTTAGAAGGTTTGACATTCTGCCTGTATTGCTCGCTATTACCTTTTAGTTTCATTTCCCATAGCACAATTCTTCACTGGCTTAGATCTCCGCCCTGAAGAGACTGAGCAAGACACCGAGATTCGATAAGGCAACACAGACCAAAACTCCATCAATACAAATCCGATAAATTATCTTCATGATGGGTTCACCAAAATTGTACTTTTTGCGTGATATATTGTCTTTATCGACAAAGGCATAAGCTAAAACTGATTTAATTCTCATATTTGAAAATTTTTCTAGGAAGCTTTAACCTTTCTCGTCTGCTGCCAAAACTCGTGTAATTTTAATTAAAGCCATCTTAGTCACAGCCCAAGATAACATGAGACTTCTTGCGTGAGGTTAGCTTATTCGGTAAAAGGTACTTCAATTTTGAAAGAAGGGTCAATCCAATAACCGATCCAAAAACTAACTCTTACCACCTGAAGCTAAGAGAGACCAAGGTTTATGGGAGTGGGTGCAAGAGGTCTATGGTAATCGTTCGAGTGAATTCACAGATAACCATAACTAGTATTTGATGTGCTTCGCGTAAACCCTAGTAAACAACTAGAATTCTTCAACTTCCAATTGAGCTACGGTAATCGCATCGAAAGCAAAAGCCAATACAATAGGCATCGGATTAGCCAGTACAGAACATAAGATAATTGCCGTCAGGCTAAATGTAGTAGCCAGAGTTAGCCAGAGTTTTTCCTCTTTGGTCATTCCTTTGTCTTCTTTGATCGTTCTCAAAGCTTTTTGGGGAATAGGCTCTGGCATAACTGCATTAGGAGGAAAAGCCCAGTAGTGATTGTAGCGTTCTCTGAATACGTCAGTCCAACCGTTGTTATCGCACCATTCTTGTATCCAGGCATCGTGAAAATGTTTCATAGGGAGGGAACTTAAACTTAAATAGTGATTACCTTAAATTTTGATAAAAGATAAAGATGATAAACACTTATCTTTCTCGACTGCTGTGTGATTAAGTTAACAAAATTACTTGCTTTTTGAAATAGGTATGAGAATTTGCTTAATAAACCTTAAATGAAATCAACTCTGAGATAATTTTATTCACAGCTTATTTGAGGTAATAGGATATCTGAAAAGTAATGTCCGCCTATTTTTTAGTGTTTTTTTGACCCCTAGTCCCCCTTGATCCTCCCTCGATCCCTTCTTAAAAAATAGGATTGGGTATCAACAGGGGTAAAACTAGCCTCGGATTAGGGGAAAACACGGAGACTTTAATGTAGCTGATTAGACTTCTCAAACAACCTCTAAGAAATACAAGATTTATTATCTAATTCCTTGTTCCCTGTTCACTATTCCCTTAAGTAGATTTACGGAGAATATTCACTTAAAAACCATTATAAGTACTTTTGCCTAAAATGCGGTTTTTTTTAACTTGTATCAGAAATAGTTAATATTCTTGTAGTAATGATTCAGTACAAATATAGTTGAGTTTGATATCCCAAGGTTCTGTAGGTAGTTGAGGCACACAAGCAAAATCAAAAACAATTCCTAATGTGGGAATATTTTGCCATTGAGCAGAGCTTAAAAGGCGATCATAATAACCGCCACCATAGCCTAAACGATATCCTAAACAGTCACAGGCAACAGTAGGAACAAGGATTAAGTCTATAGCTTTAGATGGTACTAATGGTGCATCAGCTAAGGGTTGTTTGATGCCATATTTTCCCAGTTGCAAAGGTTCTCCATGCTGCCAAAAATGCCATACTAAAGTTGTTTCGACACAGGCGGGAAATCCCCATTTTTTATCGGTAGTAAATAGGTGACTAATATCTGGTTCTTGACGGAAACTGAAATAAGCTAAAACTGTGTCCGCTTCTTGAAATAAAGGAAAGCCTGAAATGCGATCGCATATTTGTTGATTCTTTTTCTGCCATTGTTGAAGAGAAATAGCTTTTCTCTGGGCTAAAATTCTTTGACGCAACTCAGATTTAGTTTCTTTCAACATCAGACTTTGATTGCTAATTACGCTCTGGTTGATTGTACTGGCGCAGATTTCCTGGCGCGGATACTAACCACTAACCACTACTATTTTTTCCAAGGCAATTTTGTTCCCATTTCCGTGAGTGCTGAAAAAACCAATTGACATACTCTCGCCGTTAAAAATCTTTGATTTTTAACGGGAGATTCTAACACCTCACGATGCTAGTTTTCTGCTTCGTCCCCCACTAACTAGAGCATCGTGACCGATACTCCCCGTTGCTCTGAGTCCACAGACATTTTCTAGCACGCTATGCCCTAGCGCACTTACTCCACGATTTCTTACCTCTTGGCTTGCTGCTACATCTCTTGTAGTGGTATATCCACACTCATTGCAATGGTGAATTCTCACCTCTAATTCTTTTTTGCCTGTATGTGCGCCACAGTTAGGACAAGTTTGAGAAGTACCATCTTTATTGACTTTGGCAAAATATACATCACGACGGAAACAAACCCACTCTAGAATATTTACAAACTGACCAAAACCAGCATCTGCTGATGAAGTAGAGAGCATTCCTCTAGCCCAAGAGGTAAAATTAATGTCTTCGACAAATATCATTCCAGCACCATCACACAGGTGATGAGCTAGTTTGAAATGCCAGTCGCCCCTTGTGTCGGATATACGTTGATGTAGCCTAGCTATTTTCTGATTTAACTTGTGTCGATTATTTGACCCAT
>JASJCP010000165.1 GCA_030065935.1 Xenococcaceae cyanobacterium MO_167.B27
GGATGTCACACAATGAATGGAAAAATATGGGGGGTCTTCAGTAGCCGATAACTTAATGATTCTTACCGATAACTTAAATTAAAAGACCCCCCATATTTTTTTTCTTCTCTTTCGTCAATTAAATGATTTCAATGGCGAAAGTGACCATTGCCATTTATTAGTTGAGTTTAAGCCTGATGTTCAATTGTCCAAATTAATTGCTAACCTTAAAACAGTAAGTTCGAGATTAATTCGTAAAGAATATCCCGAACTTAGTAACAAATATTTTTATGGAAAACCTCATTTTTGGACACGTAGCCCACTTTGTTGCTAGCTGTGGTGGTGTAACTGTGGAGCAACTTAAGGCTTATGTCGAAAAACAAAAATCTCCTGATAAATAACGATGCTTCGCTGTTTTTTATTAGTCGCGATTCATCTCACCGTTAACCCTAATGGGTTTAACGGGAGTCCTCTCACGACATTTAAGATAGCAACAAGGAAAACGACTAAGGCAAAGAAATTAGGATGAAGCTATCACCCCAAGAACAAGACAAGCTAACCATCTTTACTGTGGGTTTATTAGCAGAAAGAAGGAAAGCAAAAGGACTAAAACTTAACTATCCTGAAGCAGTAGGTTATATTTCTGCTGCCATACTAGAAGGAGCAAGAGAAGGAAGAACAGTAGCAGAACTCATGAGCTATGGTACAACTCTTTTGAGTCGTGACGAAGTTTTAGAAGGTGTACCAGAAATGATCCCAGAAGTACAAGTAGAAGCAACCTTCCCTGATGGTACTAAACTAGTCACTGTTCATCATCCCATTCAGTGAGTAGGGAGTAGCAAGTAGTTAGTAGTTAGTAGTTAGTAGTTAGTAGTTAGTAGCAATGAGAGGCAACCATCAACCATTAACCATCAACCATCAAAAAAAATCATGATACCAGGAGAAATAATTACTCAACCAGGAGACATTGAGCTTAATGTGGGACGAGATACCATTACTATTACAGTAGCTAATACAGGCGATCGCCCGATTCAAATAGGCTCTCATTTCCATTTCTACGAAGTCAATCAAGCTTTACAGTTTGACCGGGAAGTTACTAAGGGTATGAGATTAAATATACCAGCAGGAACAGCAGTGCGTTTTGAACCAGGAGATGAGAAAGATGTAGAGTTAGTAGCCTATGGAGGAAGTCGAACTATTTATGGCTTTAATGCTCTTGTAGAAGGAAAATTAGACTAGGTTGTATATCACCGAGAAATGAATTTCTTGGCTCATAGCAAAAGTCCTCTCAAGAGGACTAATTTCTCAAAAATCCCGATAAATGGGATCACCATCAATAGACTATTGGTTGAAGGAGAAGATGAGTTTAACATAAGTTTAAATTCTCCTCCAAAGCAGATCAATATTGCATATTATCTTTTGCTTATCGCTATTTTAATTCTCAAAATTAATTGCCAAAGACCGAAAATTATTTTCTTTTCCTAGGTAAGTGTGCCATAGGGTTAACTGAGTGACGACCATTAGGACGAATTTCAAAATGGAGGTGAGGTCCAGTACTAAAGCCAGTACTACCCATTTCCGCAATTTGCTGTCCTTGTTTTACTCTTTGACCTCGGCGCACATAAATCCGATTATTATGAGCATATAAGGTGACGCTACCATTGGAATGCCTAATTTTGACTAGATTGCCAAAGCCTCCACGATTCCAGCCAGCAGAAATAACTTCTCCTGATGCTGCTGCTAAAATAGGAGTCCCTATGGGGGCTGCAATATCTATTCCTTTGTGCATTCTCCCCCAACGCCAGCCAAAACCAGAAGTAAAAGTACCTCTAGCTGGCCAAATGTAGCCGTTAAAAGAATTATTAGACCTATTGGGCAGAATATTGGGTAGATAATTGGGTAGATACTTTTCATGAGAAGATAAAGGGGGTAACTCAGGAGTAATTGGATTAGCTAAGGATAGTTGCAATATCTCATCGTAGTCATTGGCAGAAGTAGGAGCAACCCTTGAGTCAGTTAGGGAAGAAGTGGCTATAACCGGCTCTGATTCGGGATTATTAGTTAATTCAGTCGCAATTTCTTCAGAATTAGCAGTTGTTTCCCTAACTTCACCTTGATACTGTGTCCTTAACTTGACAATATCTGCTCTCAGCCTAGTGATGTAGGGATTTGTAGCATTATCTTCTAAAGGTTGGAATTCTATATCCGAAGAGCGTGATCGCACCCCTTGGATTACAGTATCTTCTGAACCTAATATAGATATACTATTATTGCCAAGATTGGCATTGGAGATGTTTTGAGGCTGAGGAGTGATCTCAGAATCTTTCAAAGGAACAATTAGCTGATCGTCAACATCAATTCGGTTAGCATTGCTAATCTTGTTGGCTCTGATCAGAGAGAGGCTAGAGATTCCGTATTTCCTAGCAATACTAAAAATAGTTTCTCCTGCTTGAACCCTATGAATTTGTTGGGGTTTTTCTGGAGGTGACTGGTTTTCTGGGGGGTTTCCTAACACAGGAAGTTCAGCAATGCTTCGAGTTTCGTCTGGATTTAAATTGGATTGAATTAGAATCCTCCTTGTAGAAAGCTCATTATCTTCTTGAGAGGAACTCACCACAGTAGAAATATTTTTGGGGACTTTTGTGACACTTGTGGTTTCCAGAGAAGCCAGAGTGGGGATAGAAATAGATTGAGAAATTAATACTCGATCCCAAGAATTCGATTCCCCCAAGGAGGTTCGGCGATCGCTTTCTATTATTGTTACTTGTGTAATCTTGCTTTCTGATGGTTCTGTAATAGCTTGTACAGGTTGACTCAAGATGAAAGTCCCTAGGATACTAGCAGAAATAGCTAACTTGGTCATCAATGGGGAAAGATTCAGGGTGTATTTGCTGAGTAAAGGATGTTGCATAATATTCCGGGAGGTAGTTAAAAAAGCAATTTTTATGGAATAGCCATAGGTTACATTAAAAATAATCTTTTTAGGGATTATTCTGATGTTGATTTAGGCAATTATCTAGATTCTTCTAGACTAATCTGAGAGCTTGCGTTATATTACGAAGCTGATTATGTGAGTCTGTGAGGCAAAATTAATCCAACAAGCGCAAAAATCCTCCTACTCTGAGGAGTCTGAATAGCAAATGAAATTTTGCCTTTGATGAGGCATTGCGTAGTCGCAAATGGGCTGATTCTTTTTGAACATACAACTAATTTGTCAATTTATCATTGATAAAGTTACAAAAAGGGTACAACATTCACTCACAGATTGAGATTCAATGAAAAATTCATAGATAGCATACTACTTTTAGAAATTATGCTTACAGTAAACTATTTTAGATTTTATTAATAATTAAGTGAAAAATATATCCGCAATTCATCAATTGCGGATAGTAACTAAAAAATTATTGAGAAAAGTTTTCTACATTTCCCTAACAGTGGGTTTACCGTCGATAATCTCTCCCACTAAAACTATATCTGCTACACCAACAAACAAGCCATTCTCCAATACCCCTGGGATATTGTTAATGGTTTTTTCTAGTTCCCCTGGATTCTCTAGGGAGTCAAATTTGACATCTACTACTAAGTTACCTTGATCTGTAACGACCGGACCAGCTTTTTTAATCCCCATGCGTAATTCTGGTTTACCACCCAGTTTAATCAAGGCATTCATTACAGGGGTAATTGCCATAGGAATTACCTCTACGGGTAAGAGAAAGGTTGAACCCAATTTATCTGTGAGCTTACCACTATCCACCACTACGACAAATTCATCTGCTAGGGCATCTACTACTTTCTCACGAGTATGAGCAGCACCACCGCCTTTGATGAGGTTTTTTTGCGGATCGACTTCATCAGCACCATCGATCGCCACATCGATATGATCTATTGCATCTAAAGTCGTTAGGGGGATACCGTATTTTTTGGCTAATACTTCTGCTTGAAAAGAAGTAGGAACTCCTACTATATTAGTAATTTCTCCTTTCGCTAGGCGATCGCCTATAAATTCAATAGCATAAGCGGTAGTTGAACCAGTACCTAATCCTACTATGGAGTTTGACTTAACGCGATCGGCAGCAGCTTTTCCTACTTCTTGTTTCATTATCTTGACAGGATCAGCATTAGTCATACTTAAAAAACTCCTTGATTACTATGAGGGTTACTTATTTTTTTAGTAGCATATTTTACTGCTAAATCCAGGGTAAGCGCAAGAAAAACAGGGCAAAATTCTGGTAAGAGAGATTGTCAAGGAATAATTTTCGTGAATGCTTCTAATTTTTCCCAATCTTTAACAATAATTGTTCCGCCTCTTTGATAAATCACTACTCCCTTCAATTTTTTAAACAACCGCACACATTCTTCATAGGTAATACCAATACTGCGAGCAATTTGATAGTAAGGCAGTTTAATATTTAAACGATCGCCTTCTGTTAGAGAGTAAGTGCTATCGCCATCAGCGTAAGAGAACATCCCTTGAGCGCGATAATATTGAATTAGTCTGACTAAACGCACCATTGCTCGTTCGGAAATCAATCCGTGTACTGTATTGTGGAGTTGTTGCAGTCTTTGATTAAATACCTCTAGTATTCTTAAACTAATTTCTGGTGATTGAGAGATCGCCTGTAATAAAGCTTCGCGCTCAATAGTTAATACTTGGGACGTTAGTTTAGAGATTACTGTTGCGGGAGAAATCCCATTCCCAAAAATAGCTGGTGCTGCAAAAAGTTCTCCTGACCGAATAAGACGCACTACTGTTTCTTTGGCACTACTCGCTGTCTTTTTAATTTCTAGTCTTCCTGTAATTAAAGCATGAAGTTGTTTCGGGGTGCGATCGCCTTCTTGCATCACTATTTCACCTTGTTGATATTCTCGAACATAACTATAGGGAACAAGACTTTCTAGTTGTGTTGTAGCTAAATCTTGGAAAATTGAGATTTGTTTTAATTGAGCGATCGACGAAAAGCCTTTAAGAATCATCACCTAATAAAATAATTTTAGTTCACTTATCCATTCTGTTAATAGATAAAATACGATCTAGAGAAAATTGCGGTCGCGAATCAAGAAAAGTAAAATATCTCAACTCTTATTAAAGGTATAAATATCAATCTTAATTAACAATCTTCTGCTTATTGCTAGCCACAGGAATTTCTCGATGTTTCTTTTGATAATCATCTTTGACTAACTCCCAAGCAATTTTTAATGCTTCTAGAAGCAGAAATAGTCGGTATTTCCTGAAAATGTGCCAACCAATCTCCTTTTCACGGGCTTATGAAGCTGAGTCATTGCAGAAGAGCAATACATTGACCTACTCCTGTATTTTGCCAAACTAGATAGTATGTGTTATCAGTTACAACGTTAACAAACCCTTCTCCATATACTTGGCAACTTCCAATGGTTGGACAATGAATCTGTCCACTAACTCGATATCGTTGCTGCCCTGACTTGATGCCATTTGCTCGAAATAAATTGCCTTGCGGATAAAACTCTTGATCCCCAATGTTGATAGATACAGGCAAATTACAGCCAAAATAATCTCCTCTGTAAGCTAGATTTATTGAGGTTCTTTGTTCTAGAGGAGTGGGTGTAGGTGTAGGAGTGGGTGTAGGCGTAGGAGTGGGTATAGGTGTAGGAGTGGGTGTAAGTGTAGCATTATCCTTGTTACCAATAAATTCTTCCCACCACCAAGGAGCAGTCCCCCTAACAAGAAGAGCTACAAATACAGCTACGACAATTTGCCCTACTACACCATTATTTTTATCGCCATTTGACATCTCCCTCTTCCTCAAAAAATATGATGTTATTCCTCTGAAGCATTATTCTTATAAGACTGAAAAAAGCTATATCAATTGGATTCAAGCCGACATTTTATTCCATAATAAACAGCATACTAGAGAAATGAATGGAAAATAAATTGAAGAATTTTTGAGTCATTTAGCAGTAATGAAATAGCTGCATCTACTCAGAATCAAGCTTTAAATGTAATTTAGTTTTTGTATAGGGACAAATAACAAGCAACTCAACAAAACTTTACTGCTAAACATGAGCTACCTCAGAGACGGGACTGAAACTTGATGTCAGAGTAAGAGTATCGAGTTTGGATATGACTGATGAATTTTGAATTATTTACTTGGGCTAATTTCCAACCAGGAGAGACGGTATTAGAGTTAGCAACTATTTGGAAAGTGCGATCGCAATAGCTCAAAGATTTGATATAGGGAAAGTCAAGATATTGTCAGCAATCAAAGACTGTCTAAAACCAGAGGGTAAGTTTCTTAAAATAGGAGTTTGTGAAATTATGAATACCACAGTTGCATCATCCAACAATTCTTTTACTGCTACCTTGCAGGATTTAATTGAATATCCCAGCAGTGGCATTCTCCGTAAAGTTTTACTCAAAGATAACAACAGTCAATATAGTTTATTTTGTTTAGCAGCAGGTACAGAAATTGACGAACACACTTCAACTCGTAACGCTGTTGTAACCGTAGTGGAAGGAACAGGAAATCTCAATTTAGAAGGAAAAGATATTGCTTTAGCACCAGGGGTATTTGTGTTTATGCCAGCAAATGCACCCCATGCAGTGCAAGCGCGAGAAAATCTAGCCTTTGTCCTTACTTTATCGGAACATCCTCAACCAAAGAAGGAAATTAGTCAACAAACTATCGATATCGTCAAATCTACCGCCCCCATCCTCAAACAACAAGGTAAAAAAATTACTACTCGGATGTACGAGATTATGTTTGACAAATATCCAGAAGTGAAAGCACAGTTCGATATGTCCGCACAAGCTAATGGTAATCAACCAGCTAAACTTGCTACCGCAGTTTATAGCTATGCGGTTCATATCGACGATAAGGAAGCATTAAAGGCAATGGTAGATAAGATCGCTCGTCGTCACGTAAAAACCCACGTTTTACCCGAACAATATCCTATAGTGGGGGAATGTTTATTGCAAGCAATGCAAGATGTTTTGAGAGATGCAGCAACGGAAGAAGTGATGACAGCTTGGAGTGAAGCCTATCAAGCATTAGCTGAGGTTTTTATTAATCGAGAACAACAAATTTATCAAACTGCTTCTAATTAGTCGTTAGTTGTTAGTTGTGTAGGGTGGGCAAATCTAAGAGTGTAAACCAAAGAATTTAGCGGAAAGATAACTGTGCAAAGGCTTACGATTGACGAACTGTAGTGGAAGGAACAGGAAATCTCAATTTAGAAGGAAAAGATATTGTTCTCGCACCAGGGGTATTAGGGGTATTTGTGTTTATGCCAGCAAATGCACCCCATGCAGTACAAGCTAACGAAAATCTAGCATTTATCCTCACTTTATTGGAACAATCTCGTAAGGTGGGTAATGCCCACGCTACATCGTAACTGTTTCTTGTGTAGGTATTTGTTACTTCGTATTTTGCGGTGTAATCGGTACATTTTTCATTATTCCGATCCCCATTGCAATAAGCCCCAGATTTCTCACTGAACTCCCAAAAGTTTGCAGTATGTCTGGCAGAGGTAAAAGTGCAAGACCAAAGTTGAGAATAATTCCAACGACGAACAGAAGTACAGCACTTCGCAACAATACCTTGGTTCGTAGTGAATCAAGTCCAAACATTACCCCCCCAGCAATCATCAACCCTCCGTGAAATGTGTAGATGCCTCCAAGCTTCCTCCATAGCATTTCGTAATTAGGGATAGATTCTTCCAGTGCGTACAACGTCGTGTGAGCAAAGTAGATGAAAGCTATTCCATAAAGTATCGAACCTATTAAACCAAGCCAGCCTATTCGAGGTCGCTGGACAGCATACAATCCAACCATGAGGAAGGGCATTGGCAAAAATCCCAAGTAGTTTATGATAAGTTGTATTGAGGAAAAGCCTCCACCAGTCCACTCAAGAACATCTGACAAGAGATGTAATGTTGGAGCAATGATAGCTGTAATAGCGATCAGCCAACGTAAAGTTACCATCATCTAGTTCCCAAAATCCTATGCGGAACACGAGGGCAAAGTAAAAAACTCCTGCTTTCAAAGTAATCATAATAGTATCGAGAATTTTACTAGCCATCATATAGCAAATTAAATTTCAACAAAACAATTTCTCTCTATACAAAACTTTATCCCCAAACATGAGCTACCTCAGAGACGAAACTGAAACTTAATGTCAGAGTAAGAATATCGAGTTGGGCTCAGATCTTATGAGAGCTACTCTCAATTTTGCAACTGTTTTATGATTATTTAGTCATTTTGTATTAGTCGTAGGTCTTTCTTCATTGGTTATTACAGAATACAAAGGAGATAATTATGTTTTGCGAACAATGCGAACAAACTGCTAGTGGTAATGGCTGTCATCAATGGGGTGCTTGCGGTAAAAGTCCCCAAGTGAATGCGGTACAGGATTTATTAGTCTATTGTTTGCGGGGACTAGCTCCTGTGGTACTCCGCGCTAAAGAATTGGGAATTAATACTAGAGAAGTCTCACGCTTTACCTGTGAATCTCTATTCGCGACTATGACTAATGTAAACTTTGACCAGAAAAGGTTTACAGCATATATTAAACAGGCGATCGCATTACGAGAAGCGTTAAAAAACCAAATCCAGCAAGCAACGGATACTCCAATTACTTGGTCGGAAATATCTAATTATGAACCAGATTACAACGAAAGCCTAGTCGAACAGGGACAAAATCATAATTTAGAGTTAATTGGTAAGTTGGGGACAAATATAGATATCTTTTCCCTTAAACTTACTGCACTCTATGGCATTAAAGGTTGTGCTTCCTATACTTTCCATGCTTACGAATTGGGACAGGAAGACGAGTCGGTATATCAATTCATTCAACAAGTTGTAGCTACCATAGATAGTCAAGATTTAACTCTGGAAGAATGGGTTAATTTAGCTCTGGAAATCGGTAAGATTAACCTGCGGGCAATGGAATTAATCGATGCTGGACATACCAGCACTTATGGTCATCCCGTGCCTACTGCTGTACCCCTGAATCATAAACCAGGTAAGGCAATTTTAGTTTCAGGACACGACATTAAGCAATTAGAAGCCATATTAAAACAAACTTTGGATACCGACATTACCGTTTATACTCACGGTGAATTATTACCTGCCCACGGTTATCCTAAACTTAAAGAAAAATATCCTCATTTTTACGGACATTTTGGCACTGCTTGGCAAAATCAGACCAAAGACTTTGCTAAATTTCCTGGCTCGGTTGTAGTTACTACTAACTGCCTTATGCCTCCCCACGAACATTACGAAGATAAATTGTTTACTTTAGGACCTGTAGGCTATGCTGGTTTGAATTATCTTCCTGCTAAGGGTGATGGCAGTATAGACTTTACCCCAGTAATTCAAAAAGCTCAAGAATTACCAGGATTTGCTGAAGAATCAGAATATCGTCAGGTTACTACGGGTTTTGCTCGCAATGCCGTCTTAGGAGTCGCTGACCAAGTTATTGATGCTGTAAAACAAGGTAAGATACGTCACTTCTTCTTGGTTGGTGGTTGTGATGGTGCGAAACCAGACCGCAATTACTATACTGAATTTGTGGATCGAGTACCTGATGACTGCGTAGTCTTAACCCTCGCCTGTGGTAAATTCCGCTTCTTTGACAAAAAAATGGGCGATATTGAGGGGATTCCCCGCTTACTCGATGTAGGACAGTGTAACGATGCTTATTCCGCAATTCAAATTGCTGTAGCTTTAGCTAATGCCTTCGAGGTGGGAGTCAACGAAATACCCTTATCCATGATTCTTTCTTGGTACGAACAAAAAGCAGTAGCTGTATTACTTACTCTACTCTATCTAGGAATTAAAGATATCCGCTTAGGACCTACCCTTCCCGCTTTCCTCTCCGCTAATGTCTTGCAACTCTTGTCAGAAAAATACAACCTGCAACCAATTACTACTCCCGATGCAGATTTAGCAGCTTGTTTGGGTTCAAAAAGTTAATACCAATTCTCGTGCATTTGCGAGAGACTTCGGTTTGGTCAGGATGTAGGGTGTAGGGGAAATAAGGATTCTGAGTTTTTTATTGATGAAAATATATTTTTCATCTCGACCGTTACTCAAAAGAAACGGTATTAACTTATCGCAGGTGCGCGGAGTGACCCCTCCACTGTAAGTCGGGGTCTTCCCGCTTGGAAGATAAAGTCTCCCATTCCTTTCTTTTCTGATTTGTTGTCACCGTTTTTTTGTTAATAGTTGTCAATTAAAACCTAACAACTGCCAAAAAATTAATCTGGTATTAAGCGATTAGGCTTAAAATAATTACCAGACAAAACAAATACTAGTTTTTAGCTGCTGCTAACATTTCTTTTAGCTTGGCTAATTCATCCGCCCAACGAGGATCTGGTTGTACTGCTTCTTTGGGAGCATTATAATTGCCACCACTAGGCTTCTTACTACGCTTATTGTTATTTTTGCGTTTGCCACTATTAGCAGCAGCAGCGTTTGCACCTCCTTCTGCTGCTGATTCTTCTTTATCTTTGCTTTTTGAGCGGGGTAAAGCTTTTTCAATTTTTAGAGGGCTATCCATGAAGGATTGACCGTTATACTTTTCGATGAATTGGTCTGCTGCTTCATCAGTAGGGACGGTGACAAAAGCGAAACCACGGCATTTTCCAGTTTTACGGTCTTTGATTAATTTGGTAGATATTTGCTTTCCTTCTTCAGAAAACATAGAAACTAACGCTTCTTTATCTACAACCTCTTTTGGTAAATTACCTACGTATAAACGAACGGACATGAAGACGTACCTCCCAAGCTAATTAAATTAAGTCTTCTGTGCAATGTACAAAATAAACACTTTTTTGGTCAAGACTGGGCAAAGGCTAGGATAGAGCTTGCCAAAAATTTTCTCATCAGGTGATCCTTTGGCAAACCTTTTTACTTTACACGATATTGACTCTATCAAAATAGGTTTTTCCCAAGAAATTTATTTATGGGGTTGAATTTGATTGCACTTTAGGGTAACAAATATTTCCCTGATTCAGAATCTACTTAATCTTTATTATTTATTTTAATTATTACAGAATGTTAACACTATGACTACTATTATGAGGATTCTCCAGGCAGATCAACAATGCTAACAAGTTATTTCACTATTGACAGCTTAAGTAATATAGCTATATAACTTAAGTTACATCTTGTCAATCCTTTATTTACATTACTTGATGTCGGAGGGGAAAAGTAGTACACATCTAACAATATATCCATCAGGAGTTAACGCCATGTCTTATTCAAGGGAATTATCTCTCGAACAAAAATTCAGCATTCGTTCTTTTGAAAATCAGGTCAAAAAAATGAGTCATCAACAAGCACAGGATTTTTTGATACAACTATACCAAGAAATGCTGGTGCGAGAAAATATGTATAAAGATTTTCTCAAACATCAATGGGGGTTAGACTCAACTTCTGACTAGTTAGAAAGCTATTTACGACGGTCTTCTTCTCTTGCTCGTTTCTGAAACAAGAAAAAAGCTGGGGATGTAGGGGCGTTATATTTAGCATTTTTTGTATTTTTATCTTCCAAGGTCGAGCATGGTATTGATAGTTTCCGCGCACTTTTGTGTTATTGCGGTGAGTTCGTCCTTGTTGGTAGATTGAGGAGGAGCGATCGCGTCTCCAATACGGATTGTTAGGGGTATCGGACGAGGAAATAATGAGTTTGAAAGGATTTTTTCTGTTCCCCACAAACTTACAGGAATTAGGGGAACTTGGGTTTTAGCTGCAATTAAAGCTGCGCCTAGCTTGGGTTGAGTAATTCTTCCGTCTGGGGTGCGAGTACCTTGAAGAAAAATTCCTGTGATCCATCCTGCTTCTAGAGCTTTGATCGCGGAACGAATCGCAGAGCGATCGCTGGAACGACGGTTAACAGGATATGCACCATAAAGTTTTATTGCATTCTTGAGTAAAGGAACTTTAAACAGTTCTTCTTTTGCCATAAAAGCCACAGGGCGACCGATACAACTACTGAGGATAGGTGGATCGAAGTAGCTAGCGTGGTTACTTACAGCGATCGCACCCCCAGAAGTAGGGACTTTTTCTGCTCCATAAATACGTCCTCGGAAATAAGTATGTAATAAAGGACTAATTATGGACCATTTAGACAAATGGTACAGTACTAAGTTAGCAACTGCTTCTCGCTCTCTAGCTGTCACAAGACACTCTCTACAATATGGAAACAAATAATTCTCAAGCATTATACAAGATTGTTTTAAAGTTTATTACTGAGAGTCCCCATTCACGCATTACTTTTGCTGAGTATATGGATTTAGTTTTGTATCATCCTGAGTATGGTTATTACAGTTCACCCGTTGTTGATATTGGGAAGAAGGGAGATTTTTTTACTTCTGTTGCTTTGGGCAAAGATTTCGGGGAATTACTAGCAATTCAGTTACAAGAAATGTGGCAAAAGTTGGGATATCCTAAGTTATTTACTGTGGTAGAAATGGGTGCAGGGAATGGTAATTTAGCAAAGGACATCTTGAGTTATTGGTCAAGTAATAATCCTCAGATAATTGCTAATTTGCAATACATTATTGTGGAGAAATCCTTATTTTTAAAACAGATACAGCAAGCAGCATTACAAGAATTTAATGGACGGATAGATCTTAAATGGCAATCTTGGGAATATCTCCTAGATGATTCTTTGGTTGGGTGTTGTTTTTCCAATGAGTTGATAGATGCTTTTGCTGTGCATCAAGTTGTGATAGATAGTGATAAATTGCAGGAGATATATTTAACAGTAGAAAATGACAGCATCAAGGAAATACAAGATGATGTTTCCACAGAAGATATCTATAAATACTTTGATTTAGTAGCAATAGACTGGACTAATAGAGAGTATCCTAAAAACTATCGGACAGAAGTTAATCTTGCTGCTCTTGATTGGTTAAATACTGTCAGTAAAAAATTACAGCAGGGATATATTTTAACTATTGATTATGGTTATCCTGCGGTTAAATATTATCATCCCCAAAGAAGTCAAGGAACTCTACAGTGTTATTATCAACATCGTCGCCATAATAATCCTTATGTGAATTTGGGTCAGCAAGATATTACGGCTCATATAGACTTTACCGCTCTTGAAAATCAAGGAAAACTTGTTGATTTAGAAACTTTAGGCTTGACAAAACAGGGGATGTTTCTGATGGCTTTAGGGATAGGCGATCGCCTTAATGATCTTTCTAGTGGCAAATATAATGTGATGGAAATATTACAGCGTCGAGATTCCCTTCATCAACTCATAAATCCGATGGGTTTAGGTGGTTTTGGAGTCTTAATTCAAGGCAAAAATTTAACTAAAGATCAATCTATATTGCAAGGCTTAAACATTAACTAGATTTTACTTAAAAAAAAGCAATTCATTATAGGAATGGCGAGGTGTAAGTATGAAGAATTAAGGATAGTCAAAATAATAATCAGATTGGCGCGTATTTTGATACCATAGGAGTGGTTTCAACCGCAAATAAACTAAATTACGGGGTATAAATCTAATGAAAAATATTTATCTGGTCTTGGAGATTTTTCTAGCTTTCTTATCTTTCCTATTTTACAAAGGAATGAAATTTATCATCGGTAACTTATTTATTATTTATCTAACTTTTAATAAAAAGCAAGCTTCTCGATGGCGAGTTTTATCAGACAAAATGTTAAAGTCTCCCTTAATTTTACCAGTCTTGATGACTAAAGGACCTCGCTGGAACACTCATGCTATTATTGGTACGCTTGGTCCTTTTAAAGTCAAGGAAGAAATTGCCATTGATTTAGAATCTGCTAATAACTCTGCTGCTTCTTGGATAGCTGTAGTGTATAGTTTTCCTGGTTATAAAACCATTACTAGCATCGAGTCCGATAAAATAAATTCCGATAGCAAATGGCACTCTATTAAATTACCATCAGGTAAATATTCTTTTGGCTTGCGGTATTATAATCGCCGAGACAAGATAGTATTACCAGAAGTCAAAATAGATAATCAAGAATTTTGTTCTAATGTTCCAGTACCATCAGACATCAATAGTTTTTATCATGACTTGATTCAAGCCAAGAATTGGTTTTACTTAAGTCTGCACTATTATATTTTTACAATTCTCAAGCTAAGAAAATCTTTACCAGAATCATTTGTCAAACGAGAATATTTACCAGTGGGTGCGCCTGATACTGTTTTTATTTATAATTACCTAGAAAAGAGTCAAGCTTTACATATAGACTTTGCTCCACAAGTAATCAACAATTGTAATATTTACTTTAATCTCTATGACCGTTCGAGTCTGCCCTTAAGTTGGTGTCAAATAGATACTCCTCAATACCAATTACCAGCACCACAAAGCAATAGTTATTATCTTTTAAGAATACGTCCTAAACCTTTATCTTCAGCAACTCATGGAACTTTAGATTGGCAAATAGAGGAAGAAAATAATGCACTACAAAAACTAGCGGTAAATTAAATCAAATATCACGGTAATTTCATTTAAAGTCCGTTAAATCAGTTGCTAAAAAACTAGGGATACCAAGTGTGTTTAAACTCGCGCAATCCCCCCCAACCCCCCCTTAATAAGGGGGGTGCGCAAAGACGCAAAGAAAAATACTTTGGTTTTATGGGAAGAAAGCGATAAATCACCAAGAAATAAATTTCTTGGCTAATAGCTCAAGTCCTCTCAAGAGGACTTCAATTTAGTTTTAATCACAGTTAGAGTCTATTTTAATAGACTTATTATATTAGCCTTAAACTTCAGTTAATGGCGGTATGGGTTAGAGGTGCAAGATATGAGCTAACCGTATCTCTAATACCACTGCCATTGGGTTATGCTGCATCTTTGAGTTTCAGAGCAACATACTCTCCCTGAAATTTCCCAGCTAGCAATCCTTCAGAGTAAATTTCAGCATCCAGCAGTATCCGACCTTTTCCTCGCTTATAAACTGTTTTAATAAAACGTTCCCACTTTGGCTTAGGGGGTGCTATGCAATGTGACTGGAAATCGCTTTCAATCGGTCTAATGTACTCTATACTGTTTCTTTGAATCACAATACGACAAGGAATAGATAAAGTCTGAAGCCAAACATGAACGAAAGTCCAAGCAGATAAAATTGCTACAGCAGATATACTCCCACCAAATGCAGTGCTGCGATGGTTGATGTTAGGCATTAACGGAGCGGATAAGATAACGCGACTTTCATTGAGGGAGTCAACTGATAAGCTTAGACGCACTTAGTTAACCTATAATGAGTGAGAGAAAATAAAACAGCGGTGCCACAGGCAACCGCGTAGCGGGTCGCGAAATGCCTACTAAAAATTTTCTTTCACCAGAAGAAAAAAAATACTTACAAAATGC
>JASJCP010000027.1 GCA_030065935.1 Xenococcaceae cyanobacterium MO_167.B27
TTTTTAATTCAGGTAATTCTAGCTTGTTTTGCCTTCAAACTATTGATTTGTCTAGGTTCTGGGCGTTGGGTTGGAGTTGCTGCTCTCAACCGCGCATTTACCAATATACTTACTTCATTTATTAATGTCAACCCCTTTTTGGAAATTTTCTAAAAAAATTTTGATTTTTAGAGTGAATAACTTTCTCAAATAACCCTGTGATATGGTGTTGAGGCATATTTTTATTACTGTCACCTAGTCTATTGAGGAGATTGTGGGAAATGACTTCTTTGATGTTTCAGGAAATCGTTAGTGCTTTAAACACTTTTTGGAGTAGTCGTGGATGTTTAATTGCTCAACCTTATGACACGGAAAAAGGGGCTGGAACAATGAGTCATCACACCTTTTTACGTGCTATTGGACCTGAACCTTGGTCTGTTGCTTATATAGAGCCTTGTCGTCGTCCTACAGATGGGCGTTATGGGGAAAATCCTAATCGAGTTCAGCATTATTTCCAGTATCAGGTTTTGATTAAGCCTTCACCTAAAAACATTCAAGAAATTTATTTAGAGTCTTTGAAAACTTTGGGAATTAAACCAGAGGATCACGATATTAGATTTGTAGAGGATAATTGGGAGTCTCCTACTTTAGGTGCTTGGGGAGTAGGATGGGAAGTTTGGTTAGACGGGATGGAAATCACTCAGTTTACTTATTTTCAACAATGTGGAGGAATTGATTGTCGTCCTGTCTGTATTGAAATTACTTACGGATTAGAAAGATTAGCGATGTATCTACAAGGTGTGGATAGTATTAATCAAATTAAATGGAACGAAACTACTGATTATGGGGATATTTTTCTTCAAGCAGAGATAGAACAATGTACTTATAATTTTGAGGCTTCTGATCCTGACTTACTACTTAGCTTATTCAATTTGTATGAGAAAGAGGCAACTCAGTTGATTGAAAGAAGGTTAGTGGTGCCTAGTTTGGATTATGTACTGAAGTGTTCTCACAGTTTTAATTTATTGGATGCTAGAGGGGTAATTGCGGTTGCAGAAAGAACTCGTTACATTGGCAGAATTCGTAATTTGGCACGAAAAGTAGCTAACTTGTATCTACAGCAAAGAGAAAGTCTCGGTTTTCCGCTCCAAAAAAGTTAAGTGTTCCAAAATCTCTTGCTATGATTTTTCTGGGTTAAGAAATATTACGGCAAAGCAAAATGGTTGAAAATTTAACTGATATCCTCAAGCCGATCGCTGATTGGTTTAATAGCTTGGGTACTCCTGAATTCATAGTTCATTGGGGTCATCCTTTTTTAATGGGAATTGTGATTTTTGTGATGGGTAGTTTTGTTGCATTGACAGGATGGCGTAGTCGAATCCTAGCAGCAACAAACGAAGATGTAGCAATAGAGAATAAAGCAGATCATCGTAAAATTGCACCCTTGATGTACATATTTTTAGCGTCTGGCTACACTGGAGGAGTTTTATCTTTAGTTATGCAAAACGAGCCAATAATAGAAAGTCCTCATTTTTTGACTGGTTCTATTGTATTGATTTTATTGACAATCAATGCAGTAATTTCTGGTACTGGCTTCATTGGGAATAAGGCTACCCTGCGTACAATTCATGCTTATTTGGGTAGTGCTGCTTTAGCTCTGTTGTTATTTCATGCAATTTTAGGATTAAAGCTAGGCTTATCTATTTAAGTTTTTAAGTATTGTTCTTAAACTGAGAACAATCATGACAACCATATCGTAGTAGGTATGGTTGTTTTTTTAGTTGTGCTATCTTGCGAAAGACCTAATAAGACGATGCAGTAAAACAATTAATCTATGAATCGAGATAGCTGGATTATTACTTGTTGGAGTTATGTTCTAGGATTACTCACTACTGGAATTTTTTATTTTGATTACGTCAAGCTGTCTATCTGGAATGAAATTCAATTCCTAGCTTACTTAACTTTATTGGGTATTGTTATTGTCCTGATTTTATCTCGGTTAAAATATTTTCAATTTAAGAATTTAGTATATGTTGGGATGATAGGAGTTTTTATTGTTGCTCCGATTTATTTCCAATTACGTTATCCTCAACCTAAAGTAGATGATATTAGTCGTGAATTAACTAAATTAGGAAATAGGGAACTAGTTGTAGTTACTGGCAAAGTTTTAGATGAGCCTAGGCTGACAGAAAGTAATAAGATTAGACTATGGTTGAAGGTAAATCAGTTTCAAAAATTAGAACCTCAAAACCTAGAAAACACAATTAAAGAAGTATCTGGTAAATTGTATGTCACATTACCTTTATTAGAAGTTAAAAATATTTATCCTCAACAGTATTTGAAAATCAAAGGTTTTATTTACGAGCCTAAAATATCTCAAAATCCAGGTCAATTTAATTTTAAAAGGTACTTACAAAATCAAGGTTGTTTTGCAGGTTTTAAAGGACTAAATATTATTCAGGAGACAACAAAACAAAAACCAAGTTGGGGTTGGTGGAAAGTTAGGAGAAGAATTATTCGCGCTCAAGTCAGAGGTTTAGATAGTCCTATAGGACAGTTGGTAAGTTCGATGGTTTTAGGGAGAAGGGCTGTAGATTTACCCCATGATATTCGTAATTTATTTATTAAAACAGGTTTAGCTCATATTTTAGCTGCTTCAGGATTTCATGTTTCTTTACTATTGGGAATGGTTTTAAGATTAACAAGTTCTCTAACAGCTAAATTAAAATTAGGGATTGGACTAGGTTGTTTATTTATTTATAGCTGTCTAACAGGATTTTCTCCATCTGTTATGCGAGCAGTTTTAATGGGAAGTGGTGTTTTAATTGCACTTAGTATTGGAGGAAAAGTCAAACCTTTAGGCTCTTTATTATTATCTCTAATAATTCTTTTGTTAGTTAATCCTCTGTGGATTTGGAATTTAGGATTACAGCTTAGTTTTTTGGCTACTTTAGGGTTGATTATTTCTGTACCTGCAATAGAGAAAAAATTAGACTGGATGCCACCTTTATTTGCTACTGCGGTTTCGATTCCTCTTGCTGCATCCATCTGGACTTTACCATTAATTATTTTTACTTTTAATACTGTTTCTACTTACAGCATAATCGTGAATGTAGTTAGTATGCCTTTAGTTACAGCTATTAGTTTAGGAGGAATGATTAGCTCTTTGATAAGTTTGATGATTCCTGTTATCGGTAGCTTATGTACTTCTGTTTTATATTATCCTTGTATATTATTAATTGAAATAACTAACTTTTTTTCTAATTTACCTGGAAGTATTTTAGTGGTTGGAAAAATATCTTTAGGAATAGTAATTATAATTTATGGCTTAATTTGTATGACTTGGTTAAATCAATGGTGGCAAAAAAAATGGTGGCTATCTTTATTGTTGAGTATTGTTATAATTTCTGTTCCTATTGCCTATACTAATTTAAGTTTATTTAAAATTACTGTCTTGAAAGCATACCGTGAACCAATTGTAGTAATTCAGGATCGAGGAGAAGTTGTCTTAATTAATAGTGGCAAAAATAGCAATACTGTAAAATATACTATTATCCCTTTTTTAGTTTCTCAGGGAATCAATAAAATAGATTACGGAATTGCTTTGAATAACAAATATAATTCAAGTGAAAGTTGGTCTTATCTCAGCAAAAGCCTTGTTGTGAAAGACTTGATACTTAATAATAATGCTCAAATTTTGTCAGAAAATCAAGCAATTAAAACTGATTCAACTGTTATTGATTTTATCGAAGATGAAGCACCAGTAATAAATATTAAAACTGATAAATATAACTGGCTGATTACTGATAATTTAGAGCGGGATAATTTAAGTTATTTGGAGAATTATATTAAGCAAAATCAATTAAATTCTCTACCTCTTGTTTTACTTTGGGCAGGAAATAAGTTAGAACCAAAATGGCTAAATTTGTTACATCCTGAAGTTGCGATTGCTATAAATGTTTCCTCTTCCAATACCCTTTTCCGCCCCTCCGATAGAGAAACTCCATTGACGAAGTCGAAGGGACAAAATAAAAGACAACTAATAACACAATCGGATTTAGATTGGACTTATATCATAGAAAATGATGGTGCAATTACTTGGACTCCTAAAAGGGGATTTCAGAGCAATTTTCAGATTGATGAATAGAGTAACTAGAACTTGAACTTTAAACATTTACCATTTAGCATTTATCAATTCAATGTTTAATATTCAATCAGTAATATTAGACTGCTAGTTTTTTCAGGGAAGATGCGGAAAACTTTTTAACTAGCTTGCGGAATTCTTCCCCTTCAATAGTTTCTTTTTCAACGAGAATATCGGTGATGCGATCAATAGTATAACGGTTCTCTTGAATGATTTTTTTAGCATTCTCATAACACTGTAAAACAATAGTGCGAACTTGAGAATCAATGCGAGCAGCGATCGCTTCTGAATATTCCGAACGTTGCATGGAGTCATTACCCAAGAATACTGGCTGCTCCTGACTTTCCAAGGCTAACAAACCTAAATCCGACATTCCAAATTTAGTTACCATCTGTCTTGCCATAGATGTTACCTTCTCTAAGTCGTTACTAGCTCCTGTGGTAACTTCAGTATCACCAAAAATTATATCTTCTGCTGCCCTACCCCCCAAGGTAGAAGTTATTTTCGCTAAAATTTGGCTTCTAGCGACTAAACCCTGTTCTTCATCGGGAGTAAACCAAGTTAGTCCCTTTGCTTGTCCCCGTGGAATTAGAGTGACTTTTTCTACCAAATCGTGACCAGGAGTGAGGGTAGCGACGATCGCATGACCAATTTCATGATAAGCAATCAATCGTTTGGCTTTACTATCTATCAGGGGAGTTCCCTCCATCCCTGCTACCACCCGATCTACCGCATCGTTAATTTCTGACATGGTCACTGCTTCTTTGCGTCTTCTGGCGGTGAGAATTGCAGCTTCATTGAGTAAATTAGCTAAATCCGCCCCACTAAACCCAGGAGTACGACGGGCGATCGCTTCTAAAGAAACTTCAGAGTCAATTTTTTTGTCACGACTATGAACTTCTAAAATCCCCAGTCTGCCTTTATAGTCGGGGTAATCTACCATTACTTGGCGATCAAAACGACCAGGACGTAATAAAGCTGCATCAAGCACATCAGGGCGGTTAGTAGCAGCAATTACAATCACCCCTGAATTCCCTTCAAAACCATCCATCTCCGTGAGAAGTTGATTAAGAGTCTGTTCTCTCTCATCATTACCTCCCCCAATACCAGCACCTCTTTGACGACCCACCGCATCAATCTCATCAATAAAAATCAAACAGGGGGCATTTTCTTTAGCTTTACGGAATAAATCTCTAACTCTCGAAGCACCTACCCCAACAAACATCTCTACAAACTCTGAACCAGAAATACTAAAGAAAGGCACACCAGCTTCTCCTGCGATCGCCTTTGCCAATAGAGTTTTACCTGTTCCAGGGGGTCCAATTAACAACATTCCCCGAGGTATTTTTGCTCCTACTGCGGTAAATTTCTCTGGTTCTTTAAGAAAAGTGACAACTTCCTGTAATTCTTCCTTAGCTTCTTCAATTCCTGCCACATCATCAAATTTTACTCCTGTTTTGGCTTCCATTTGAAATCTAGCTCTAGATTTACCAAAACTAAAAGCTTGACCCGAAACATTGGCAGAACGACGGATAATCATAATCAGTCCTAATAACAGCAGAAAGATTACCAGTAAATTAATCAAGATACTAGCAGTGGTAGAACGGTCGATAGAAGTCTTGTTCTCAAATTCTGCACCAGATTCTCTTATTTTAGAAGCCAAACCAGGATTATTCTCAAATACTAAAACATCCTTGCTTACTTCTGGCTGTTGTTTTAGAGTGACTTTCGCCCTATTGTTCGTTTCATCTAGTTCTACTTTGCTTACTTCTCCTTGCTCTAACTTTCGGAGAAATTCCCCGTAATTGAGAGATGACTGGTCTTTTTGTGCTAAAACAGGGGTTGCCAGAAGAACTGTTTGCAGAATCATCCAACCAGCAGCTAATCTACCCAGAGAACCCAGCCTAGCTTTGGGTTTTACTGATTTTGTAAGTCTGAGATTTTGTGGAGTGGAAGTGCAAAGATTCTTTTGAGACAGTCGTTTCATCTGACAACTAGGTTTGATAAGAAAAATTGTTTGGGTAACTCAAAGATAACGAAAAAATCGTTAGATACGCTATTGATTCAATGAACCGAGATAGAATAACGATGTTTTTACCCCCCAGAATCTAAAATAGCAGGAACAAAAATTCCAACTCTTCATTCTTGGTTTATGGATTCTGACGTAATTTCCTTACCATAGCAATTTCTTAAGGAATGGTGGGTACTTTAGAGGGTGTCGATTAACTTTTTAGACAATACAAGATTCGCAGAATCCATCTGCTTAATCAATGTCTTTTCCATTCAATTTAGGAAATCTATCCAATTAATCTGGTAAATTCGCTGGGGATAAATATATTCCCCTATCTAACAGTCTATAAATTTACTGTCCAATAATTTAACTTACAGAAAACTACCATGAATGAAGCTACTGGCATAAATTTAAGTGTTGAAGGTTCAACAGGTGCGCCTGGGGAACTTGTCACTGTACCAATACTAATTGATGATGCTACAGATGTTGTCTCTTTAAATCTGCTTCTGACTTACGACACAACCTTACTGAGCATTCCTGACCCCAACACTGAAACAGAAGAGAATGAAGGAGTCAGAAGAGCGGGAATTAGTGAAAATTGGGTATTTACTGACCCAGACCTAAATGACTTAAACCCAGTAGCCAATGTGAATCAAGAAACTGGAGAAGTCAGTATTAGTCTGGTCAAAACTGACACTGAACCAACTCAAGGCTCTGGTAGGATTCTCGAAATTGATTTTCTAATTGCTGAAGATGCGGAACTAGGTTCAACCACTTCTATAGATTTACAACCATCTAGACGTGATGATACCTCTCGTATTGGTATTGGTAATGAAGATTTACTCCTAACAGAAAGTGTTTTAACCGATGACGATATAACTGTAGGAGATTCTTCCAACACTATTGAAGATTCTTCCAACACTATCGAATTATTCAGATTCCGTAATACTACTTTTGATACAGGAACTTACGTTTTTGTGGGAGAAGCAGAAAGAGATGCTATTTTAGCCAACCCCGATTTTAATCAAACTTTTGAACTAGAAGGGGATGGCAATCCTGCTTTTGTTGCTAGTACTGTATCAGGAGATGATTTAGAGGGTTTCTTTCGTCTCTCAAGTCTTGATAATCCAGGAACTTTTCTGTTTGTTGGACAAGGAGAATATGATGCTATCTTTGCTCCAGACTCAGATCAAAGAGATAGGTGGGAACAACAAGGTTTTGATACTGATGGTACTACCGACATTCCCGAATTTTATCTCTATGGTGTTGGTGCTGGTCTAGGAACACAGTTTAATCGTTTCCAAAATCGGGCAAACAATACTTTCTTGTATGCAGGACCAGACGAAACAGCAGCAATCAATAATGACCCGAATTTTTCAGCAGTTTTCTTCGATCAAGGCGCTGCTTTTGAATCCTTAAATTAATTTACACATTCTTTATGTGGTCATCAAATTTTGACTAAGGCTTGACAGACAACTGTTGGGTTATAATATCTTAATATTTATGATGATTAATCGTTCATCTTTTTATAGTTTGTGGCAATAAACTGTAGAGAGAGAGAAGTAGGTTTTTAATAAACCGAAGGAACACACCGCATTTATATTAAGAAGAGGACAACATGATGTTTGCGTTTTCTCTATGCTGTTTAGGAGTAGTGGCGATCGCAATCTACCTTAGCACCAAAATTAAGGATGAAGTTTTTAAAGTCGGCATGGGCTTTACCGCCCTTGCTTTCTCCCTAGTTGTGCTAATCTGCGCGCCGTGGACGCTTAAACTTATTGTGGCAGCTATTCCTTTAGTAATCAGTGCTTTGGGAAGTCTGTCTGTAGAAAATTTTAGATTGTAACAAAACACACAATATCGTTTTGCTTTTTAGTATATACAGATAATTGACAGGGAAATAGAGAAGATGGATAGGACACCCACATCAACAAGCCAAAAGCCTCCATGCTTCAAGCTAACATCTGTCTTAATCAAAAACTGAAGTGATATAAAGGCAAATTCAAAAAGCAAGACGACAAAATTTGAGTTCTAGTCCTTTGAACATCGACTTTTATATATAGCAAACTCCTTAATTATTTGGTTTTATCGTACTGTATCAAGACATAAAATCAAGCAATTGGAACTGGATATCAATTCCACTGAATCAACAACTTTTGGTAATATTATCTAAAGTTAAATTAAGGAGAGTTAAACTGATGTCTTTATTGATGGAAGTAGCAAGTACAGGAGGTAAATTTCCCACTTACTTCGTAGCTGTTTATGTAGTGGGCTTTATTGCTGCTGTAGGCATCGGTTCATTTGCCTGGTACAATTCTAAACGCCCTGCTGGTTGGGAAGATGCAGAACGTCCCGATTTCATTCCAGAGATGAAATCAGATGAAAATCCTGAAGATGCTTCTACAAAAGAATCTTAGAGCTTTTCCATTGAAGTAGCAAGTAAGATAAAATTGCCTTTTATTGGTAAAAGCGATCGCTGTTATACGTGAGTTCGATGAAGACCTAAATTTTGGAGGGGTCTCCAGGTCAGAGGGTCTCCAGGTCAGGGGTCAGAGGGTGAGAGGGTCAGAAATACTGAAAAATCCTTACCTTACTAATTTGTCAGCATACATACGGCTTGTTCGTCCCTTCGCGCTGGCTCGGCGAAAAAAATTCAGTATGTTATGTTAGGGAGTATCCTTGGCAGGGAGCCACAAAGTTTTGGCTTTGTGGCTTTTTAAGGTTCAAATTTGACCTGTGCTAAACAAGCGACCAATAACTTGTTCGATAGGAGGGTCATTGACGCTTAAATCTCTAATAGGTAATTGAGCCACAATGCGAGAGACAGTTGCAGTTAAATTTTCTCTAGGAACAAAAAACTTGACTTCTTGTCCTTCTATAGATTCTAGTTCTCCATACTCTCTTAAAACTGCTTCTTCTATAGGTTGAGCCAATTCTACTTTGATTTCGCGACAGGGTGCAAAACGTTCTAATAAGCCATCGAGACTACCGTCATAGATAAGACGACCTTGATGAATTAGTAAAACGCGATCGCATAACGCGGTAATATCAGTCATGTAGTGACTAGTTAACAAAATAGTTGCTTGATACTGTTGATTGTATTGTTTCAAAAATTCCCTAACTGCTACTTGAGCATTAACATCTAAACCCAGAGTCGGCTCATCCAGAAATAATACTTGGGGATGGTGTAATAGTGCAGCTAACAACTCTGCTTTCATTCTTTCCCCTAAAGAAAGTTTCCGTACTGGTTGTGTGAGTTTACTTTCTAAAGACAACATAGAGCTTAACTGTTCTAGACGCTGGTTAAATACCTTGTCAGAAAGTTGATAAACCGCAGCATTAATCCTTAAAGAGTCGAGAGCAGGTAAATCCCAGAGCAATTGCTGTTTTTGCCCCATAACTAAGCTAGTTTTCTGCAAAAACTGGGGCTGACGACGAAAAGGGGTATAACCTGCTACCCTGACTTTCCCTTCAGAGGGATGAATTAACCCTGTTAGCATTTTCAGAGTTGTGGTTTTACCTGCGCCATTTGCACCCAAAAAACCCACCACTTCCCCTGGTTCAATATAAAATGTGACATTCTGTACCGCTTTGACTTGACGATAAGTACGGCGGAAAAAGTGATCTAAAGTACCTTTCAAGCCTGGTTGTTTAACAGCAACAGAGTAAATTTTGCTTAAGTTTTCGACAGCAATGATAGACACTATAACCTTCCTAAGTTTAATTATTAGGTATATGGGAATAATATAAAAGGGGGTAAGTAGTGGGTTGTAATCCTACTATTTATTGGTGCAATGAAAGAAGTAACTTATGAAACTATTAGAGAAAAGAAGCAAAATAATTAATAACTTCTTGAGCTATAGTTTCTGAACCATCTTTAGCTAATTTAGTTTCTTTGTTGGGAGATAGGAGATTCTGATGTAAAAAATTCCAATTTCCTGCAAAAAAATCTTCGGCTTTAACTATCTGATGTTGAGAATAATCTCTAATTCCTTGAAGTAAAATTTCAGACTCGGCAAAACCTTCACGGGTTAGAGAAACAATAGGAATATCTAATCTCAATGCTTCTGCAAAAGTGCTGTATCCTGGTTTAGATATTACTCTGCCACACAAAGGCATAAAATCTACAGGACGATAGTCTTTTCCTGATACTTTTAATAAGTTGGCAAAATCTCCACAATTGCGGTCAAAAGTAATAAACTGCCAATTAGGAAACTTTTGTAAAGTCTCATAAGGTATGGCTTGTAAACCCAAACCACCAAAAGTTAATAATACAGTCTTTTCTATAGGCGCAGTAATACCAAACCTGTCTCGTAACTCTTCTACAGTATATTGTGGTATTCCTCCCGTTAAACCCACATCAGTAATAGATTTAAAAGCACTCATCGACTCAGCTAGAGGTAAGCGAAACAGGCTATCGCATTTACTATAACAATCTTCAATCCAAGTCACAATTTCCGCAAAAGCCTCTCCCCAAGGACGATATATAAAATCCCAACCAAAATTCCCCATACTCCAACAAGGAATACCTGCTGCTTCGGCGATTTTTCCAGCTAAAGGCGGAATATCAGCTAAAATTAGTCCTACTCCCAGCTTTTGAATCAAATCGACTTCTTGTTTAATGATTTCTTCTTGTTGCTCTTTTATTTGCTGCATTTTAGCCAGAGTAGTTGCTGCATCCATCGTCAAACTATCTTGTTGAATGACTCCTACATCAAAAATTCGGGGACGATAGACAAACTCATCTTGAACATAAGATTGCAACAACCATTCTGGCGCAGTGGTAACAAAAACCAGATCAATATCAGGATTTAACCGTTTAATTGCTGCTGCAACTGAAGCTGTACGGACAGCATGACCAAAGCCGTGACTAGTTACAGCAATATAGATTGTGGGTTGAGTCATTAATTCTAGAGTGATATTTTTTGTAAGAAGTCTTTTAGTTACCAGGATACATTTTTGATTTCTCCAGTTAAGGAATGGGAAACTGTATCAGATCACATATTTATACCCATCTGGAGCAGATATTCAAAGATTATTTACAATTAATCTAGTGAAACAACTTAATTATTTTCCTTCTCTAAAATTTTGGAGAAATATAGCTTTTACTTAGTTTATGAAACATCTTAATTTATATTTGAGCTTTAACTAGGAAAAATCACCATAAATTAATCATTCTCTAGTATATAGTCTTCTGGGCTATTTAATTTTCAAGTTATCAACAAGAGAAAAATTTAAACATCTTAATATTTTTTTAATAAATGTCTCTAACACATCTAATTATTGAGTTTTGGTTCATAAGTAATTTTAACTACAGATCTAGATCACTTGCTTTAATCTTTATTGAATTTAATCTAGTGAACAGAAAACCATCTAGATATGTAAACCTTTTTTATTAAATGTCCATTAGTATTGCAGAACACTTTTTTAATTATTTTTCTTTATCCATTGCAGATACACCAGAACTTCAAAAAGAAGTTTATAAAATTCGTTATCAAGTTTATTGTGAAGAATTGGAGTATGAACCAAAAGAGAAATTTCCCGATGGAATGGAAACAGACATTTATGACTCTCGCTCAATTCATTGTCTTTTAAAACATAAGCCCAGCGATCGCTATATCGGCTGTGTACGGATGGTATTATGCGATCTAGATCAATTAAATGATAAATTCCCGATGGAAAATTTTTGTAATCATGATATTGATCTAAGTGGAACAGCCCGTCGTCGTTATGCAGAAATTTCTCGTCTTGCTGTTATTGGAGATTTTCGCAAGCGTAAGGGAGAAAAAACCTCTTCTGTGGGAATGGTATTATCTGAAAGCAATCCTAATATTGCAGAGCAAGAAAAACGGCGATTTCCTGTTATAGCACTAAGTCTTTACCTCGCTTGCACTAGTATTGTAGTTACTTTAAAACTCGATGCTGCTTTTACCATTATGGAAGCCAGACTGTCTCGACATTTAAGGCGTTGTGGGATTCCTTCTTGTTTAATCGGCGATTTTGTGAATTTTCACGGCAAAAGAGGCCCATTCTTAGTATCACCTATAGAGGTACTGAATAGCATGGATACAGAAATTCTTGCTTTATTTAATGCCATACATTCGGATTTAGCAGTTAATACTGAAAATCATCCACTAAGTATAAAATACCAGAAACAAATCTTACCTATAAATCAACTCGTATGAGTTTTCATTTATCTTCATGGTCAATTAAAAATCCCATTCCCACTATTGTAATTTTTGCAGTTTTAGCGGTATTGGGATTAAGCTCTTTTACTGGGTTAGGAATTGATACTTACCCCAATATTGATATTCCTGCTATCAGCGTAACAGTAGTTCAGCAGGGAGCAAGTCCCACAGAGCTAGAGTCTCAAGTTACGAGAAAAGTGGAAGATGCAGTAGCAGGATTAGATAATATAGATCAGATTATTTCTTCAGTTCGAGATGAAGTATCAATTACCACAATTGGATTTGAAATTGGTACAGATAGCGATCAAGCTGTCAATGATGTACGCAGTGCTATTTATCAAATCCGTCAAGATTTACCAGAAAATATTAATGAACCAGTTGTAGAACAAGAAGAATTTTATCGTGAGTCGGTGATTACTTACGCAGTCATGTCTCCCAATCGTTCTGTAGAAGAACTAAGTTATTTAGTAGATCGCACAATTAATCGTAATCTGCTGAAAATTCCAGGGGTAGCAGAAGTTACCAGATTAGGAGGCGTAGATCGAGAAATTCGCGTCAATTTAAGTTCTGAACGCTTAAAAGCTCACAATATTACTGCTACGGAAGTAAACGATCAAATTCGCAATTTTAATGTTAATTTGCCTAGTGGTCGTTTAGAAACAGGGGGAAATGAACAAAATGTCAGGACTCTGGGAACAGCTAAAAATATTTCAATTTTAAAAGATTATGCGATCAATCTTTCTAATGGAGATACTGTTGCTCTATCGAACTTGGGTAGTGTAGAAGATAAATTTGCTGATGTTAGAAGTTCCGCTCATCTCAATAATCAATCAGTAGTGGCATTTTCTGTACAACGAAGTACAGGGAGTACCTTAGTAACTGTCGAAAAAGATGTTCGTCAAGGAGTTGCTGAATTAGAGAAAACTTTACCTGATGATATTAACCTGGAAATTGTTTTTACTCGTGCTAATGCGATTCGTGCTTCTTATCAGGGTACAGTTAATTCTTTAATTATCGGTTCATTCCTGACTGTAGCTGTAGTGGGCTTGTTTTTGGGTGATTGGCGAGCTACCTTAGTTACAATTATTGCTTTACCTTTATCTATTATTCCTACTTTTTGGGTCATGAACTCCTTGGGTTACACTCTCAACACCATGACCTTAAATGCTTTAGCTTTAGCAGTGGGTAATTTAGTAGATGATGCTATTTGTGCTATTGAAAATATCGATCAGCATTTGAATTTGGGAAAAAAACCGTTTCAAGCTGCTATAGATGCTGCTCAAGAGATTGGATTAGCAATAGTTGCTACAACTGCTACTATCGTAGCTGTTTTTATACCTGTAGCTTTTATGGGGGGTGTTCCTGGTCAGTTTTTTCAACCTTTTGGACTCACTTTTGCTGTCTCTACTAGCTTTTCCACTCTGGTAGCTTGTACTGTAACACCCATGCTTAGTGCTTACTGGCTAAAATCTAAAGCAACTAATAGAAACAAGAACAGTCTGTTGCTTCAGTCATTACCTGGAAATAAAACCTCACAGCCATCTCGTCTTGCTCCTGCAAACAATAGTTTATTTAATCCTTCTTTACCAGAAACCAAGTCCAGAAGATTTCAACCTTATCGTCAATTACTCCAGTTATCACTAAGTAATCGTATCACTACTGTGATAGTTGCGATCGCAATTTTTCTTAGCAGTTTATTATTAAGTCAGTATATTCCTCAAGGTTTATCAGGTGGCGGAGATAAAGCCTTAAGCATTTTAGCTGTGGAATTACCCCCTGGTTCAGAATTAGCAGAAACCGAATCTGTACTTAGCCAAATCAATAAATTAGTTCAAGGTCATCTAGAAGTCAAAAAGGTGTTGACAGTAGCAGGAGAAGACGGAAAAGTTAATGTCGGTAGTGTCTATATTTCTCTAGTACCTAAAGAAGAAAGAACCATCTCACAACAAAATTTTGAACAAGAACTAAGGAATGACATTAAAACCATACCAGGTGCAAGAATCAGTTTTCGTAGTCAGGGGGTGGGAGTAGGAAATAAAGACTTGTCAATAGTTTTGAGGGGACAAGATACTGAAATTTTAGAGGAAGTAGCTCGCAATCTGGAAGAGCAGATGGAGACAATTCCTGGTTTAGTGGAAGTAAGTTCTAGTGCTAGTTTAGTTAAACCAGAGATTACTATCGTACCCGATCCTTTTCGTGCTAAAGATTTGGGAGTTTCTGTACAAGCGATCGCCAATACTACTTCTCTGGCTTTACTGGGTGAGATAGAGTCTAATTTAGCTAAATTCAATTTAGCAGACCGACAAATTCCCATTAGAGTTCAATTAGACCCCAAAGAAAGAAAAAATATTGATACCATCAGAAACCTCTTAGTTCCTAGTGATCGTGGTACTTTAGTTCCTTTACGCTCAGTAGCAGATATTCGTTTAGCTAGTGGTCCTGTAGAAATCAATCGTCTCAACCGTAGTCGTCAGGTAATGGTGGAGGCTAATTTACAAGATATTGCTTTAGGGGAAGCACTAAAACAAGTTAGAGCTTTACCCGCAATGAATCCTCTTCCTCCGGGTATTACAGAAGAGCCAGTCCCAGGAGGGGATGCAGAGATCATGCAAGATGTGTTTAACCGCTTTTCTAGGGCTTTAGCTTTTGGGATTTTGTGTATTTATGCCATTTTGATCTTGCTATATAACAATTTCCTTTATCCTCTTGCTATCTTGGTAGCCTTACCCATGTCTGTAGGAGGAGCTTTTTTAGCACTATTAATCACTCAAAAGGAGTTAGGATTATTTGCTTTAATTGGCATGGTACTGCTGATGGGCTTAGTTACCAAAAATGCAATTCTACTGGTTGATTTCTCTTTAGATGGAATCAGACAAGGAAAACCTTTGATTAAAGCTGTAGTTGAAGCTGGTGTATCTCGTTTACGACCAATCCTGATGACTTCTGTCTCTACTATCGCAGGAATGATTCCCATCGCCCTAGAATTTGGTGCAGATGGAGAAGTTCGCAGTCCTATGGCGATCGCAGTTATTGGGGGTTTTACTACTTCCACTCTCTTAACCCTAGTTGTTGTACCCGTACTATTCGTGTTTGTGAGTCAGTGGTATAGACAATTTACTAAAATATTCGGTTTATCTCAAAAATATTCGACTAAATCTTAAACCATGAATCAATTAACTGCTCAAGAAGCTTGGCAACAATTACTGGGAAAAGAATATGTCTTAACCGATACCGCAGTAAGACAAGATGCAGAACAAGCAACTTTTCTCTCTCATCAAAAAATATTAGCAATTCTCCGACCAGAAAATTGTCAGCAAGTACAAGAATGTTTAAAAATTGCCCATCAATCCAATACCCCTTTGTACCCCATTAGTGCTGGAAAAAACTGGGGTTATGGCTCTCGTGTTCCTGTAGAAGATGGTTGTGCCCTGCTGGATTTATCTCGTTTAAATCACATCGTTGATTTTAATGAAGAACTAGCTTACGTTACTGTTGAGCCTGGAGTAACTCAAAGACAACTCTATGAGTTTTTACAAAAACAAAATTCTCAATTATGGATGGATGCTACAGGTTCAACTCCTGATAGTAGTCTAGTAGGTAACACCCTAGAAAGAGGTTTTGGTCATACTCCTTATGGAGATCGCTTTGCTAATTGTTGTGGACTAGAAGTAGTGCTTCCTACAGGAGAAATGATCCATACTGGAATGGGGAGTTTTCCCAATGCTAAAGCAGCCCCAGTCTATCGTTGGGGAGTAGGGGCTTATCTTGATGGCTTATTTACCCAGTCCAATTTTGGTGTTATTACAAAGATGACTATCTGGTTAATGCCAGCCCCTGAATACTTCCAATCATTTTATTTTAGTATAGAAAGCGATCGCTCCTTACCAGAACTAATTAATGCTCTACGCCCTCTAAGGCTCAACGGTACAATTAAATCAGCAGTTCATGTGGGCAACAATTACAAAGTTTTATCTTCCATTCGTCAATATCCTTGGGAAGAAGCAGAAGGAGTCACCCCCTTACCAGCCAAAACTATGGAATATTTTGCCAAAAGTTGGGATTTTGGGGCTTGGAGTGGCTCTGGAGGACTTTATGGGACAAGAAAACAAGTTGCAGAAGCACGTAGACTAATCAAACAAGCTCTGAAAGGGAAAGTTAGAAAGCTACAATTTCTCGATGATTGCAAAATTAAATTAGCAGAGAAAATAGCCAAACAATATCAGCAGATAACAGGAACGAATTTACCTGAGATGTTGAAGCTAATTAAACCAGTATATGGCTTGATGCAAGGTATTCCTACAGCAACTCAATTAAAAAGTGCCTATTGGCGCAAAAAGTCTCCTCCACCAGAACAGATGAATTTAGATAGGGATGGTTGTGGCTTGATTTGGTGCGCTCCCGTTGCACCCCTAGAAGGAAAATGTGCCGATGAATTAAATGAGATTATTACCCATACTGTAGCGAAATATGGTTTTGAACCTCTGATTTCTTTAACCCTTCTGACAGAGCGTTGTTTAAGCTGTATTGTGACTATAGCTTATGACCGTCATATCTCAGGGGAAGATGAAAAAGCAATGAATTGTTATAAAGATATTCTCGAACAGTTAACGGATTCTGGTTACTATCCCTATCGCTTAGGAATTCACTCAATGGAGATGTTAAATTCTGCGGAAACTAGTTATCAAGAATTATTAGATAATATTAAACAGGCGCTCGACTCAAAAGGGATTCTTGCTCCTGGTCGCTATCTCAAAAATTAACTTTTTTTTTCTACTTAACTCAAACAATAAACTAACACCTAAAGCTATTAAGGCAAAAGTATTTCTCGGTTCAGGAACAAATTGCGGGTTGGAGGGATTAGGTACATCAATTCCCTGTTCTATTGTTTCTAATGCAGCGTCGCTAATCAAGCGATGTACTGAGCTAGTAAAGTGCTGATTATCAAAGTAAATAAATTCATTGGGATTATCACACCTTACGACATTAGGATCGATGTTAGGGAAATTATCAGGAGAAAGACAAGTTTCTAGATGATTTTCGTTAAACCCAAAATCTGTGGGGTTATCAACAATTTCTTTGATGACACTGTTGGCATCAAAAAGAACAAAGTTAGTTTCAGGAAACAATGTACTAAGGGAGTCTAGCTCTGAAGTTAATAAACTATTATGTGCAGCAGTAAGCATATTTCCTTGTTCAGGGTTTCCTAAAACTTGACCTATGGGCATATGGCCGAAGTATGGTAAGTTTGGCACTAGAATATGTTTTGCTCCAGAATTAGCTAGCTCTGTCAGGGAATTAGAAATACGAGCAATCGAAACTTGTGGATTGAGAATAGTCCCCTGATTCAAAGCCTCAACATAATCATTTTCTCCAGACCATAAAATAACTAGGGCATCTTCCGCAACTTCCGTACCATCGAGAAAATCAATAAAATCATCTACTTGAGTGGCGACACCAGGCAATCCTGGACCACCGAGAGATGTTGTTCCTGAAGTAGCACCACCGATGGCAAAGTTTATGCTACTATCTTTATTCTTAGCATCATTACTATAAAAATTAATCAAATCCAAGTCTAAATCTTGGCTTAAATAGTCTGTCCAGACTAAACTATCAGAAAAGCGACCTTCATAATACAAAGGAGATGGAGGAAATGCACCACCAGTGAGATTAAATACGTTTCCTGTATCAGAGACACTATTGCCAAAAATCACAACTTGTTCAAAGCCGACATTTGCTGCGTTTACAGGGAGGCATAAGGATAAAGTACTACATACAATGGCAGTATTTATAAGGGTTTGACCATTTGTTGTTCCCATTTTTGTACCTCTATTTTTTAAACTCAGTAAAATCCTTATAGAATGTATAGTGCAATCTTTGTTAAATTATGCATCTAAACTCAATAAAATATTAAGTTTCTATAAGGATATTGTAATTTAGATAATGTTACTACTCCTTGTAATACTCACATTTTGAAGTTTCAGTAAAGTATGGAGATAATACGATGAAAATTTTAGTAGTAGAAGATGATGAACTTATTAATGATGCTGTAGTGGAGTATCTTTGCGATCAACACTATGCAGTAGAAGCAGCCTATGATGGTCAATCTGCCTGGGATTTAGTAGAAGCATTTACTTACGATCTGATTTTATTAGATGTGATGCTCCCAGAAATGGATGGGATTACCTTATGTCGTAAACTTCGTAATAAAGGAATAGATATTCCGATACTGATGTTGACAGCAAGAGATACCCTGGAAAACAAGATAGAAGGTTTAGATTCAGGAGCAGATGACTATTTAGTGAAACCTTTTGAGTTGCAAGAGTTATCAGCTAGAATTCGCGCTTTATTGCGGAGAGGTAGCTCAACTACTGCTCCGATTTTGACTTGGGAAAAATTGAGTTTAGACCCTAGCACTTGCGAAGTTTTTTACCAAGAGAAAGAATTAGCCCTAAGTCCCAAAGAATATAAGTTGTTAGAATTTTTCCTGCGTAATGGTCGCCGTGTTTTTAGTCGCGCTCAAATTCTCGAACATCTTTGGTCTTTTGAACAAGTCCCAGAAGAAGCTACGGTTAAAGCACATATTAGAGGTTTAAGACAAAAATTAGAGTCGGTAGGCGCGCCTAGTAATTTAATTGAAACAGTTTATGGTTTGGGCTATCGTCTGGGAGAAGAGCCGTGATTAACCTCTAGCTAAAAGCTAAAAAGGTTAATTAGTTTGTTTTATTTATTGATATTTTTATGTTTCAAGGGTTGCGCTGGCGTTTATTGCTGTCTTATCTGACGATTATGGCAGCTATTTTGATAGCTTTTGGTAGCGGTGTCTATCTTTTCTTTAGTCGTAATCTTTACCGTCAATTGGATAAAAAACTTTTAACCTTAGCTCAGTCTGGTGCGCCTTCTTTTGCTGAAGTGCAAAGTGGTGGTAATAAATACCTGAATCAAGTAGATAAAGTCCCTTGGCGAGATATTTTTAATCGGGACAAGCAAAGTTTAGAATGGTTTGATGCAGAAGGAAATTTTTTGGGTTCTAAGGGATTTATTCAGCTAGAACTCAAGCCTGAAACTGGTGCTACTAATTTATTGAGTAATTCAGCAGGAGTACCAGTGCGAACATATACTATATCTGTTTTTAAGGATAGTACTGTTCCTAACGAGCCAACCTTAGAAGGCTATATTCGAGCTAGTCAATCTATTGAAGAGATAGAATCTGTCAAAAATCAGTTATTTTGGGTGTTGGTGCTGGGAGGAATGATGACCCTGATCTTAAGTGGGTTGGGGGGAATGTGGTTAACCCAAAAAGCAATTGAACCTATTGAAGCTAGTTTCTTTAAGCTAAAGCAATTTACTGCAGATGCTTCCCACGAATTACGAGGACCTCTGACTGCTATTAAAACTTCTATCGAAATTATCCAGAATCATCCAGAGCGAGTTCACCCTAAAGATCAGAAAAAAATTAAGGCGATCTCCACTGCTTCATCCCACATGGGTCAACTGATAGAAGATTTACTCTTTTTGGCTCGCACTGATAAATCTAATCAAACAGTAGCCATTCTGGAGCGAGAAAAAACGGAAATTTCTCTGAATAATCTGCTTTCTAATATAGTTATTCTCAATGAACCCTTAGCTCAAAAAAAACAGATCGACCTCCAATCTTATCTGGTTACAGAAGTTAAAGTGTTTGGCGATCGCCTCCAACTGACCCGCTTATTTTCCAATTTAGTACAAAATGCCTTACAATACACTCCTGAAGGAGGAATTGTTAGTGTCTATATAAAAAAGCAAAATCGTTTAGCTATTGTTAATATAAGAGATACGGGTATAGGTATTTCTACGGAACAGTTACCTCACGTCTTTGATCGTTTCTGGCGAGCGGATAAAGCACGAACTCGCAGGGAAGGAGGAACTGGCTTGGGTTTGGCGATCGCTCAGGCGATCGCACAACGCCACGGAGGCAAAATCGTTGTCACCAGCAAAGTCAATGTTGGTAGTTGTTTCCAGGTGAAAATACCGATGCTTTAGGAAACGAAAAGCATACTCGCCAATATAAAGTGCTAACCCCCTTGCTGAATCTAGTTATTTTCACTGAGCTAGGGGAACATACTACTTTATCAAAACTTTAAACAGTTACCCAGTTTTTTACATTTGTAATTTACGTTTTATATAGTAGTAATTATGTGTAATTATTCCTATAGATACTATAAACTAGTAATTAACTTTCACTAGTTTTCTATAGTTGAATACTATCCTCCTTATCAAACTGGAGCTTTTATATGGGAACTATCACAACAGAAAGTCAGCTAGAATTAGAGAATTTTAGTATGCAAAAAATTCAACCTGAATCCCAACCAGTTATGGAGACTCACTTAGTTGATCGGGGAGATATCTTCTATACTAAAGGTCGCAACCTGGCAAAAGAAGTTTACCGAGATGTTTGGAATACCAGCAAACTAATTGACGGTAACGATTTTGGGGTGATTGTTACCTGTAATGGTGAAGTATTGGGGAATGCCAACATTCAACTAAAAGGAACAGATAAGCTTCTCAAAAGTGAGGTTTTTTTTGGAGCAAAGCACTGGCAAAGTTACTTTACAGTAGCAGATTCAGAAATAGCGGAAATCTCAGCTTTAGCCATAGCTCAAAATGCTGCTGAAGAGCTTAGAAGACCGATAATGATGATGTTGATTACAGGTATTCAAAACATTTGTCGGATACAGGGAATTAAGTACATCTCTACTGTACAGCATAGTTATTTATTAAGAATTCTCCGTAAGAGCTTAGGTCTACCTTTTTTCCAAAATCAAGTTGTCAACCAACCACAAGCCAATGTTCCTGATGATAATTACTGGAATCGAGGAAAGCTTCCAGCCATTTATTATTTAGAGCCTTTAAGTATTGATGTGGTAAATGCTTGCTATTCTTTCTTTAGTTATTTGAATTTCTCAGGTATCCAAACTAAGTTTTTCCCTCGTATCAAGCAAACAAGTAAATTAAGCTATGCTACTTTTGTTAAACAGTGGCATCAAGATAGCCAGATAAATAATTAATCAAAGTTTAGTTACAATTACTGAAGCTATAAGTAAAGGTGCGTAGGGTTTAAACCAGTTTAGTATCAATTAATTAAGTAATTATTTTTTATATTTTAAGCAAATAATTCCGAAGAAAAACGGACTTCATTATATAGATTTCATTTTAGAATATTAACTGAAATTAAATATAGGATAAAGTCTTGTGGCAAATACCACCCAAGAGCAAGATATTGGTAATATTCTGAATAGAGAAATTATCTCAGCTTTAGTAGAAGTTTTAGGAGAGCAGTATGTCCAAAGTAATGATATTTCTCGACAACATCATTCTCAAGTTACGATACCCCTTCAAACTTTATGTTCTGCTGTAGTATCTCCTCAATCAATTACAGAAATTCAACAAGTACTGCAAATTGCTGCTCAGTATAAGCTGCAAGTTTGGCCCTTTGGTCGTGGTAATAATTGGGGTTACGGTACGAAAAACGGCCTGGAATCAGGGGCAATAATCATGATTCTGGAAAGGATGAATCGGATTTTAGAAGTCAATGCAGAATTGGCTTATGCCATAATTGAGCCAGGAGTAACCCAAAAACAACTAAATGATTATTTAAAAGAAAATAATATTCCACTTTGGGCAGATTGTACGGACTCCACACCCTATGGTAGCGTTTTGGGTAATGCTATTGAGAGAGGCTATGGATATACTCCTCATGGCGACCATTTTGGTAATTTGTGTGGTTTAGAAGTAGTATTGCCCAACGGTGATGTGATAAAGACGGGGGATACATTATCGAATTCTAAAACTTGGAATACTTTTAAGTGGGGATTAGGTCCTTATATCGAAGGATTATTTAGTCAGTCTAATTTGGGAATTGTGGTTAAAGCTGGTATTTGGCTAATGCCTCAACCTGAATCATGGAATTTATTTACTTTTGACCTTACCAATGATTCTGACTTACCACAATTTGTGGATCGTTTAAGACCGCTAATGCTAGAAGGGATAGTGCAAAGTCATGTTCACATGGTAAACGATTTTCAGATGTTATCAGTGGTGAGCAAATACCCTTATGAAGAGTTAAATGGTAAAAGTTGTTTATCAGATGAGACACTAACAACATTGAGAAAACAATATGGTGTTGCACCTTGGTCTTTAGTTGGTGGTATTTATGGTTCTAAAGAGCAGGTGAAACTCAGTAAGTCAAAGCTGAAAAAGAGTTTATCTGACCTGGGAAAAATCGAGTTTTTTGATAGTAAAAAAGTTAACACTGTTCGTAAATTTGTAGAACTATATCGCAAAACTGCTCCTGATTCGTTATTATTCAAAGTGATCAAAGGAGCTAAAGCTTTACTGTCTTCTAAAGATATTGAAGTAATGGCTCTTCTCCCTGAAATGCACGGTATTTTACAGGGAAATCCTACAGAAAGAATTATTAAATCAGCTTACTTCAAATCTCCTAATGTTCCTCCTGAAGACAAAGTAAATCCTGCACAGGATAATTGTGGGGTTATATGGTTAGCTCCTGCTGTTCCTGCGAGTGGTAAAAAGATAAAAGAATTACTAGAAATAGTTAGACCTTTATACGATAAATCTGGATTTGATTTTTCTGGTTGTTTAACACGAATTAATAACAGAACTTTCTTTCTATTACTAGGTATCTTTTTTCAGCGTGAAGATGAAGCAGAAAGCCAACAAGCTTTAGAACTTTATAATGCTTTAGCACAAGCAACTAAACAAGCTGGTTATCAGCCTTATCGTGGGAGTATTCCTTACTGGAGTCAACACAATAACTGCGATAATGCCTTGAGTAACTTACTATCAGGAATCAAGCAAACTGTCGATCCAGAAAATATATTAGCACCAGGAAAATACGGTATCAGAAATAGAGGGTAAAAATGACACAGCAATTAGATAAAGATATCAGTGTAGATTACGTAGAACAGTTTAAGCGAGATGGCTATGTTGTTATAGAAAATGCGTTACCAAAGGAGTTTATTGAACAAGTATCTCAAGAATTTATGGTAGCGATGAATGATAAAGTCAGAAGATTTAACCTGAAACGAGTGCAATCTCAAGATGGAAGAGAGAAAGGAAATAGCAATGTACAACTAGATTTTCGACCAGAAGGGGGAAATCATGACCTTAATCGTTGGAATATGCACCTTCCAAGTAATCCAACTTTTATAAATGAACAATTAATTGCTAATCCTCAAGTTCTTAATACTATCGAACATTTTTTAGGACAAAACCCTATAGCTTTTATTCTGGCTTCAGACACTCCCTATCCTGGTTCAGGTTTTCAAAATATTCATCAAGATTTTCCTCGTTTTGGAATTACAGTTAATATTCCTCTAGTAGATTTTACAGAGGAGAATGCACCTATTGAAGTGTGGTTTGGTACTCATACGTATAACTCCACAGGAAAAAGTGAATTTCATACTAGAGAAGTTGATTTATCTAAAGAACAGCTAGAGGAAATTGTAGCTAATGTTCCTTCAAAGCGGATGCTAATTAAAGCTGGTTCGATTTTAATCCGCGATCAAAGAATGGTGCATCGGGGAACAGGTAATAATAGTGAATTACCTCGTCCTTGTTTATCTATTTGGTATAAAAATATTGAGGAGTTTAGTTTGATGGGTTTAACGATACCCATTCCTCATCGTATTGTAGCTGATACTTTTGCTAGGGTTGCTTTATGGATGCGTCGCCAGGGAAGAGGAAATTCGGGTAAGGTACAAAACCAGAAACTTCTTAATTTTGGTAACTTTTTTGGCAGAGTAGTAGAAGAAATGTCTGGTTCGGATCGAGATTATCGTCGTGTTATCTCTGAAAAGATGTGGCGCAATTTTTCGCCTCAGATGCAATCTTTATTGCGATATGCTTCTGTTCAAGGGAAATTAAACAATACACCCCGTTCGATTATTGGTTCTTTTATTTTAGGTGCGATCGGAGTTATTTTTACAATTAATGGGTTACTACTATCAGCTTTTGAAATAAAACAAGACTAAGATAAATTAATATATACTTGAGAAAGTAATCCATTACATATTTTTGCAATCAAAAAGAGAGTAATACCGATGATTACTCTCTTCTTAATCTGGATGTTAGGTTTATTTTATTTAGTTATTCTGCTTTTAGAAGATTGAGTCTATCTTTTGAGCTTTTTTCTAGTTGCAAGTGCGCCTAGACCTAAAGCAATTACTCCTCCAATTGTAGAAGAAGGTTCTGGAACTCCCGTAACAGTCACAAACTGTCCAGAATAAGAAGTAAACCCAGTGTTACAAGTAACACCAGTAGCTCCACCACAAGCATCCCCTACAATCACTCCGCCAGACACAGTAGGATTATTCAAACCTTCAGCTGTTGTAACATCAGGATTAGCACCAACTACTAGGGGATCAAAGAAAGCTATGTCGTTTAGATTGGTGCTTGGAGGCAGTTGAGCTGTAATTAGAGAGAACTGGAAATCTACGGGAGTATCATCAAATCCCCCACCTGTAAACAAACCAGCAAGATTAAATTGAACTCTACCAGTGTTATCACTGGTTCTTCTCAACCTTTCTAAGTCAAATTGGAGACCCGGAGCAGCAGCAAAGTCGTTTAAAAATCCAGTAACGGGAGAGCCAGTGAGAGCTACGAAATCATAGGTAACATTATCCTCAATCAAGAAGGGTACTGCTTGTAAATCCTGAATCTCAGCCGTAGTACCAGCTAGGAAACTAAATGCACCGTCTGTAAATGGCACAGCACTGATTGCAATTGTTGCATCATCACCAGGACTGGGTTCAGATGGAGTTCCAGCGTTAGAAAAATCGATAACGTTATTACCGAAAAAAGCGCCACCACCGGCTGAATCGAATTGTAAAATTCCTGGTGCTAGTTGAGCAGCTTGAGCAACACCCGCACTAGTGAGTATGCTAACCACACCAACAGAAACTGCTCCTAATGAAACTAAAGATTTGATTTTCATGGGTTTTAAATACCTCTAAAATTTATGATGTTAGTAACTAAACACTTAAGTGTGTAGTATTTGCATGAGTTTTGCTTGTCTAGACTAATAATAGACTTACTTACGGAGAATCCACAATAGAAAGATGGCTCATTTCATCGAAACTTCATATTTAAGAATGTAATAGTAAAGTTTTTATCAAGAAATATAAAATCTTAACTGCAACATACTATTTACTTAGTAGAAATTAGTTATTAGAAATTAGCAAAATTTCATAAAATAAGTAGCTGTGCAGAATAAATTACATAGTGAGGACAGGGAATAGGGAATAGGGAATAAAATATGTAAATAATTTTGCCTAAGTACGTATATGTATGCGTTTTATGTATGAACAATTGGAAATAAAGTAGTGAGAGAAGAATCATAACCCGTTAGGAAATAAATTTACCTCTCTCATATATAAAGTCGGTTCAAATATTGCACCAGTCTCCACAACCGCCAGGAAATTAATTTCCTGGCTTATAGGAAAAGTCTTCTAAAGAAGACTGGATAAGTATTTTATCTTACTGTGCTGATGGTAAGGTGCAAGATATGAGCTTCTATAAGCAGCCAGAAACTTATCTAGTTAAATCAATTTAAAGTACTAAAAATTCGTTGAGCGACAAAATTTATAGTTCGATAAATTTTGCTCATATATCTATCGAGTATTTGCCGAAAATAACCCCTATCTCCCTATTTCCCCACCTGTCTCATCCTAGAATGAAACAGCCCTGCCCAACATTGGGGGTATTTCTGGGGGACTTTACATTCTTTTTCCCCCCAAACTTGGCTCCGCTAGGGGGGCGATAATCAACCATGGTTCGGGATGTTCAACTTATATGTACACAATAGCTCTGATTAATAGAAGGGTAGCCAAAAGATGTCATTTTTAATCTCGTCAAACTCACAGAGATTTCAGTCTATTTTAATAGACTTTTAGTTTGAGTCGTAAAATTGATTTTACGGCGGGTTATTGAATAGACAATTAACCTTTAAATGGTATTGTTTTTCCCAGGTATAGGTGATTGCGTTTAAGAGAGTCCGCAGACTCTACACAGATGAAAAGGTTGAGACATATAAACACTCTAAGGGCGCAAGCCTTACGAGGATACCATGAGCTAATCTATAGTTCGACTGCTATAGGTGGAAAAAAAAAGAACGGGTAAAGACCCATTCCATAAGATTTATTTAAGTAATAAAATTTAGAAATTCATTTCGGCTGCTTGGACTCTTTCTACTTGTTTCTTCTTAACAACTAAAAGAATTTGGCAAAGCATTATACCGCCGATGAATACCATTAAGCCACCGATACGAGCAGGGCTTTGTAATACTACTTCGGTGTCTTTTTGTCCGAAACCACCAACGTTGGGGTTGTTGGTTAAGGGTTCACCAGCAGCAATTTCTTGTCCTTGACTTACAATCAATTCAGGACCAGCAGGAATGGTGTCAACTACAGTATCTTCACCAGTTTTGATTGTTACTTCGTAGCCTCCTATTTCTGTTTCGCTAATGCTAGCAATTGTTCCAGCTACAGAAGCTTTAACTTCATTATTATTGCTAGGGTCGCCTGTAGGATAAACTTGTCCTCTTCCACGGTTAGCACCTAAGTGAACTTGGAACTTACCGAAGTTGACATTTTTATCAGTGCTTGGGTCGGGAGCAAGTACAGGGAAGACAATCTCTTGATATTGATCTCCTGGTAAGGGACCTACTATATATACGTTTTCTTGGTCTTCTCTATATTTTTGGAAATATAGTCCGCCGACTTTTTCCTTCATTTCTTCGGGAATGCGGTCTTCTGGTGCAATTTTGAAGCCTTCGGGGAGCATTAATACTGCACCTACGTTTAAACCGCCTTTAGAGCCGTCTCCTAAGACTTGTTGACTCTCTAAGTCGTAAGGAATTTTTACTACTGCTTCAAAAACGCTATCAGGTAATACTGAGTGAGGTATTTCAATTTCTGCGGGTTTCTGCGCTAGGTGACAGTTAGCACATACAATTCTACCTGTAGGTTCTCTAGGAGTTTCAGGAGCAGTTTGCTGCGCCCAAAAGGGATAGGCGGATGCTGCTTGGGGTACAGCTAAATCACTAGCTAAAAATATAGCTAAAGTTGCGATCGCCAGAATGACTGTTTTGGTTACAGTCTCTTTTACAAAACGTCTTACTGCTAATGGTGCAGGTATTCTCATCTCTCTTGTCAACAATTTTCAAATTCCAAAAAATTACTAATAGCTTGGTTGGGGAAATTAGGCCCACCAAGGTTTATCTCCAGTACGGAAATCGGTTTCTGACCAAGTGCTAAATACTAGCTTGTCGTCTTCGGTCACATCTGCATGAGCTAGTGCTAAGGAAAGGGGTGCAGGTCCTCTTACTACTTTACCTGTTGCGTCATACTGAGAGCCATGACAAGGACACATAAACTTGTTTTCACTAGCATTCCAAGGAACAACACAACCTAAGTGGGTACATACTGCGTTGATTCCGTAGTTGGCGATCGCTCCATCTTCTTTTACTACTACGTAAGTAGGATCGCCTTTCAGTCCTTGAGCTAATTGGCGATCGCCAGGAAGATGATCTTTTAAATACTCACTAACAATAATGTCATTACCTAGTGCATCTTTAGCAGTCACGCCAGCACCAGCACCACCGCTAGAAGGAGGAATAAAGTATTTTACTACTGGATATAATGCTCCCAAAGCTACTCCTGTGATTGAGCCAAAGGTGAGCAAGTTCATAAATTGTCTGCGCCCTAAATCTGGGACATCAGAAGAGCCTGAAATTTGAGCCATAACTAAACGTCAATTGTATATTTTTGTAAACTAAGATTAAGGACAAGGTAATTGTATATGATGCTTTCTGCTGGATGGTTAAATCCCGATAAATGAATCTTTAGCAGAGTTGCAAAGTTTCTTGTCTTTAGAAAGATTAACAACTACTGTATTAAATTATTACAGAATTTGAGTCCCGATCCCTCCGAAAGACTATGAATCAGCCAAAAAAAATTTAATTGATGGTTTATAGGAGAGATAAGAAGATTGCAATATTGGGGGATACAGAGCTTACAAGGTTTTTTAATTTAATTTTGGAATAGAGGCAATTTTTAAGAACTAATTATGACAGGACAAGAGTTAAGGGGTATTTTACGGGAAAAATGGGGCTATTCTTTTGATGTTCAGTTAAGGAAGGTCAAAGATAAGATCTATGTTCAAGTGATGTGGCGTTATCTAGAGCAAGCTTCTTTTCCTCTATCAGAAACAGAGTATCTCGAACATTTAGATGCAGTTGCTAATTATCTCAATGCTTGGGGTGGAGTGGAGCAAGTCAAAGAATTCATTGTTAAAACTCGTGAAAAACCCCGTTTAGGTAAGGCTGTTAGTATTCCCCTAGACTTGGGGGAACGGGCTTCAGAGTGGATTATTGATTAGTGGTTAGTGGTTAGTAGTTAGTGGTGAGTGGTTGGGGGTTATTAGTACTTTTGTTTTAAGTTTTTCTCAGTAGTTACTTCTAGTTGTGAATCAGTATTTTTGACTATTATTGACAAGTTATAAGTATTTTAAACAAATAATTGATTAAAGCTTCATTTTACTAGCAAATAAGTTTATTTAAGGTTTAAAATTAATACATACTATTATTTGCTGCGTATTTAGTTACATAATCAGTCAAAAAATTGAGAATGACCCATACAAGTTTCAAACCACAATCTATAACAAGAGTAATAAGCTCAATACCTCTTTGTTTAAGTTTTGCTTTAATTAGTACTCACTCAGCAAAAGCTCTAACCATAACACCTACAAGTGATGGAAACACTTTAGTGGAGACTATTACGGGTTCTGGAATTACTATTGATCGATCATCAATTAACTTTATTGGAGCGAGTGGTTCATCAGGTACTTTTAGCGACGGTTTGGCTTCGGGAATTGGTATCGAATCAGGAATTATTTTAACTACTGGTCAGGCTTCATCTGCTATCGGCTCTAACACTTCTGATGTTACTACAACTGTTAATGGTGTTGCTGGAGATAGTGATCTAGATGCTCTTAGTGGTGCGACTACTTCTGATGCGTCAGTTTTAGAGTTCGAGTTTGAATCTACAGGAGGAGATGTCTTCCTACAGTATGTTTTTGCTTCAGAAGAGTACAATGAATTCGACAGTGCGCCCTCTAATGATGTGCTGGCTTTCTTTCTAGATGGAGAAAATATTGCTCTAGTTCCAGACACAAATACTCCTGTTTCTGTTACTACTGTCAATGATGGTAATTTCTTATCAGGGGACGATCATTCCCAGTTCTACAACAATAATGACATTAGTGATGGGGGACCATTTTTTGATATCGAATATGATGGTTTCACTGATGTGTTTACCGCCAAATTCTTAGGGTTAGCTCCTGGCTCTCATACACTTAAGTTAGCTATTGCTGATGGATTGGGTGATGGTGCTATTGATTCAGCAGTGTTTATTGCTAGTGGTAGCTTAACTGATAATGATGGTGACTCTACTACTGTTCCTGAACCAACTTGCATCTTAAGTCTATTAGGGATGGCATTTGTTGGCTCGACTGCTTTGAGTAAAAGAAAAAAAGTAGCTTAGATTTCAGAGAGCTTTAGTCTAGTAGCGGATTTAATAGACAAAGCTGTACAATCTTTGACAAGATGTCAAGGAAAATAACTCAATGCGACCAGGAGAATTTGCCAAGCGAATTGGAGTAAGTGTCAAAACTCTTCATCGATGGGATGAAACAGGAAAATTACCTGCTAAACGAATAGTTCTAAGCTTGTGAACTACACTTACTTAAATAAACTTTAGCAAAAAACAGTTTATTTCTTCTAATGATAAGATTGACCAGGGTTTCCGCCCTTAAAGGATGAATTGTGAGGGATGAATTATCAGGGGTCGCTAGACTTCGTCGCCCTTCACCGAACGCGCACCTTCGGTGAGAGGAGTGAGGAAAGTTTTTCCCACTTATTTATAGTCTATTGATATTTCCCGATCCTTTATCCGTTATCCCTCGTATCCCCAAACCCTCATCCTTATTTTGAGTTTCTTCTTTTATCTAATTGGCGATAGACATCACGGATATCTACATTGTGATGAGCTAAAGCTACTAGGGTGTGATAGAACAAGTCTGCTACTTCAGATGCAATTGCATCTTGGTCATCATCTTTACACGCCATAACTACTTCTGCGGATTCTTCCCCAATTTTTTTCAGAATCTTATTATCTCCCCCTGCAAATAACTTACAAGTGTAAGAACTTTCTACGGGGTGTTTTTGGCGATTGCGAATTACTTTAAATACTTCTGATAAAGTATCTGCTGGAGGAGTATCTTTACTATCTGCTACTTGATGGAAACAGCTTCTTTCTCCTGTATGACAAGCAATGTCTCCTATTTGTTCGATAGTTATCAGCAACGCATCACTATCACAGTCGTAACGAATACTCTTCACTTTCTGAATATGTCCTGATGTTGCGCCTTTATGCCATAATTCTTGTCGGGAGCGACTCCAGTACCAAGTTTCACCTGTTTCCAGGGTTTTCTGTAAAGATTCTCGATTCATCCAAGCCATCATCAACACTGTACCATCGAGATAGTCTTGTGCGATGGCTGGTACTAATCCTTGTTCATTGTAGCGGATTTGATCTAAAGGAATTACTTGAGATAAAGACATTATTATGAGCGAGATTGTTTAGCGGACTGGATACCTTATTGACATTCTGCGCCTCTTTAGAGCCCAGATTCTTGGTTCAACGAGTCTCCATAACCCAGCAGGTTTTCACCAACTGAGCTAGAGGAAGTCTCTCCCCAAGCGTGAGTTAGGGCGTGCCCCGCCCTACGCAACCCTCGTTGCAAAATAATTATGGCTGACTCAATATCTCGATGTTCTTGATGCCCACAAGTACATTGATGGGTTCGAGTTGATAGAGTTTTCTTCACCAATCTCCCGCATTTAGTACACTCTTGACTTGAGTAGGCAGCAGGAACAGGAATGGCTATCTTACCATATTTACTGGCAAAATACTCTAGCCAAGTCCGAAACTGATACCAGCCAGCGTCATTAATTGATTTAGAGAGCTTTCCTATCTTTACCATGTTCGCTATTCTTAAATCTTCATAGGCTATCAAATCGTTAGATTGAATTAAGCGGAGTGCTAATCTTTTAGCGTGTTCTTTTCGCTGCCTACTTACTTTTAAGTGTTTGCGAGCATAACGGTTTAGAGCTTTCTTATAGTTGTTGGTTTGGGGTTGTCCTTTGCGGAATTTTTTAGATTTTTGACGATTTAAACGATTAAGCTGCTTTTCTCCTGTGCGATAAAACCTAGGGTTAGGCTCTTGATGTTTGTTGCTGTCAGAGTAAAAATATTCTAAGCCAACATCTAGACCTACTGCTTTTTTAGTAGGAAGTGTGTCTATTTGAACATCCACAGAAACACAAAATTGACAGTAATAACCATCTGCTCGCCTAATTAAACGAACTCTTTTAATTTGTTTCTCGTCATAGAAAGCTAAATCCCAAGTACCAACCAACTTAAACTTACCGATATTATTTTTGTCAGTAAATTGAATATGTTTTGGATCTAAAAGTTTCCAACACTGAGTTTTAAACTCAACAGAACGACTGTTCTTTTTAAACCGTGGATAACCTTTTTTACCTGGTACTTTCTTTTTGCAATTGTCATAGAATCTAGCTATGGACGACCAAGCTCGTTCAGCACTAGCTTGTCTAGACATAGCGTTAAGTTTGCTGGCAAACCAATACTCTTTAGCTAACTGTTTTGTGTACTTGCTTAAGTCAGCACGAGATACTTTTGAATTGTCCATCCAAAATCTAACGCATTTATTTCTAATAAATTGCGCTGTTCGGATAGCTTCATCAATAGCTTTATATTGGTGTTGTTTGCCTTTTAACTTAAACTCTAGAACAATCATAACTATATACTAACACACTCAGCATATAATTCGCCTATGACGGTGAATAAATAGGGCGCAAGTTCCTTGCGCCCGTACATAATTATTAAGTATTAAGTATTAAGTATTACTCCCTCTGCTACCCCTACTCCCTATTCCCTACTCTCCCACTCGCGAAGTGACAAGCGTTGGTCTAGCTTCGCGACGAGTTGGGTCTCCCGAATCACTATTCCCCATTCCCCATTCCCTTATAAAAACATGAATAATCAAAATTGGAATGTTCAACAGTATAAAGAAAGTGCGAGTTTTGTTCCTCAGTTGGGAACTCCAGTAATGGAACTTTTAGCACCGCAAAAAGGAGAGAAAATTCTCGATCTTGGTTGTGGCGATGGAAAACTAACTCTAGAAATAAAAAAATGTGGATGTGATGTTCTGGGTATCGACTCCAGTATAGCAATGGTTAATGCAGCTAAACAACTAGGTTTGAATGCACAGATTTTAAATGGTGAAAGTTTAAATTTTAATCAAGAATTTGATGCTGTATTTAGTAATGCTGCTTTGCATTGGATGACTAATTCACATCAAGTAGCAGCAGGAGTTTATCAAGCATTAAAGCCCAAGGGAAGATTTGTGGGAGAATTTGGCGGAAAGGGAAATATTCAAGATATTGTAGTTACAATGTCAGCAATTTTTCAAGAATTTCCTGAATTTGGAGAATTTAATAATCCTTGGTATTTTCCTTCAGTTGCAGAATATTCTAAAGTGTTAACAAAAGCAGGGTTTAATATGGAATATATCGAATTAATCCCACGACCAACCCCTCTTAGTAATGGTATTACTCCGTGGTTGAAAATTTTTGCTAATGGTATTACGAATCATTTAAACAAGGAACAGCAAGAAATTTTTATCAAGGAAGCAGAAACTAGATTATATCCTTTGATTTTTTCAGAAACTCAAGGTTGGGTTGCTGATTATGTTCGCCTTAGATTTAAAGCAATTAAGAATCCTTAGAAAGGTAAATACTGAAATTTAATACAAGTAGTTAGAGATCAATAAAAACAACTATATTAAGAAGCATGAAACAACTATTCTAGGGTTCATTCATGAATTATACCAATTATCGAAACTAACTAAATACATGAGAAATTACTTTTTATTAGAAAAAAGCTCCCAAACCCTTGTTTTATCTGTTAGCTGCTCCCTGTTGCCTGTTGCCTATTGCCTTTTCCTCTACTAAGTCTCTTATTACTTTTGAGAAATGATATTACCCCTACTAACTACTATAAGGGCGCAAGCCTTTAAAGATAAGGACGCACGCCTTTAGCTCCTACACAAATAATTAACTTTATTTGTGTCCCAATAGCCATAAGTTATCGTTTTAATGTCAATGAATTATATTAATCTCGAATCATACCAATATTTTTTAGTAATTGACCTGGAAGCTACTTGTAGTAGTAAAAAAGAAATAGCTCCACAAGAAATGGAAATTATCGAAATTGGCGCAGTAATGGTAGAAGCTAAAAATCTGAATATTTTAAGTGAGTTTCAAACCTTTATTAAGCCTGTTCGCCATCCGATTTTGACGGAATTTTGTACCGAATTAACGTCTATTACTCAAGAACAAATAGACAAAGCACCAGATTATCAAGAGGCGATCGCAATTTTTAAGCAATGGCTATATCAATATTCTAATTTTATCTTTGGTTCTTGGGGGGATTATGACCGTAAACAGTTTCAACAAGATAGTGATTTTCATCAGTTACCTTATCCTATTAGTAGTGGACATATTAATCTTAAAAAACTATTTTCTACTAATCAAGGATTTAAAAACCGTTATGGTATGGCGCAAGCTTTAAAATTAGCAGGAATCAAATTAGAAGGTACTCATCATCGTGGTATTGATGATGCTAAAAATATTGCCCAACTAATGCCTTATATTTTAGGAAGAAAAAAAATCAATTCTTAGAAAAGTAATAACTTGTCTGCTTCAAGATCAATATTAGGAAAAGAAACTGTCTGGTAATGACGTACTGCCGGGGGTTTCTTGCCTAGATAAGTGCCGAGCCTCCAAATACCAATCTGCGAGGATTGGAAGCCCGTACTCTATCCGTTATAGATTCGATAGCGTCAAATATAATAATTGAACCTCTAAGACTAACTCTGCAAGTATAGTCTTAGATTCTGAAGACAAATCACCTTGTCTCCCATTCCTTAAAATCCAATAATTCTAGTTGAATGTATTTGATTTTATTAGGATTACCAGACTCACTAACCAACGTCGGTGATAACTTCCTCTTGGGAGAATCTGTTGATTCAGATTTGGTCGTAACTTTCGGGCTGACCACCCGTAGGGTATCTATACCAAGCTTTTCTTTCCCACGTTGCGCCAATACACATCCTGCCTGAGTATCAGCATCTTCGTGGTGGGAGCAATTTTCACAGACAAACTTTTCCTTGTCCCGATTTTTGGGGCTAACATACCCACATTGATGGCATTCTTGAGATGAACCACGTGGATTTACTTCAATTACCCAGTTCCCTAATTTAGCTGCTTGATGTTTGGTTTTTTGTCGCAGTGAGTACCAGGCAGCGTCAGAAATAGCTTTGTTCAATTGTGATTTAGCTTTCTGATTATTCCTTAAATACCTACCAGTTTCAGGACAGAGTTTAGGTTTGCATCGTCGCTTCATACCTTGAATATTTAATGCTTCAAATGAGATAACATCAGCCATAGAAGCTATTTTTTTCCCTAACTTCCATTGAAAATCCTGACGACGACGACGAATATCTCTATGAACTTTGGCTACAACTTTTCCCGCTTTTTTCCAATTGTTACTACCTTTTTTCTTACGAGATAAACGCTTTTGTCTTATTCTTAACCTTCGTTCTAATTTCTTACTGATATTCGGGTTAGGAATTGTCTCACTCGTGCTGAATGCAGCTATTTTTTTAATGCCGACATCACAACCAATGATAGTATTTAACTCATCTTCAACTTTTGGACAATAATCAGGAATCGTTCGATCTCTTAGTAATACAGATACGTACCAATCCTCTATATCAAGAGTTATTGTTACTGTCCTAATCTCCCAGTTATCACCAATATTTCTAGATTTGGCAAATTTCATCCAGCCTAGTTTTGGGAATTTGATTCGATTCCCTTGTATTTTCACTGTCCCTGGCTTAAATTCAATACCTATATCACGAGTTTTCTTGAATCTAGGAAATTTAGCTCGTCCTGAAAAGAAATTGTTAAATGCCTTATCTTGATGTCTTAAGGCTTGCTGCAATACATCAGAACTGACATCTTCATACCAAGGTTTCGTTTGTCGCCAATTAGTAGAAAAAGATGAATGAATCTCAAAACTAGATCGTCGAGGATTAAAAGGAGGACAAGACTGACGGGGTTTCCCCGTCAGCTTAATATGTCCGTTTTTATTTTTATTTCCACGTCTATGGGGGGGGTTATCTTCTTTCCAAAATTCTCCTTTAGATGCGGACTTATTTACCGAACAAGTTAAGGGGGTAGCAACTCCCTTACTTCTGAGATTACAAAACTCACCCTGTTTGAAACTATCGTGATAAGTGTCTATTCGGTCAGCTAAACATACATTAAGCAGTGAACGTATTTTGCTTTGCCATTCACTGAGTCTAGTAGATTGTGCAGAAGAGGGGTATAACTTAAAGCGATATGTAACTTGCATTGCCCCTCCTAACTCAATTTGATAAACTAGGACTAAGTATATCACATTAGCTATAGTAATGCAAAAGTTAAGTGGAGGAACAGTATATGACTTATCTATACATTTAGTACTAGTTACTAAATACCGAAGAAAAGTCATTAATTCCGCTATGTTGAAACGATTAGAAGAGATATTTGCTGATACTTGTCGCAAGTGGGACTGTGAGCTAAAAGAGTTCAACGGCGAGGATAATCACTGTCATTTGTTAATAGCTATTAATCCTAAAGCTCAAATTAGTGCTTTAGCTAACAATCTCAAAACTGTTAGCTCAAGACTAATCAGAAAAGAATTCCCCGATAGATGCGCTCAGTTTTACCACAAGCCTGTTTTTTGGAAAATTGGTTATTTTGTTTCATCTACTGGTGGTGCTAACTTAGAAACGGTAAAGCGTTATATTCAACATCAAAATTCCCCCAGTAAATAAAGGCGTAAAATTCCCCTACGCCCAACCTGCGGTATCGACGCAGTACCCTTTTACGAAATGCCGATGGTTTCTGTATTCTTTAGGTATTGAACATAATCTTACTAATTACTGATAATAATGGATTTAATATTATGTCACCAAACCGCAGACTTTGACGCTTTAGGCGCAGCAGTGGGTTTATCACTGTTAATAAAAGGTGCAAAAATAGTGTTGACTGGTGGCGCACACCCGACGGTAAGAGAATTTCTCGCACTACATCGAGATGAATTCCCTCTGATAGAATTGCGTAGTATTCACCCTGAGAATATTCGCTCGCTGTACATTCCAGATACTCAAAAAAGCGATCGCCTGGGGAAAGCTGCTACTTGGTTGGATTTACCAAATATCAAGACTATCGAAATTTACGATCATCACAGTAATTTAGAGTCAGATATTCCTGCAACTAAAATCAATATAGAAGAAGTAGGGGCGATAACTACGGTAATAGCGGAATTACTACAGCAACAAGAAATTACACCCACAGCTTTTGATGCGACAGCAATGGCGTTGGGTATTCATGTAGATACAGGCTCCCTCACTTACGATCAAACTAGTCCCAGAGATGCAAAAGCTTTAGCTTGGTTGATGGAAAATGGTGCAAACATCAAAACCATAGCAGAATATGTCGAACCTGGTTTATCCTCTCATTTACAAGAATTACTCCAACAAGCTTTATCAGAATTAGAAACAGTAGAAATAGGAGGCTATAAAATAACTTCCGTACTGCTAAAAACCCCAAAATTTGTCCAAGGTTTATCCAGTCTTACTTCTAGATTAATTGATTTAACAGAAGCAGATGCCTTGTTACTAGGACATGAATATCCTAAAAAAGATAGTAACAAATTAACTGTGATTGGGCGATCGCGGATCCGAGAAATTAATCTCAATCAACTATTTACATCTTACGGTGGTGGGGGACATTCCCAAGCAGCTTCCATGACAATCACCACAGAAAAGAGTGAAGGGATATTTCAGCAATTAGTTACGGAATTGCGATCGCAAATACCAGAACCTCCCACAGCAAGAGATTTAATGTCATCTCCTGTAAGAACAATTCGCCCCGACACTACTATAGAACAAGCAGAAAGAATTTTATTTCGTTATGGTCATTCGGGTTTATCCGTCGTAAACACCACAGGAAAATTAGTAGGAGTAATTTCCCGCAGAGATTTAGATTTAGCATTGCATCATGGATTTTCTCATGCGCCAGTCACAGGATACATGACGCGGAATCTTAAAACCATTACTCCCGATACAACTCTTCCTGAAATTGAAGCAATTATGGTGACTTATGACGTAGGGAGATTACCAGTATTAGATCAGGGAGAACTAATCGGTATTGTTACCCGTACTGATGTACTGCGTCAACTACATCAAGATCGAGAAGAATTAGAAACAGCCAATAATAAAACCCCTGCGTTAACATCTTGTTTATTACCCGCCCTAAAATCTCGATTAGCCCATCCTATCTGGGAACTATTATCCCAAATCGCGGACGAAGCTCAAAATAGAGGCTGGAATCTTTATCTAGTAGGGGGTGGTGTCAGAGATTTACTTTTAACTGAAGATAGCACGCCCTTATTATTACAAGATATAGATTTAGTAGTAGATGGATTTCATCGCGCAGCAGACGATCAAGCAGGAGTTATTCTAGCCAATACTATTCAAGAAAAATATCCCCACTCCCGTCTTTCGATTCATGGAGAATTTCAAACTGCTGCCCTAATATGGCACAAAGACCCGATACTAGGCAACCTGTGGTTAGATATTGCCACTGCTAGAACCGAATTTTATCCTTATCCTGCTGCTAATCCCGAAGTAGAAGCCAGTTCCATTCGTCAGGACTTGTATCGCCGAGATTTTACGATTAATGCTTTAGCAATAAGGCTTACATCTCCTCGAAAAGGAGAATTTTCCCGAAAAGGAGACTTATTAGACTTTTTTGGCGGATTATTAGACTTGCGATCGCGTCAAATCAGAGTACTTCATGCTAACAGTTTTATTGAAGACCCGACCCGTATCTATCGTGCGGTAAGATTTGCAGTAAGATTACAGTTTAAGATCGAACCACAGACAGAAGAGTATATTAGATATGCGATCGATAGTGGTGTTTATGAAAGACTTAGATTAAGTAATAAACAAGCACCAGCTTTAACCACCAGACTAAGAGCAGAATTAAAATATATCTTACAGTCCAACTATTGGAAACCTGCATTAAAATTCCTGGCAGATTTAGGAGCATTACGCTGTCTCCATCAAGATTTACAATTAACCGAAAAACTATGGTGGGAAATTCGTTGTGTTTCCCGTTGGCTAAATTATCTTGATCCAGAAAATAAATTACAACATTGGTTAATTAGATTAGAAGTTTTAATCTCCGCCTTACCTGCTTCAGAAAGAGGAATAGTAGCAACTAATTTACAGTTACCAAAAGATAGTATTAGCCGAGTTAAGCAATTAGAACAGGTTGAACACAAAGTTCTCAATAAATTACCTGATTGCCAGCTTCCTAGCGAAATATATAAATTATTACATCCTCATAAATATGTTGGTTTAATTCTATTAGCAGTCAGAACCTCTACCCAAAACCGTAAGATTCTTTGGCAATATCTCACTAAACTGGCAAAAGCTCAACCAATTTTAAACGGTAATGACCTAAAAAAACTAGGCTACAAACCAAGTCCAGCTTATAAACAAATGCTAGAAGACTTATTGGTTGCAACTCTAGATAATAAAATTACCAATCGTGATGAAGCAGAAGCTTTAATTAGAGGCAAATACTATTTAAAAGATGAATTATGAGGTCATAACTCAGGGGTCAGAGGGATTGATTGTGAATACTGAATACTTTTTCCTAATCCTTCATCCCTTGAATTGACTTGCCAAAAGTCACACTCATCAGATATAATGCGTGATTGTGGCTAAATAAAATTAGTAATTACTCCATTAAAAGTGAAGCAGCATATTTACTTTGGGAGTGAAACTCAGTGTTTTCAGCCTTCTCAAGATACTGAAAGGACAACCTTTTAAGTCTTAAGAGAATCAAGGCAAATATGAAGATCAAAAGCCCAGAGTAACTTATTACCAGGGTAACTAGATCGTAAATTTTAGAACACAAGACTATATACGTAAGTAGCTGCAAATCTTGTCTTTAAACAGTTTTTAACCAAACTACACTTAGACAAGATGACTTTTACTGTCAATTGAAGTATTAACCAAGATTAAAACTTCAGATTGGCAAAATATTGATGTTGTTTAGCAAGAAAAGGGGTTAACAAAAAGTGTCTGTTGGCATATTAGGTACCAAACTAGGCATGACCCAAATATTTGACCAGGAAACAGGAAAAGCAATTCCCGTTACTGTGATTCAAGCAGGTCCTTGCACTATCACTCAGGTAAAAACCAAAGAAACTGATGGTTACACCTCAGTTCAAATTGGCTTCAAAGAAGTCAAAGAAAAAGCTCTGACCAAACCAGAGTTAGGACATTTAAAAAGAGCTTCCGCCTCTCCTCTACGCCATCTGAAGGAATATCGTATCCAAGATGTCAGTGGATATGAGCTAGGTCAAACTATAAAAGCAGACCTATTCAATCCAGGGGAAATTGTCGATGTCAGTGGAAATACTATCGGTCGAGGTTTTGCTGGTTATCAAAAGCGTCACAACTTTAAACGGGGTAATATGACTCATGGGTCTAAAAACCATCGTTTGCCAGGTTCTACGGGTGCTGGTACTACTCCAGGTCGCGTATATCCAGGTAAAAAAATGGCAGGACGTTATGGCGGAACAAAAGTTACTATCCGTAAACTTCAAGTTGTAGAAGTAGATAGTGAACAAAATGTACTCCTGATCAAAGGTGCTGTCCCTGGAAAGCCAGGAACTTTATTAAGTATCGCTCCAGCTAATATTGTCGGGGCAAATAATTAGGCGTTAATAACCGATAACAAATAACTATGGTTAATTGTGCAGTCAAAAATTGGCAAGGGGAAAATGTCGCAGAGACATCCTTAGAGCTAAAAGTAGCAAAAGAAGAAACAGCTAACCACATTGTTCACCGAGCTTTAGTAAAACAGATGACTAATGCTCGTCAAGGGACTGCTTCCTCTAAAACTAGAGCAGAAGTTCGTGGTGGAGGAAGAAAACCTTGGAGACAAAAAGGTACAGGACGCGCTCGTGCTGGTTCTACCCGCTCTCCCCTGTGGCGTGGTGGTGGTGTAATCTTTGGACCCAAACCCAGAGACTTCAACCTTAAAATGAACCGTAAAGAGCGACGTTTGGCATTAAGAACTGCCTTGATGAACCGCTTAGAAGATGCAGTAGTGGTGGAGAATTTCTCAGAGCAAATTACTCGTCCTAAAACCAAAGAGATAACATCTGCATTGGAACGTTGGGGAATAGACCCTAATGACAAAATTTTACTGATTCTTACTGATATCTCCGAGAATATACATCTTTCATCCCGCAACATTAGCAATCTTAAACTACTTAAAGCTAATAGTCTTAATGTTTATGATTTGCTCAATGCTAACAAAATCGTGATCACTAATGACGCTGTGGCTCAAATACAGGAGGTATATGGTGACTGATTACAATCCTAGAGACTTAGCAGATCTCATTCTCAAACCTATAGTCACTGAGAAAGCTACTCGACAACTAGAGGAAAATAAATACGTATTTGACGTACTTCCTAAAGCAACCAAGCCAGAAATTAAAGCAGCTATTGAAAGCTTGTTTGATGTTTCTGTAACTAGCGTTAATACTCTCAAACTACCCCGCAAAAAACGTAGAGTCGGTAGATATATTGGCTACAAAGCCCAATATAAAAGAGCTATTGTGACGTTGAAAGAAGGGGATACTATCACCCTCTTCCCTGACGTATAAATAAGGTAATTTTTCAGACCCGAAAAATAACGAGCTAATATCAACAATCTAAAACTTTATTAAAATTATGGGTACTCGTTCATTTAGACCATACACCCCAGGAACTCGTCAGGCGACAATTTCTGACTTTTCCGAAATCACTAAAACTGAGCCTGAAAAGTCTTTAACTAAGTATAAGCACAGAGTTAAAGGACGTAACAACCGTGGTGTAATCACCAGTCGTCGTCGTGGAGGCGGACACAAACGCCTTTATCGCATCATTGATTTCAGAAGAGATAAGCTAAATATCCCTGGTACAGTAATTGCTATTGAGTACGATCCTAACCGCAACGCTAGGATTGCTCTAGTAGAATACCAAGATGGAGAAAAACGCTACATCTTAGCACCTGTAGGTATCAAAGTCGGTTCTGAAATCATATCTGGTCCCGATTCTCCTATAGAAGTTGGCAACGCTCTTCCCCTATCCAAAATTCCTCTTGGTGAAACAATCCACAACATTGAACTAAGAGTGGGTAGAGGTGGTCAAATTGTCCGTGCTGCTGGTACAGCAGCCAAGGTAATGGCAAAAGAAGGCAATTATGTCACCGTGGGATTACCCTCTAAAGAAGTCAGAATGATTCGGAAAGAGTGTTATGCCACCATCGGACAAGTAGGGAATGCAGAATTTAGAAACCTCAAATTAGGAAAAGCAGGTAAAAGTCGTCATTTGGGGAGAAGACCTCAAGTTAGAGGTAGTGCCATGAACCCTTGTGATCACCCTCATGGTGGTGGTGAAGGTCGCGCACCCATCGGAAGAAGTGGACCTGTTACTCCTTGGGGTAAGCCAGCTTTGGGGATGAAAACTCGCAAGAAGAAAAAATCTAGTGACAAACTAATTGTGCGTCGTCGTCGTTAGTTTTTCCCTTTAACTCTGTTTGCTCCTATTGTTTATTATTTACCGTCTATTGAATTATGGGTCGTTCTTTAAAAAAAGGTCCTTTTATTGCAGACAAACTTCTGAAAAAAATTGAGAAGCTAAACGCTGACAACAAAAAAGAGGTGATCAAAACTTGGTCACGGGCTTCTACTATATTGCCTCAGATGGTAGGTCATACCATAGCTGTTCACAATGGTCGGCAACATATTCCTGTTTTTATCTCCGACCAAATGGTGGGTCATAAATTAGGTGAATTTGCTCCGACTCGTACCTTCAAAGGTCACGCCAAAAGTGACAAAAAAGCTCGCCGATAGCAAGATTTAACACCGAATATAATCATGGCAATAGATACTACAAAACAAGCTAAGGCGATCGCTAAATACATCCGTATGTCTCCTTTCAAAGTCAGAAGAGTATTGGATCAAATTCGCGGTCGTCAGTACAGAGAAGCTTTAATCATTCTCGAATTTATGCCTTACAAGGCTTGTGAACCAGTACTGAAAGTATTGCGCTCCGCAGTAGCCAACGCAGAACACAACTTAGGAGTAGACCCTACAACCTTAGTAGTTAGTCAAGCCTTCGCTGATGGGGGTCCAGTTCTCAAACGCTATAGACCAAGAGCGCAAGGTAGAGCTTATCAAATTCGCAAGCCAACCTGTCACATTACCGTAGCAGTTGCTCCTGAAGTAACTGAATAACACAACATTTTATACAGAGGAAATATTTGTGGGTCAGAAAATACATCCAGTTGGGTTTCGTTTAGGCATTACCAAAGAGCATCAATCTTGCTGGTATGCTGACACTAAGCGTTATCCAGAGCTTCTTCAAGAAGACCGTAAAATTAGAGATTATGTCTCCAAACAACTCAGCAATGCGGGCATTTCTCAAGTCAAAATCGAACGCAAAGCCGATCAAATCGATCTAGCAATTCATACCGCTCGCCCTGGTGTAGTAGTAGGTCGTGGTGGTACAGGGATTGAAAAATTACGTACCGAACTACAAGAAGCCGTAGGGAACAATCGTCAAATTCGGATTAACGTAATTGAAGTTTCCCGAGTTGATGCGGACGCTGCTCTGGTTGCAGAATATATTACTCAACAACTAGAACGTAGGGTATCTTTTCGTCGTGTAGTGCGCCAAGCAATTCAACGGGCGCAAAGAGCAGAAGTACAAGGCATAAAAATTCAAGTGAGCGGTCGTCTCAATGGCGCAGAAATTGCCCGAACTGAATGGGTGAGAGAAGGGAGAGTGCCACTGCATACCCTAAGAGCAGACATTGACTACGCCTACCGCACAGCTTTAACCATTTACGGAATTCTGGGGGTTAAAGTTTGGGTGTTTAAAGGAGAAATTATCCCAGGACAAGAAGATACTTCTGCTTCTACTCCTGCTCAAACACCCCGTCGCCAACAGCGTCGTCGTCAGAAATTTGAAGACCGTTCCGAGTGACATACCTCTATGCCTTCAGGCTAGAGGCTTCTTGCTTCATCCCGACATATCTAGACAAGAACAACAAATGTTGAAAACAAGCCCCCGAAAGAGGTCGATCCACAAGCTTTTTACTACTCTTGCAAGTAGTCCGTTCCCGATAGCCCATCGGTACGGTGAAACACAAAAGTCTCTAACCGACATGCTTGGATATTTTACCCATACGAGCTTTTCCGTACAGAACCCATTATCCAGTTTTCAAGGTACTTATCTCCTACTGCTTGGTTTTCGCTTTATGTAGGACAAACTTATTGTACAACAGATGGATGAAGTGATGCTCCAAGAGCGCGAAAAACTAGGATACAAGGCGAAAAATTAACTGTAGAGCATCGTTTCCGCCCCTCGATCTATGAAGTTATGGGTCAAAATTATAAAGACTCTACCCATAGGTTATCCCTCTCGCTTTCATCCCATACCATAAAGGGATATGGGTATTCTCGCTCGCAAGTATAAATATCAGCAACTAGCAAATAACTCACTATGCTAAGTCCTAGAAGAACTAAATTTCGTAAACAACAACGTGGTCGCATGAGAGGAATGGCTTACCGAGGTAGCACTCTCAACTTTGGGGACTACGCCCTCCAAGCTACAGAGCCTTCTTGGATTACCTCTCGTCAAATCGAAGCAGCCCGTCGAGCCATGACTCGTTATGTTCGTCGTGGTGGTAAAATCTGGATTCGGATCTTTCCTGATAAACCAGTTACCATGCGCCCTGCTGAAACCAGGATGGGTTCTGGTAAAGGTTCTCCCGAATATTGGGTAGCAGTAGTCAAACCAGGAAGAATCATGTTTGAGATGGCAGGAGTTCCTGAACCAGTAGCTAGAGAAGCAATGCGTTTAGCTGCACAAAAGTTACCCATCAAAACCAAGTTTATTACTCGCGAAGAGGAGTATATCTAAATTATGGCATTACCCAAAATTGAAGAGGTAAGAAAACTCACAGATGAGGAACTATCGGAGGAAATCTTAGCAGTTAAGCGAGAACTTTTCCAACTTAGATTAGAGCAAGCTACTCGTCGTTTAGAGAAGCCACACTTGTTTAAGCACAAAAAACATCGTCTCTCTCAATTGTTGACTGTAGAGCGGGAACGTGAGCTAGGAATCTCGCCTAAAGCTACAACTAAATCGGAAGAGGAGTAATTTGAATTATGGCAGTAAAAGAAAGAGTAGGAGAAGTCGTCAGCGACAAAATGGATAAAACCGTAGTTGTAGCTGTAGAGAATCGTTCACCCCATCCTAAATACGGAAAAATTGTTGTCCGCACCAAGAAGTACAAAGCTCATGATGCTGATAATCAATGCAAAATAGGCGATCGCGTCAGGATTCGCGAAACTAGACCTCTTAGTCGAACTAAACGTTGGACTGTAGCAGAAATTCTGGAAACTAAAAATTCATAACTTTTATTAGATAAATCTTACAGCCGTGATACAACAACAGACTTATCTTAATGTTGCTGATAATAGTGGAGCTCGTAAACTTATGTGTTTAAGAGTTCTAGGGACGGGGAACTGTCGCTACGGTCATATTGGTGATGTAATTGTCGCTGTGGTCAAAGATGCCCTTCCCAATATGGGAGTCAAAAAATCAGATGTGGTTAGAGCAGTGATAGTCCGTACCAAGCAACCAGTACGTCGGGAAAGCGGAATGAGTATCCGTTTCGATGATAACGCTGCGGTAATTATCAACAACGATAATAATCCCAGAGGAACTAGGGTTTTTGGCCCTGTAGCTCGGGAATTAAGGGAAAAAAACTTTACCAAAATCGTTTCTCTAGCCCCAGAGGTGATCTAGATGGCAAAAACACAAAAATCCCCTACACGCTTCAAAATGCACGTCAAGAAAGGAGATACAGTTCAAGTGATCTCTGGACGAGACAAAGGCAAAGTAGGAGAAGTATTACAATCTATTCCCAAAACTAGTCAAATAGTTGTTAAAGGGGTTAACGTTCGCACCAAGCACGTTAAACCTCAGCAAGAAGGAGAATCTGGTCAAATTGCTACCTTTGAAGCTCCCATTCACAGTTCTAATGTGATGCTTTATTCCGAAAAAGAGAAAGTAGCCAGCCGTATCTGCTACACCTTCACTGATGATGGTCGAAAAGTGCGGATGCTCAAAAAAACAGGTGAAATTATCGACTAATTAAGCAACTCCAACTAACTATTTTTTCCTGACCAAGCCCAGGAACAGTGAGAAAAAATTAAAATTATGGCAAAGACACTTAAAGAAAAATATACAACTGAGATTGTTCCCAAACTTAAAGAGCAATTCAGTTACAGCAATATTCACCAAATCCCCAAAGTGGTTAAAATAACAGTTAACCGTGGTCTGGGAGAAGCCTCTCAAAACGCCAAAGCTTTAGAGTCTTCGATCAAAGAAATGGCAACCATTACAGGTCAAAAACCCGTTGTAACTAGAGCCAAAAAAGCGATCGCTGGCTTTAAAATTCGTCAAGGAATGCCTGTAGGAGTTATGGTAACTCTGCGTGGCGAACGGATGTACGCTTTTCTCGAACGGCTCATCAATCTAGCTCTCCCTCGTATTCGGGACTTTCGTGGTATTAGCCCCAAGAGTTTTGATGGGAGAGGAAATTACAGCTTGGGAGTTAGAGAACAGCTAATTTTTCCAGAAATTGACTACGACACTATCGATCAAATTCGGGGACTAGATATTTCTATAGTCACCACCGCCAATACAGATGAAGAAGGGCGGGCTTTACTCAAAGAAATGGGAATGCCCTTTCGTACAAATTAAATCCTTAGTATCAGGAGATAAAAACAGGACATAATGGCAGCAACCGATACTATCTCAGATATGCTGACTCGCATTCGTAATGCGTGCCTAGTCAAGCATCCTACAACCCAAGTACCTTCCACCAAAATGACAAGAAGTATTGCCAAAGTACTTCAAGAAGAAGGTTTTATTGAAAATTACGAAGAAATGGGAGAAGGTATCAAAAAACATCTTTCCCTCTCTCTCAGATATCAAGGCAAAAATCGTCAACCCACTATTAACACTCTGAAACGGGTCAGTAAACCAGGGCTTCGAGTCTATTCCAAACGCAAAGATATCCCTCGTGTATTAGGTGGTATTGGCATCGCGATTATCTCTACATCTCGTGGAGTAATGACCGATAGAGAAGCCCGTCGTCAGGGAGTTGGCGGAGAAATCCTCTGTTATATCTGGTAATAAAAGGAGTAACTATTAATGTCTCGCATCGGCAAGCGTCCCATACCAATTCCTTCTAAAGTCACCATAGATATTAAGGGACAACACATAACAGTCAAAGGACCTAAAGGAACTTTAGAAAGAGAAATATCTAACCTAATTCAAGTATCACAACAAGGGGATACTCTGGAAGTAGTACCAGAAAACAACTCTCGTACCGCTCGTCAACGTCATGGTTTATCCCGTACTTTGATTGCCAACATGGTAGAAGGAGTATCCAAAGGGTTTGAAAAACGCCTACAAATCCAAGGGGTTGGATACCGCGCTCAAGCTCAAGGAAGAAAATTAACCCTTAACGTAGGCTACAGTAAACCCGTAGAAATGGATATGCCAGAAGGTATCCAAGTTGCTGTAGAAAAAAATACCGAAGTTATTTTAAGCGGAATCGACAAAGAAGTTGTTGGTAACACCGCAGCAAGAATTAGAGCAGTTAGACCACCCGAACCCTACAAAGGCAAAGGAATTCGCTATTTAGGTGAAATGGTCAGACGTAAAGCAGGTAAAACAGGTAAATAAATAACGAACAATGAAGTTATCTCGCAGAGAATCTACCGCTCGTCGTCATCGACGAATCCGCAAAAAAGTAAATGGCTCTCCCGAGCGTCCCCGTTTGGCAGTGTTTCGCTCCAACAAACACATCTATGCTCAAGTCATTGATGACACCAATCATCACACTTTGGCTGCTGCATCAACATTAGATGGGAATCTCAAACAAGAGTTAGAATCTAGTTCTACTTGTGATGCTTCTTCTGCTGTAGGGAAACTCCTAGCTCAAAGAGCTTTGGATAAAGGAATAACTAAAGTTGTCTTTGACCGTGGTGGCAATATTTATCACGGAAGAGTTAAAGCATTAGCGGATGCTGCTCGTGAAGCAGGTTTAGAGTTTTAATTACAAACAAAACCCAGACTAAAACTATGGCAAAATCATCATCAAAGTCGCGCAAAAAAAATCGCGCTAGAGATAAAGAATCCAATTGGCAAGAAAGAGTAGTACAAATTCGTCGTGTTAGTAAAGTTGTCAAAGGTGGTAAAAAACTCAGTTTTCGCGCCATCGTAGTTGTCGGTAACGAAAAAGGACAAGTAGGGGTTGGTGTTGGTAAAGCTGCTGATGTTATTGGAGCAGTAAGAAAAGGTGTTGCAGATGCCAAGAAGCAACTGGTGGAAGTAGCTCTAACCAAATCTAACTCAATTAACCACGTGACCCAAGGTATTGCTGGTGGAGCTAAAGTTTTTATGCGCCCTGCTGCTCCTGGTACTGGGGTAATTGCTGGTGGAGCAGTCCGCACTGTGTTAGAACTGGCAGGAGTCAAAAATATTTTGGCTAAACAATTAGGCTCAAATAATCCTCTTAATAATGCCAGAGCAGCAATTGATGCCCTCGAAAGTTTACGGACTTTTTCAGAAGTAGCAAGAGAAAGAGGTATTTCTTTAGAGCAGTTATACGCTTAATCTTTAAAGTTAGGAGAATATTTATGAAATTAAATGAACTCGCACCCAACAAAGGAGCTAAAAGGCGTAGGCGCAGAGTGGGGCGGGGAATTTCCGCAGGTCAAGGCGCAAGTTGTGGCTTTGGAATGCGTGGACAAAAATCTCGCTCTGGTACTGGAACGAAGCCTGGATTTGAAGGTGGACAAATGCCCCTCTATCGTCGAGTTCCCAAGCTAAAGCATTTTCCTCTAGTGAATCAAAAACAATATACCATTATCAATGTCGAGGGACTATCCTCTTTGGATGCTAATACCGAAGTTACCCTAGAGTCTTTAATGGAAACTGGGATTATCACTAGTAATAATGGACCTCTAAAAATTCTGGGTAATGGGGAAATTAATACTGCTTTAAACGTTAAAGCAGCAGCCTTTACTAAAAGTGCCAAACAGAAAATCGAAGCTGCTGGTGGGAGTTGCGAAATAATTACCAAATAAGTAAAAACTGAATTTGGTATATCATAAAATTCTGAGGTGTAACAATTAATTAAATAAGATTTAACACCACACAATTTAACTTTCCGCTAACCACAACAGAGGTAGCCTTGCATGGTTCGAGATAAATCACCAACAGCACAAGAAACTTTTTTGCAAATGGCACAAGCAGCAGGTCTTAGAGGTCGGCTGCTAGTAACTATTGGTCTTTTAATATTAGTACGTTTAGGTATATTTATTCCTGTACCTGGAATCGATCGAGATTTGTTCGCCCAGGGGATTCAAAATCTTCCAGTCTTAGGGTTCTTAGATATTTTTACAGGGGGTGGATTATCCGCTCTGGGGATTTTTGCCTTGGGAATTCTGCCATTTATTAATGCTTCTATTATTATGCAGTTACTCACGGCTGCAATTCCTAATTTAGAAGATTTACAAAAAAATGAGGGAGAAGCAGGAAGACGCAAAATATCCCAAATCACTCGCTATGTTGCTGTAGGATGGGCAATTATACAAAGCTTAGGGATCACTATTGGCTTATTACGCCCCTACGCAGCAGATCCAGGAATTTGGTTTGTTATTGAAACAGTGTTGGCATTGACTGCTGGCTCTATGTTTGTGATGTGGGTATCAGAGTTAATTACAGAAAGAGGTATTGGGAATGGTGCTTCTTTACTAATTTTTGTCAACATTGTAGCTACTTTACCTAGGACTTTAGGCAATGGAATTCAAATTGCTCAAACTGGAGGTCGGGAGGCTATAGCTCAGGTAGTAGTTTTACTCGTTGTCTTCTTGGTGATGATTGTAGGTATTGTTTTTGTTCAAGAAGGTACTCGCAGAATTCCCATCATCTCAGCACGCCGTCAGGTAGGGAGAAGACTATATAGAGAAAGAACTAGTTACCTCCCTCTAAGGCTCAACCAAGGTGGGGTAATGCCAATTATCTTTGCTTCTGCTGTGTTGATCTTGCCATCTTCTTTGGCAGGATTTGTCAGTAATGAGGGCGCGCTAGGAAGTATATTTGGTCAGATATCAATAGCTCTACAACCTGGTAGTTGGGTGTATGTAGCAGTTAATTTAGTGTTAATTGTGTTTTTCAGCTATTTCTATGCTTCTCTAATCGTCAATCCTGTAGATATGTCCCAGAACTTGAAGAAAATGGGTTCTTCTATTCCAGGTATTAGACCAGGAAAAAATACCAGTGCTTATTTAGAAAAAGTTATCAATCGTTTGACTTTTTTAGGGGCAATATTCCTCGGTATCGTCGTAACAATACCCATTGCTGTGGAAGGAGCAATACCTATTGGCACAACTGTATTTAGAGGACTGGGGGCTACATCTTTGTTGATTTTGGTTGGGGTTGCTATTGATACAGCCAAACAAATACAAACTTACGTGATTTCCCAGCGTTATGAAGGAATGGTTAAACAATAACTCTGTGGATTATTAGTCAGTAGCAATAACTAAACTTTGATTATTGCTACCGACTAGAGATTGATTCTAAAATTTTGCTCAAATTATTTACAATAGTGAAAAAGTTAATTTTTTTAGGGCCTCCAGGCGCAGGTAAAGGCACTCAAGCTCAGATATTATCAAGTTCATATCATATACCTCATATTTCTACTGGGGATATTTTAAGAAAAGCTGTAAAAGAACAAACTCCTTTGGGTCAAAAAGCTCAAAGTTACATGGATCAAGGAGAATTAGTACCTGACCATTTGATTCTTGATTTGATTAAAGAGCGTTTAAGTCAACCTGATACCGAAAAAGGTTGGATCCTAGATGGGTTTCCTCGTAATGTTAGCCAGGCTTCCTTCTTGCAAACACTGCTCAAAGACTTAGATTCCGCTGCTGATTACGTTTTAAACTTAGAAGTACCAGACGAAGTTTTGGTAGCAAGACTGTTGGGAAGAAAACGCAAAGATGATAATGAAGACACAATTCGCCGTCGTCTAGAAATATACCATAAAGATACAGTACCAGTAATTAGTTTTTATAGCGATCGCCATATGCTTAAAGCAATAAATGGCAATACTTCTATGGAAAAAGTAACAGCTTCCCTCAAAGCAATTATTGATGAGTAGGCAATACTTTTAAGTAGCAGGTGAAGGTTAGGTTAAAAGTTATAGAAAAGTTGGAAACAAAATCAGAAAAGAGCGTCAATAGTACTTATTTAATTCATACCCAAGGAGGTAAAAATTGTCTAAACAAGACCTTATAGAAATGGAAGGGACGGTTACAGAGTCTCTTCCTAACGCTATGTTTCGAGTGGATCTAGATAACGGATTTAATGTTTTAGCACATATTTCAGGGAAAATTCGCCGAAATTACATCAAGATTTTACCAGGCGATCGCGTGAAAGTCGAGCTAACTCCTTACGATCTAACTAAAGGAAGAATTACTTACCGTCTCAAAAATAGATAGGGTAAATCAATTCAATGTCTTGACAATTCTTGACATAGTACAGAAATATAATTATAATTATAAGCTTGCAGTGTGCCTAAAAGATGAAAGTTAGACCATCCGTCAAAAAAATGTGTGAAAAGTGCCGTGTCATTCGCAGACGCGGTCGAGTTATGGTGATTTGCGTTAACCCCAAGCACAAACAACGTCAGGGTTAAGTAATTATAATCAACCAAATTTTTAGTAAACAAATAAGCAAAGGAGAAACCCCGTGGCACGGATTTCAGGAGTCGATCTACCCCGTGACAAGCGCGTGGAGATTGGGCTGACATATATTTTCGGGATAGGACTACCTAGCTCTCAAGCTATCTTAGCAGCAACAGGAGTAAATCCTGACACCAGAGTTAGAGACTTATCTGACGAAGACGTTGCTAAATTACGCGCCCATGTTGAAGCTAACTATCAGGTTGAGGGAGACTTGAGACGATGGGAAGCAATGAACATCAAGCGTTTAGCTGATATCGGTACTTATCGTGGTCGTCGTCATCGTATGGGACTACCAGTTAGAGGTCAAAGAACTCGCACCAATGCTCGTACTCGCCGAGGCAGAAAGTTAACTGTAGCAGGGAAGAAAAAAGCACCTTCTAAAAAATAAGTATCACTATAAACTTTGTTCAATCTATTCTAATCACGAGCCAAATAAAGGAATACAATGGCGCAACCTAAGAAAAAAAGCGGCGCAAAAAAACAGAAAAAAAACGTTCCTAACGGAATTGCCCATATTCAATCTACCTTCAACAACACAATCGTTACTATCTCTGATACAAGAGGAGACGTTGTATCTTGGTCTTCTGCTGGTGCTAGTGGTTTTAAAGGAGCCAAAAAAGGCACTCCTTTTGCTGCTCAAACCGCAGCCGATAGTGCTGCCAGAAAAGCGATAGATCAGGGTATGCGTCAGATAGAAGTTATGGTTAGTGGCCCTGGTGCTGGACGAGAAACAGCAATTAGAGCATTGCAAGCAGCAGGATTGGAAATTACCTTAATTCGCGATGTTACTCCGATTCCTCACAATGGATGTCGTCCTCCAAAACGGCGTAGGGTGTAAGAAAAATCGCAATAAAACACGCGATTAGATAAAAGTTCTATCAAAGCTTAGGGTAGCAACCAATCGCTGTAACAAGGAAGGGAGGTCAATCTGTGGCGCAATTTCAAATTGAATGTGTAGAATCTAAAACACAAAAAAATCAGCAGCAATATAGTAAATTTGTTCTTGAACCGTTAGAAAGGGGTCAAGGTATAACTATAGGAAATGCTTTACGCCGAGTTCTATTATCCAATCTTGAAGGTGCTGCGGTCACAGCAATTCGCATTGGTGGAGGCATGGCAAAAGATGAGAGCAAACAAGAACATAAGTTTGGCTTTGCTACTCATGAGTTCGCCACTATAGAAGGGGTTAGAGAGGATGTTTTGGAAATTATCCTCAATATGAAAGAGATAGTTCTCAAAAGTTACACCAATCAGCCTCAAATAGGTCGCTTAACTGCAAATGGGCCAAGAACAGTTACCGCTAAAGATTTTTCTCTACCTTCTGAAGTAGAAACAATCGATCCTAATCAATACATAGCAACCCTTGCTGCTGGCTCATCTTTAGAAATTGAATTTAGGGTCGAGAAAGGTAAAGGTTATCGTGCCGTTTCAAGAGGCAAAGACGATGGAAGTTCTCTAGACTTTTTGCAAATAGATGCTGTTTTTATGCCAGTGACCAAGGTAAACTACAGTGTTGAAGATGCCCGTGTTGATGGTGCTATTGTCCGAGAACGCCTAATAATGGAAATATGGACCAACGGCAGCATTAAGCCAGAAGAGGCTTTATCCCAAGCAGCAGGGATTGTAGTGGATTTATTTAGTCCTCTCAAAGACTTAACTCTTGAGCCAATTCAAGATGAATTTCCAGAAGATGAAGACCCCACTAGTCAAATCCCCATAGAAGAGTTGCAACTATCTGTAAGAGCTTATAACTGCTTGAAACGCGCTCAAATTAACTCAGTTTCCGACCTGCTAGATTATACTCAAGAAGACCTCTTGGAGATCAAAAACTTCGGTCAAAAATCTGCTGATGAAGTGATCGAAGCCTTACAAAAACGTTTGGGTATTACTTTACCCCAAGAAAAATCAGGTAAAAGCTAGTTCGTAATCATTAAATAATCATGCGTCATCGATGTAAAGTACCACAATTAGGGCTGCCAGCAGATCAAAGAAAAGCTTTACTGCGCTCTTTGGCAACCCAAATTATTCGTCACGGTCAAATTACCACCACCAAAACCCGTGCTAAGGCAGTAAGAAAAGAAGTAGATCGAATGATTACTCTAGCTAAAGACGGCTCTCTTGCTGCTAGAAGGAGAGCTTTAGGCTATCTTTACGATAAAGAATTAGTTAGTGAATTATTCAAAGCCGTTGGCGATCGCTATAGCGATCGCCAAGGCGGTTATACTAGAATCGTCAGAACCAAGCGTCGTCGGGGAGATAATGCGGAAATGGCAATTATTGAGCTAGTTTAGACAAATAACCGATGAATGGTGTCTAAATTGCCCCAAAACCCTGATTATCAAAGAATTGCCCTAGTAATTCAATATCTAGGGACTAACTATAATGGTTGGCAAAGACAGCCCAAGGGAACAACAACCATACAAGGGGAAATCGAATCCGCGATAGCCTCGGTTGTGGGTCATCCTGTAACTATTTATGGTGCTGGAAGGACTGATGCTGGAGTTCATGCAGCAGCACAAGTAGCTCATTTTGAGTATTCTGGCTCTATACCACCCCATAAATGGGGAAAAGTTCTTAATTCGAGACTGCCAGAAGATATACTAATCAGGGCTTCTGCCCAAGTACCTTCTGATTGGCACGCTTGCTTTAGCGCGATCTGGCGACGCTATCGTTATACAATATACACTGGCAAAATACCAAATTTATTTGTTAAATCTATAGCTTGGCACTATTATCAAAACACCTTAAACGAACTTTGGATTCAGTCTGCTTTAAATCCTTTGATTGGTAGGCATAACTTAGCAGCCTTTAGAAGAGCAGGTTCAACTAGGAAACATTCTTGGGTGAATGTCCAAGAAGCTAAGTGTTATCGCCAAGATTATTTTCTTCATTTGGAAATACAAGCTGATGGATTTTTGTATGGCATGGTACGCCTATTAGTGGGAATGTTAATTGAGGTGGGAATTGGCAAAAGAAGCTTGGAAAGCTTTACCGAAATATGGCAAAATCAACGGCGGGAAGAAGTTAAATACTCTGCTCCAGCTAAAGGTTTATGCTTATTAAGGGTTGGCTATCCCACTTTTCCTTTCTCGAAACATATTTGGTTTGATACCCAGCCTACTTATGTTCTAACTCCCTAAATTGTCTTCACTATATAAAACTAGTTACCAAATACAGGAAAAATGAGTAAAACTCCTTTACCAACTAAAGATACTCTAGAGCAGAAATGGTACGTAATAGACGCAGAGCAACAGCGTTTAGGTCGTCTAGCTACTGAAATAGCTATGATTTTGCGGGGTAAAAATAAGCCTACTTATACTCCTCACATGGATACAGGAGACTTTGTGATTGTTGTCAATGCTGAAAAAGTAGTAGTTACAGGTAGAAAAGGACAACAAAAACTCTATCGTCGTCACTCTGGAAGACCAGGGGGGATGAAAACAGAAACTTTCGATCAGCTTCAAGCACGCATACCCGAACGCATTATTGAAAAAGCAGTCAAAGGGATGTTACCCAAAAATGCTTTGGGACGCAAGCTGTTCACTAAACTTAAAGTGTATAAGGGTTCAGAACATCCTCATCAAGCACAGCAACCTGAACCACTAACTATTAACACAATTCCCGCAGGAGATAAATAATGGAAGGAACAGAAAATCAAGATCGAGTAGTATATTGGGGTACAGGTCGTCGTAAATCTGCTATTGCTAGAGTGCGCCTCGTCCCAGGAGAAGGTAAAGTAGTAGTGAATGGAAAACCAGGAGATGACTACTTTAACCGAATTCCCAACTATATTCAATCTCTTAAAGCCCCTCTGGAGACTTTGGGTTTTGAAAATGAGTATGATATCTTAGTTAATGCTCATGGTGGTGGTTTAACAGGTCAAGCGGATGCTGTGAAACTTGGTGTAGCTAGAGCCTTATGCCAACAAGACCCCAGTAATCGTCAGCCTCTTAAAACTGAAGGTTACTTAACCCGCGATCCTCGTTGTAAAGAGCGGAAAAAATACGGATTGCACAAAGCTCGTAAAGCTCCTCAATTCTCCAAGCGTTAAAATTGTTATTAGGAGGAATAATTATTATGCCCAAACCAGATATCCATCCTACTTGGTATCCTGAAGCCAAAGTTATTTGTAACGGTGAAGTGGTGATGACTGTAGGTTCGACACAACCAGAAATTCACGTTGATGTTTGGTCAGGAAATCACCCCTTTTATACTGGAACACAAAAAATTATTGATACAGAAGGACGAGTTGACCGCTTTTTACGTAAATACGGTATGCTCGACTCTAGTGCTAATAATACTGATTCCAAAAAGGAAAAATAGCCAATTAAATAATTTTATAAGCCCAGCAGTTAGTAAATATGACTGCTGGGTTCGTTATATTTTGATGTTTATTAATTTAATCAGGAGTTTAAGATGGCAGAAAGTTATTTGCTAGAAAAACTGAAATCAGTAGAGCAAACTTATCAAGAATTAACTCGTCGCTTGGGAGATCCCGATATTGCTACTAACCCAGATGAGTTACAGAAAATTGCTAAAGCTAGATCTTCTTTGGAAACAACAGTTAATACTTATGAAGAATGGAAACAAGCGGTAGAACAATTAGCAGAAGCCAAAGAAATCTATAAAGAATCTGCTAGCGATCCTGAAATGAAGGAAATGGCTGCTATGGAAATAGAGGAGTTAGAAGAGACAATTCCTCAACTAGAAGAACGTCTCAAAATCTTGTTGTTACCTACAGACCCCAATGATGATAAAAATATCATGTTGGAGATTCGAGCAGGTACAGGAGGAGATGAAGCTAGTATTTGGGCTGGTGATTTAGTTCGGATGTATTCTCGATATGCAGAGTCACAAAACTGGACAGTCAAACTAGTTAGTGAGTCTTTAGCTGATATGGGAGGATTTAAAGAAGCCATCCTCGAAATTCAAGGAGACTCAGTATATAGTAAGCTCAAATTTGAAGCAGGAGTACACCGAGTACAAAGAGTTCCTGTAACAGAAGCAGGGGGTAGGGTACATACTTCTACTGCTACAGTGGCAATTATGCCCGAAGTAGATGATGTAGAAGTGAAAATCGATCCCAATGAGATCGAAATGAAAACCGCTCGCTCTGGTGGTGCTGGAGGACAAAACGTCAACAAGGTAGAAACTGCTGTGGATTTGATACACAAGCCTACTGGAATTAGAATTTTCTGTACAGAAGAGCGATCACAGCTACAAAATAGAGAACGGGCTATGCAAATTTTGCGGGCTAAACTATATGAAATGAAACTGGCTGAACAACAAGAAGCTGTGACTTCGATGAGGCGATCACAAGTTGGTACAGGAGCGCGTTCTGAGAAAATACGTACTTATAACTACAAGGATAATCGTGTTACTGACCATAGATTAGGGCAAAACTTTACTCTTGCTGGTGCATTAGAAGGAAATATTGAACACATGATTCAATCTTGTATTTCCCAAGATCAACAAGAAAGATTAGCTGAATTGGCGAATTCTCCTGATACAGCAGAAGCGTTGAATTAAGATTTTGCATAAGGCGCGATCAATCTCGGTATCCGCAATTGATGAATTGCGGATACTACCTGAAAAGCATTCGAGCTATAGCAATCCGATTTGATTTGTGACCATTCTTCGTAGTAGAGCGTCAACACCGCGATTAGAGAGGCTTCCTAGCCGGAAGCCTCTCTCGCGGTCAATATTAATTTGAGGGGTAAATCTTGATAAATATTCCCCCTCTGCTTGTTTCAACCCATCAATTAAAAGTTGACAGACCAGTAGTGCGAGCGTCTCCCTCACCACCAAGATGTCTACACTAAATCTCTCATTTAATTTAGTATTACTGTAAGATAAAAAGTTGACTTTCGTGAGATATCTACTAAATAGTTTAGAGAGCGCAATTATTAGGGTTTGTTCCTATGATTCCAATTATTTCTAGTTATGATTTGCTGCAACTTGCATCGGGAGATATGTTATGTCTTCAGGTATATAAATTTATTGGTAATCAACCAGGAAAAAAAGTTTATATTCAGTCGAATCTTCATGGCGCAGAAATTGTCGGGAATGGAGTTATTCAACAGTTAATTGATTTTCTTTCATCCCTAGATTCTAGTGCAATTCAGGGGGAAATTTGGTTAGTTCCTGTCTGTAATCCTTTGGGTACAAGTCAGAGGAGTCATGTATTTTCTACTGGTCGGTTTAATAGTTATGATGGCAAAAATTGGAATCGTATTTTTTGGGACTATGAAAAAAAATGTCAGTATTTAACAGAGTTTGCCCAGTCTCAAATAAATAATGATCCAGAGGTTATTAAGAAGAATTATCGAGCAAAGATTCAATCTGCGTGGGAAGAAGAATTAGTAAAATTACAGCAGCCTAAAAGTGGCACAGTTAGCAAACAATATCGAGCTAAATTACAGTCTTTGTGTTTGGATGCAGATTATGTAATTGATATTCATAGCTCTACTAATCAGGGGCTAGATTTTTTGTTTTGTTTTGGCACAAGAGAAGAATCCGCCCAATATTTTTTAATGGAATATGGCGTTTTAATGACAGAATATGACGGAGATGCTTTTGATGAGGCTTTTTTAAAACCCTGGTTAGCATTAGAAAGAGAACTGAATAAATTAGGAAAAAAAATTCTATTTGATTTAGAATCTTGGACTGTAGAATTAGGTTCGGGTATGACTATGAATTCCACATCAATTGTCAAGGGAGTACGAGGAATTAAAAACTATTTATCTTATAAAAAAATCTTAAATACTGGGTCTAGATTAGAGAGTAAACCTATTAAATTAGTTAAGAGAAATACCGTTAATAGCTATTACGCGCCTCGCGGTGGGATGATTCAAAATAGACTACCTTTGAAAACAGCAGTAAGACAAGGCGATCGCCTTTATCAACTGTTGAGTTTTAATAAGAAAAAACAATTACCTGAAGTGATTGATATTCACGCAGAAACAGATGGCATAGTATTTGATAGATCTATTAACCAATGTGTTAACCAAGGGGAATATGTTTTAGATATTTTAGCAATATAAATTATTTAGTTACAATGACTGAAACTCAATTTACTATACCTATTGCACCAGATAATTTTAAATCTGGTTTTGTAGGAATTATTGGCAGACCCAATGTGGGTAAATCCACTTTAATGAATCAATTAGTAGGGGAAAAAGTAGCCATAACTTCTCCTGTTGCCCAAACTACTCGTAACCGTCTTCAAGGAATATTAACTACTCCCGAATTTCAGATTATTTTTGTTGATACTCCTGGGATTCATAAACCACATCATGAATTAGGTAGAGTCTTAGTTAAGAATGCTAAATTAGCCATTAATTCTGTAGATTTAATCTTATTTGTAGTTGATAGTTCCACTTTTTCAGGAGGAGGCGATCGCTTTATTATTGAGCTTTTAAAAGATAGTAAAACTCCTGTAATTTTAGGACTCAATAAAATTGATTTACAACCTGAAAATTATCAAGAAATTGATGATAGTTATTTAGAGTTAATTGATCAGACAAATTGGTCAGTAGTAAAATTTTCTGCAACCACAGGAGAAGGGACAGAAACTCTACAGAAGATTTTAGCTGAAAACTTAGAAACAGGTCCTTATTATTATCCCCCTGATTTGGTAACAGACCAGCCAGAAAGATTTATTATGGCGGAATTAATTAGAGAGCAAATTTTATTACACACTCGTCAAGAAATCCCCCATTCTGTGGCTATTTCTATTGAAAAAATTGAAGAAACTCCTAAGATAACTAAGGTTTTTGCAGCAGTTAATGTTGAGAGAAAATCCCAAAAAGGAATTATTATAGGCAATAAAGGTAGTATGCTAAAGCAAATAGGCTCGGAAGCACGTCAACAAATTCAAAAACTAATTGCAGGTAAAGTTTATTTAGAATTATTTGTGAAAGTAGAACCGAAATGGCGACAATCAAGATTACGTTTAGCAGAATTTGGCTATCGTGTAGAGGAATAAGTAATTGGGGAATGGGGATTGGGGATTGGGGAATTGGGGAGAGTCGGGGACTGGGGGAGGTGGTGGTTGATGATAACTGATAACTGATAACTGATAACTTCTGAGTCCTTCATCCTTCATCTTTCATGTTTTGCCAGAGGTTTTTTATGGAACAATTGTCAATAATTGGTACTATTTTTGATGTCAGACTCTTCTGTAAACACACCCCAGCCTGAAGGCATGGGGCTTTATCCCTAAGCGTAGTTCATCGGAAAAAGACTCAGCTGTCCTTCCAATTGACAAACAATACCTGAGATTTCGGGATGGTTTACATACACCCCCGAAAGCTGGGAAATTACAAAAGATGCATTCACGTCTGCATTATGCGACCAACTACAATTACCACATTTGAATCGTTCACCACTCCGATAAGATTTTCCTTTTTCGGGATGAACGTGGTGGCACACAGCGCAGGTTTGCGAAGTATATGCTGGCGGAACAAAAACCACCTCAACTCCAGCTATTGCAGCTTTGTAGATAACGTATTGCCTCAACTGGTAAAATGCCCAGTTGTTAGTTTTACGCCGTTCTTTTCGGCTACGAGGCTTTTTGTTAAGAGACTGCCTTATTCCCTTCAAATCCTCAAATGCCAATGCAGAATTAGTATTTTTAGCTTCAGTTACAAGCTCTTTAGCTATATTGTGGTTCAACCACGATTGAAACCGACGTTCTCTACCAGAGAGCCTTCTAAGAAGTCTTTTAGAACTCTTAGTGCGTTTGCTTTGAACGTTAGCTCTGACTCGACTATACCTATCTCTAGTTTGATTAAGTTTGTCACCATTCCAAGTTTTTTCGGTAGAGGTAGCAGCAATGCTACGTCGTCCGAGGTCAACTCCTATGGTTCTGGGAGTATGAGATGGTGGTTGAGTAGGAATATTGACTGCTATCTGAATGTAGTAATCTCCATTCTTTCGCTTAACCAAAGTGGCGGACGTAGGAATATGACCTTTAAGCAATCCTCTTTGATAGTTACCAATAGAAAGGTTGAACTTTTTTCTCCCACTAATCAAAGTGACTCCTACTATTTGATTTTCTTCTTCATATTTAAAAGTACGAGCATCAAGAGAAATACTTGTAGGACGAAATTGTTTGATTCTGTAGGTAGCTTTCAGATTGCCAACAACCCTACGAATAGCTTGACAGACATGGTTTGCTTTCAAGCCAGTAGCACCTCTAACATCTTTATATATCAAGTGGTGCAACTTGGTTGTGTTGGTTACATTTTCCATCAACGCAGTATCGAGTATGTGATTACAAGCATCCGCAAACTTCTCCAGAGTCTTATCTATTTCTGGAGCGATATTTGGCGGAACTTCAAGCTTGCAAGATACTGTTATAGTCTGAGTCATAACTAGATTATAACTCATCCAGTTACATTTGTATATTGCAAATCTCAACCCGCTTTGAGTGGCGGGAAGGGGGCTTCAATAGACCTTGAATATGTTGCTCAGTCAAACAACCTCTGTTTTCAAGCCCCCTCCCGGCGATTTGCAACATTCCTCTCCTCCCTAAAGTAAGGAGTCTCTCGGAGATTTAAGATGACTGTAATTATAAAATTATTTGCTGCTTATCAGGAAGCTTATAACTTACCTGAACTAGAGTTGGATTTTCCGTCTCGAACTACTGTAGGTGAAGTATTAGATTATGTATTAGCGCAACAACCACAACTAGAAAAGTGGCGCGATGTTACTCGTTTTGGTGTCAACTTAGAATTTGTGGAAGCTGATACCATACTCAATGATGGTGATGAAATAGTTTTTATCCCTCCTGTTAGTGGTGGATAATAATACCATTTTTATTTAAGTTTGCGTGACTATGATTGACGCGGAGACAGGGAGACAAACCAGACACGGAGATCGATGTGTAGCAGTAATTTTTGGAATTGGTATAAGTCTCTCGATAATATATGAGAATTGGTATTATATCTTGCACCATCTGCGATAAATCACCAAGAAATAAATTTCTTGGTTAATATTATCAAGTCCTCTCAAGAGGACTATTATCTAGTTTTTATAACAAAGAGCTATTTTTTTTATATCAAGTCCGTTTAATTAGTTAGAAAAAAACTTATGAGCGCAATTAATTAATGTTAAACTTTCTGACCCCTGACCCCTGACCTTGTTTCTAACCTAAAATGTAACTATAAAGAGCGGACTTCATATTATCTGTGTAAAGTCACAACTGTGATTTAATATATTCTCGACGCATCATCGCAATAGCATCAATAGAGATACCTTTAGGACAAACTGCTTCACATTCTCCGTGGTTGGAACAGTCGCCAAAGCCTTCTTGCGCCATTTGTTCAGTCATTCTATTGACTCGTAACTTTCTTTCAGGATCTCCTTGAGGAAGCAACGCCAAATGAGATATCTTAGCAGCAGTAAATAGAGAAGCAGAAGCGTTAGGACAAGCTGCAACACAAGCACCACAACTGATACAAGCAGCATAATCAAAAGCGCGATCGCTCTCTGCTTTTGGTATAGGTAAAGAGTTAGCATCGGGTGGTGCCCCTGTATTTACTGAAACATAACCCCCTGCAATCATAATTCTGTCTAGAGAAGAGCGGTCTACTACTAAATCTTTAATTACAGGAAAGGCTTTAGCACGCCACGGCTCAACTATAATAGTTTCTCCATCTTTGAAAGAGCGTAGATGTAGCTGACAAGCAGCAGTGAGTTTTTGCTTTCCATGAGCAATACCATTAATTACCATCCCACAAGAGCCACATATTCCCTCTCTACAGTCATTATCAAACTCTACAGGTTGTTGATTGTTTTTAATCAGTTGTTCGTTTAGTACATCCAGCATTTCTAGAAAGGACATTTCAGGATCTACGTTGGATAGGGTATATTGGACAAATTTTCCTGTAGCTTCTCGGTTGTGTTGTCGCCAAATTTTGAGATGAAGTTTCATAAATAGTTAGGTGATGGGAGCAGATATTGTTGAATCTGCTTACATTGTAAAGTCCGTAATATCTACCTTGCGACTTGTTTAATACAAAATCCCAAAATGTTGGCAATAGGTTACAGATTGGTAGGTAGGATTAAATAATAGTGCAACCCAATAATTATTTGTAGATGTTGGGTTGAGGGACGAAACCCAACCTACTAGCAAGTCTAGATTCATTTGTTGGATAGTGTGAGGGTCTCGCTCGCAATTAATATTATCTTTTATCAAATTTGAACCCAGAATTTTAGCTTAGACGTGCTACTACTCAATACGACACTTACTAAAATTAAATCAAATTATACCAATTTCACTAACTTCAGCTACACTTGTAGAAGTAGTTACTTATAGCGATCGCCAATAAATATGTCAGGGGTAGTAAAAATTGAAATAACTGAATCGGCAGAAACTCTTAAACAACTTTTACAAAATGCTTCTAC